>NZ_JBJHAM010000017.1:0-84681 GCF_054051035.1 Blastococcus sp. SYSU DS0619 | reverse complement strand
GAGCTGACACTCGCGATATCAATCAACCAAAGGAATCCCAGCCCCAACCACACAGTGGCCAGGGCACGGGGTATTACTTGGCACTGACTTTCGGCACGCTGTTGAGTTCTCAAGGAGCGGACGCGCACGAAACCCGGCCAATTTCTTGGCCTTCGCTCGAGGCGGTCTTCTCAATGTATACCGAGCTCCGCAGCGGCTGAACCTCGGGGGTTCCTCCGGCGGTTTCCCTGGCCTCGCGGCCCGGTCCGTTCTCGCTCGGTGCAGGAGGAACCATACACGCCTTCCGGGGGGTCGTGCAGGGGGGGTCCGGACGCCTCCCCCGACCCCGCCGGCCGCCTGTCGCCGTGGGGCGGTGCAGGCCCCGGACCGCGGGCGCCGGCTCCCGCTGCGGTCGGAGGTCAGGCGACGCCGCGCGGCCGGAACTGGACGCTGACGCGGGGCCCGACCGGCCTGGTGGTCTTCGGGATGCAGTGCTCCCAGGTGCGCTGGCACGAACCACCCATGACCACGAGGTCGCCGTGCCCCAGCGGGAAGCGCAGGGACTCGCCTCCGCCCACCGGACGGAGCAGCAGGGGACGAGGGGAGCCGAAGGACACGATGGCGACCATCGTGTCCGCCGACCGTCCACGCCCGATCCGGTCACCGTGCCAGGCCACGCTGTCGTGGCCGTCGCGGTACAGGCACATCCCCGCGCTGATGAAGGGCTCGCCCAGTTCGGGCCCGTAGCGGTCGTTCAGCTGCGCGCGCGCCTCGGTGAGGAGCGGATGGGGCAGCTCCTCCCGGCCGGAGTACCACCGCAGCAGCCGCGGGACCGCGACCTCGCGCTCGTACATCTGGCGGCGGTCCTCCCGCCAGCCGATGTCCCCGAGCAGGACCTCGAGCACCTCGTCGGAGCCGGACACCCATCCGGGGAGGTGGTCGACCCACGCCCCCCGGCCGAGGGCGTGCCGGACCACGCCGTCCAGGGGTTCGAGCGTCGCCTCCTCGGCGAGGTCCCACATCGAGGGCTGGTGCGCCAGCGTCATGCCGGCACGCTACCCCGATGTTTCGCACATGTGTGCGAAAGCCTGTGGACAACGGTCGGCCCGGCAAGGCAGCCGGGGACGGGATCGGGTCAGGCGGTGAGGGCCAGGGCGAACGGGAGCACGGCGGACGCCCCGGCCCGGCGGAGCTCGCGACCGGCGACCGTCATGGTCCAGCGGGAGTCGGCGAGGTCGTCGACCAGCAGCACCGGGCCGTCGACCGCCGCCAGCTGCTCGCGCAGCTCCGGGCCGACGACGATCCGGTCCCACACCGCGGCCAGCCGGAAGGCGCTGTTGCCGCCGGGCTGGCCGGTGGGACCGCCGTGCGCGAGCGAGAGCTCCCCCAGGTACGGCAACCGGCCCATGCGGGCCAGCCCCTGCGCCACTCCCTGCACCAGCTGGGGGCGCCGGCGCGAGGGCATGGCCACCACGGCCGCCGGCCGCTCCTTCCAATCCCAGGCAGCGAGCACCCGGCCGCACGCGCGCAGGAGCTCCTCGTCCGGCCCGACGTCGGAGACCGAGCGGCGCACGGGCACGTCGAACGCGGCGTCCGGGTCCTCCTCGATGCTCGGGGCCTCGAGGTCGAGCTCCACCACGCCCCCGACGCCGTCGTCCCCGAGCAGGGAGCGCAGCCGCTGACCCCACCCCAGATCGGTGAGCCGGGCGACGGCGCGGCCGTTCTCCAGCTGCTCCGAGGGAGCGATCTTGCCCTTGACGTCGACGCCCAGCCGGTCGGCGCCGGTGGGCCACATGGCGCGCGGTGCCAGCTCCACCCCGGGCCGGTCGAGAGCGGCCGACGCCGCCTGGGACGCCGCCTCGGGGACGTCGGTGGCGTACCAGGGGCCGGTGCAGACGTCGCAGCGCCCGCACGGTGCGGCGGTGGGGTCGTCGAGCGCGGACTGCAGGAAGGCCATGCGGCACTCGGCCTCGTCGACCGGCTTGGCGTAGGTCAGCATCGCGCGCTGCTCGGCCTCCCGGGTACGGGTGACGCGGGCGTAGCGGTCGGCGTCGTAGACCCACGGCTGCCCCGTGGCGCGCCAGCCGCCCTGCACCCGCTCCACCGCCCCGTCGACGGCGAGCACCTTGAGCAGCAGCTCGAGCCGCGAGCGGCGGACGTCGGCCACCGTCTCCAGCCGCGCGACCGACCAGGCCTTGCCGTCGGCCATCGCCGTCAGCACCGCCGCGGCGTGGTCCTCCCGCGGCATCGACGACGTGGCGAACCACTGCCAGATGGCGATGTCCTCCGGCCCGGGCAGCAGCAGGACGTCGGCGTGCTCGACGGCGCGGCCCGCACGGCCGACCTGCTGGTAGTAGCTGACCGGCGACGACGGGGCGCCGAGGTGGACGACGAAGCCCAGGTCGGGCTTGTCGAAGCCCATGCCCAGCGCGGAGGTGGCCACGAGGGCCTTCACCTCGTTCCGCCGCAGCGCCTCCTCGGCGTCCTTGCGGTCGGCGTCGTCGAGCCGGCCGGTGTACGAGCGCACCTCGTGCCCGGCGTCGCGGAGCAGGTTGGCCGTCTCCTCGGCCGCCGCGACGGTGAGCGTGTAGACGATGCCGCTGCCCGGCAGATCGGCCAGGTGGGAGGCCAGCCAGGCCAGCCGCGCCCGGTCGCTGGGCAGCCGGAGCACGCCCAGCCGTAGCGAATCGCGGGAGAGCGGGCCGCGGACCGTGGTGACCTCCACGCCGCCGGCGCCCAGCTGCTCGGCGACGTCGGCGACCACCCGCTCGTTCGCCGTCGCGGTGGTGGCGAGGACCGGCGTCCCCTCGGGCAGGGTGCCGAGCAGGTCGCGGATGCGGCGGTAGTCGGGGCGGAAGTCGTGCCCCCAGTCGGAGACGCAGTGCGCCTCGTCGACGACGACCAGCCCGCAGCGGGCGACCAGGCCGGGCAGCTGCTCCTCGCGGAAGCGCGGGTTGGTGAGCCGCTCGGGCGAGACGAGCAGGACGTCGACGTCGTCCGCGGCCAGGCGGGCGGCGATGTCGTCCCACTCGGTCATGTTGGCGCTGGAGATCTCGACCGCGCGGATGCCGGCGCGGGCGGCCGCGGCCACCTGGTCGCGCATCAGCGCCAGCAGTGGGCTCACCAGCAGCGTCGGGCCGGCGCCGCGGCGGCGCAGGAGCGCGGTGGAGACGAAGTAGACGGCGGACTTGCCCCAGCCCGTGCGCTGCACGACCAGCGCCCGCTGGGAACGCTCCACCAGTGCGGCGACGGCGGCGTCCTGCCCCTCGCGGAAGACGGCGTCGGGGCGGCCGGTGAGCTCCCGCAGGATCTCCAGGGCCTCGTCGGCGATCGAGGACGGCGGGGCAGCGGTGCTCATGCCGACGACAGTAGGTGCGCCCGACGACAGGACGGGTGCCGCGCGCGACCGGGGGACGACGGTGGAGAATCCACAGGCGATGGCACACCACCAGGGGCAGCGACCGGCCGACAACCACGTGCACACCCACTGGTCGTGGGACACGCCGGACTCCTCGACCATGCGGCGGGCGTGCGAGCGGGCGATCGCCGAGGGCCTGCCCGCGATCGCCTTCACCGAGCACCTGGACTTCACCGTCTGGGAGGCCGACGACCGCGCTACCGCTGATGGGCTGGTCGACCGGCACCCCGCGCACCAGCTGCCCATCGACGTCGAGGGGTACTTCGCCGAGCTCGAGGAGGTGCGCGACCGGTTCCCGGAGCTGCGCATCTGGTCCGGCGTCGAGACCGGCGAGCCGCACCTGTTCGCCGCGAGCATCGCCCGCCACCTGGCGAGCTCCCCGGTCGACCGCATCCTGGGTTCGCTGCACTCGCTCAGCGACGACGGCCGGCTGGTCGGCGTCGGCCGGCTGCTGCACGTGGACGCCGACGCCACGATGCGCCGCTACCTCGGCGAGATGGTCGGGATGATCGAGGGCAGCGACGTCTTCCAGGTGCTCGCCCACGTCGACTTCCCGCGGCGGTACTGGCCCGGTGGCTCGCACCGGTACGTGGAGAAGGACTACGAGGAGGAGTACCGGGCGGTGTTCCGCGCGCTGGCCGGCAGCGGCCGCGCGCTGGAGATCAACACCAGCAGCCCGCTCGCCTCGGCCGACCAGGTCCGCTGGTTCCGCGAGGAGGGCGGCGAGGCGGTCAGCTTCGGCAGCGATGCGCACGCCCCCACCGCGGTCGGGCAGAAGTTCGACCTCGCGGTCGCCGTGGCCGAGGCGGCCGGCTTCCGGCCCGGGCGCGACCGGTTCGACTTCTGGCGCCGCTGACGCCGCGATTCAGGCGGCGACGACGGGCTGCGGCCGGTACCAGGCCCAGAAGGCCAGCCCGACGACCAGCGACCAGAACGCCGACCCGATCCCGCCCACGGTGATGCCGCTGATCGCCACCAGGAAGGTGGCGAGGACGGGGATCCGGTCCTCGGGCCGCGCCAGCGCCCCGCTCAGCGACGCGGCCAGCACCGGCCACAGCGCCAGGCCGGCGGCCGCGGCCACGAAGCCCGCCGGAGCGGTGGCGACGAGCGCGGCGATCGCGGCCGAGACGAGCGCGAAGCCGACGTGGGCCAACCCCGCTGTGCGGGCGGCCAGGTAGCGGCGACCCGGGTCGGCGTCCGCCTCCGGCCCGGCCGCGAGGGCCGCGCTGATGGCGGCCAGGTTGATCGCGTGCCCGCCGAAGGGGGCGCCGAGGACCGTCCCGGCACCGGTGACGGCCATGGCCGGCCGCCAGGGGGCCCGGTAGCCGTAGGCCGCGAGCACCGCCATGCCGGGCACGTTCTGCGAGGCCATGGTGACCAGGAACAGCGGCAGCGCCAGCCCGATGACCGCGGTGGAGCCGAAGTCCGGCGTCGTCCACGCCAGCGCCGGGACCAGCGCGGAGGCTTCGACCCCGCCCTCGCGCCAGGCCAGCCAGCCGATGATGCCGAGGGTGACCGCGAACGCGGCCGGCACCGCCCAGCGCGGGGAGAACTTCAGCAACACCGCCCAGACCAGGACGACGGGCACCACCAGCCAGGGCATCTCCAGCGCGGACCGGACCGGCTGGAGGCACAGCGGGACGAGGACGCCGGCCAGCATCGCCTGCGCCAGCACCGGCGGGATGGCGCCGATCGCGCTGCCCAGCCGGGGCCACGCCGCGGTGAGCAGGACCAGCGCGCCGACCAGGACGAAGGCGGCGACGGCCACCGGCCAGGACGGCGCAGAGGCGGTCGCCAGCAGGGCGGCCCCGGGCGTGGACCAGGCCACGGTGATCGGCATCCGCGTGCGCTGGGCGAGCAGCACGGTGGCCAGCCCCATGGCGAGCGCCAGGACGACCAGCCCCGAGGCTGCCTGCGCCGGGGAGGCTCCGACCGCGCGGAGGCCGGTGAGCACGACCGCGAAGGAGCTGAGGAACCCGACGAGAGCGGTCACCAACCCGGCGACGGTCGTCGACGACGGGGCGGCGGGCACGGCGCGGGACGCTAGCGGTACCCCTCGGGATCCGGCACCGCAGCGGGCCGACGGCCGGTCACAGGTGGTCGACGTCACCTCCGGCCCGGGCTGGAGGCCCCTACGTTGATGATCATGGATGCTCCCGCCCCGGCCGTCCGCGACGCCACCGTGGACGACGCCGCCGCGTGCGCGGCCATCTACGCGCCGTACGTCACCGGCACCGCGATCACCTTCGAGACCGAGCCACCGACGGTCGAGCAGATGGCCGGGCGGATCGCGAGGGCGCTGGACGCGCACGCCTGGGTGGTGCTCGAGGACGACGGCCGCGTCGTCGGCTACGCCTACGCCGGGTCGTACAAGGAGCGCGCCGCCTACCGCTGGTCGTGCGAGGTCAGCGTCTACCTGGAGACCGGGCGACGGCGCGGCGGCGGGGGGCGGGCGCTGTACGAGGCCCTCTTCGCGCGGTTGGCGGCCCGGGGCTACCGGACCGCCGTCGCGGGGATGACGCTGCCGAACGAGCCGAGCGAGGGCCTGCACGCGGCGCTGGGTTTCGAGCCGATCGGCACCTACCGGCGGATCGGCTGGAAGCACGGCCGGTGGCAAGACGTCGCCTGGGCCCAGCGGGCGATCGCGGCCGGCGACGACCCGCCCGCGGAACCCCGGTGAGCCCATCCCGTCAGGTACTTCACCGCTAAGGAAAACCCGGCTAGGGTCGGCGGGGTGACGTCCCGCCGCGTGGTCATCGCCCTCGGGGGCAACGCCATGACCGGAGCCGACGGCTCCGCGACGCCGGCGGCCCAGCGCGCCGCGCTCGGCGAGGCAGCCACGCACATCGCCGACGTCGTCGCCGCGGGCGTCGAGGTGGTGCTCACCCACGGCAACGGCCCGCAGGTGGGCAACCTGCTGGTGAAGAACGAGCTGGCCGCGCACGAGGTGCCGCCGGTGCCGCTGGACTGGAACGTCGCGCAGACGCAGGCCACGATCGGCTTCACCCTCGCCGACGAGCTGGACGCCGCCCTGCAGGCCCGCGACCTCCCCCAGCGCACCGCGGGCCTGATCACCCGGACGCTGGTGGACGCCGGCGACCCGCACTTCGCCGAGCCGTCCAAGCCGGTCGGCCGCTACCTCCCGCGCGAGGAGGCGGACCGGTTCGTCACGCTCGGCCAGACCTGGGAGGACCGCGGGGAGCGCGGCTGGCGCCGGGTCGTCGCCTCGCCCGAGCCGCTGGCCGTGGTCGACTCCGCGGCGATCCACGCCCTGGCCGGCGCGGGCTTCGTCGTCGTCTGCGCCGGAGGCGGCGGCATCCCCGTGGTGGACGACGGCCGGGACCACGACGGGGTCCGGCCCGCGCTGCGCGGCGTCGAAGCCGTCATCGACAAGGACCTCACCGCGGCCATCCTGGCCCGGGACGTCGAGGCCGACACCCTGGTCATCGCCACCGACGTCCCGAACGTGATGGTCGACTTCGGCACGCCCGACCAGCGCCCGCTCGGCCGGACCACCGCGGCGGAGATGCGCGAGCTCGCCGCGGCCGGGCAGTTCGCCCGCGGTTCGATGGGGCCCAAGGTCGAGGCGGCGCTGCGGTTCCTGTCCCACGGCGGCCGGCGCGCCGTCGTCACCTCGCTCGAGCACATCGCCGACGCCGTCAGCGGTGACTCCGTCGGCACCGTCGTCACCAACTCCTGAAGGGAACCCGCATGCCCGCACCGATCGAGGTCCGCAAGGTCCCGCTGCACAACGTCAGCGACGCCTCCGAGCTGGCCAAGCTCATCGACGACGGCGTCATGGACGCCGACCGGGTGATCGCCGTCATCGGCAAGACCGAGGGCAACGGCGGGATCAACGACTACACCCGGATCATCGCCGACCGCGCGTTCCGCGAGGTGCTGCAGGAGAAGGGCAGCCGGTCGGCCGAGGAGGTCAAGCAGATCCCGATCGTGTGGTCCGGTGGCACCGACGGCGTCATCAGCCCGCACGCGACGATCTTCGCCACCCTCCCCGAGGACGCCGTCGAGCAGACCGACGAGCCGCGGCTGACCGTGGGTTACGCGATGAGCGACGTCCTGCTGCCCGAGGACATCGGCCGCGTCGCGATGGTGGAGAAGGTCGCCGACGGCGTCAAGAAGGCGATGGCGGCCGCCGGCATCACCGACCCGGCCGACGTCCACTACGTGCAGACCAAGACCCCGCTGCTGACCATCGACACGATCCGCGACGCCCACGAGCGCGGGGAGACGACGGTCCTCGAGGAGCCGCACGGCTCCATGGACATCTCCAACGGCACGACGGCGCTGGGCATCGCGGTGGCGCTCGGTGAGATCGAGCTGCCGAAGCAGGAGCAGATCATGCGTGATCTCTCCCTCTACAGCGCCGTCGCCTCCTGCTCGTCGGGCGTGGAGCTGGACCGGGCGCAGATCGTCGTCGTCGGCAACGCCCGCGGGCACGGCGGCGCGTACCGCGTCGGCCACTCGGTGATGACCGACGCGCTCGACCAGGACGGCATCTGGAACGCGATCCGCGACGCCGGCCTGGAGCTGCCCGAGCGCCCGCACCACACCGACCTCGGCGACCGGCTGGTCAACGTCTTCCTCAAGTGCGAGGCCTCGCCGGACGGCAAGGTCCGCGGGCGGCGCAACGCGATGCTCGACGACTCGGACGTCTCCTGGCACCGCCAGATCAAGGCGTGCGTCGGCGGCGTGACCGCTTCGGTGACCGGCGACCCGGCCGTCTTCGTCTCGGTGGCCGCGGTGCACCAGGGGCCCTCGGGTGGCGGCCCGGTGGCCGCCATCGTCAAGGCGTGACGACAGCCCCGGGAGCATCGCAGCGAGGAACGAGCGAGGAGCGGACCGGGGCGCGGAGTCACGCGGGTGGCAAGGCGTGACGACAGCCCCGCGTAGCTGACGCAAGGCCTGCTTCGGGGAAGTGGGGGTCCGGACGCAGTTCCGGAGCCCTGCTTCCCCGAAGTCGTTCCTGGGGATCAGGCCAGCAGGGTCCGGAGGCCCACGGGCGGCAGCGGAGCGGTGAGGTCCTCCTCCGCCGCGGCCGACCGCCGCGCCCGGGACGGCGCCGGGACGGGCGGCTTGCCGCGCCGGGCCGCCGCCCCACCCGGGACCACGAACCGGTAGGTGGCGTCGACGTCGCGCACGGCGAAGACGTCCTCCTCGGCACCGGCGTGGTGCAGGACGACGGTGTCGAAGCGCTCGGCGACCCGGTGGAGCGACTCGGCATCCGAGACGTCGATGACGGTCCCGCCCGGAGCGAACGCGCCGACCGGCACGATCCGGTCGGCGTGCCGGACCAGGAAGTCGTCTGCGGCGCCGCGGCCGGCCCGGCCGAGCACCGCCCCGGCCGCGGCGACGGCCAGCGCGAGTGCCATCACGACGAGCGCGAGGCCCCGCGCCACGCCGATCGGGACGGACAGGCTCAGGACGTCGAACGAGCGGGGGGCGACCGCAGCCACCGGGACGGCGGTGTCGGTCGTCGTCGTCAGCACGGTGTCGGGGTCGCCGGCCAGGCGGAGGGACGTCGGGTCGAGCGCGAAGTCGAGGGCCGCCGGAGCCGCGGCCTCGAAAGCCGTGCCGCGGGCGGTCCCGGTCATGGCCACGGTGGGGGTGACGACCAGCGTCGCGGTGCTCCCCGAGACGCCGACCTCGGCGTAGTGCCGGCCCAGGACCTCCGACGCACCGGCCGCGTCGACGTCCACCGACGCCGTCGCCACCCCGTCGGTGAAGCCGACGACGGCACCGCTGCCCAGGTAGGACGTCCAGCCGTCGGCCGCCCGCACCGAGACGTCGAGGCGCAGCGCGCCCCGGAGGTCGGCGAGGCCGGGGCCGGTGACGCTGTCCTCGAAGGAGACGGTCAGGCCGGTCGCGAGCTTGGTCCACACGGTGTCCCCGGTCGTCACTGCACCGGTGGGGTAGGTGGTGCCGCGCTCGGCGGTCCCGGTGTACGAGAAGCGGCCCTGCTGGGTGACCTGCAGGGTGTCCTCCACCGTCTCGGTGGAGGGGAGGACGAACAGGACGCCGGCGCCGACGGCGGCCAGCAGCGCGGCGGCCGCGGCGCCCAGTGCGGTCTGGCGGGCGCGGGCCCGGACGCGCATCGGCACGGACCCGCCGGAGACCGGGGGCAACGACACCGCGGGCACGGAGAAGGACGGAACCGAGAAGGACGGCGCGCGCAGGGCCGGCAGCCGTCGGCGGAGGGCGCGGGCGCGCGGTCCGCCGCCGCTCCGGCGCGTGGAGCCCAGGACCAGGGAGGCCGCGAGGCCGACGGCCCCGAGGACCCACGGGGAGCTGATCGCCTCGAGCGCCTTGCCACCCTGCGGGATGCGGACGAAGAGCCGGCCGAGGATCTCGTCCGCCGTGGGGCGGTCGTCGTCCAGCCAGGCGTTGTTGTCCCCCTGCGTCACGAAACCGGTCGCGTCCGCGGAGACGATCCGGTGCATGACGATCGTGTCCAGGGCGTCGCTGTGGTAGGCGACGACGTCACCGACCGAGTAGCTGCCGGCCGCGCTCAACACGGCCAGGTCCCCGGTCCGGAACGCGGGCTCCATGCTGGTGCCGTGCGTGGTGACGTAGGTCGTGCCGCCACCCAGGGCCGTGGGCCAGAACAACCACATGGTCGCCAGCACCAGCGCGAGAACCGCGCTGGTGCTGGCGACCTTGGACGTGGAAGTCATGGGAGAGGCACCCGACTTCGGCCGGGCGGGTGGCCTACCGGCCCCACCGCCCGTTCCGGAGAAGGATTACTGGGCCACCGTCAGACCGATCGAGTTGAACCCGACGAGCGGCTGATCGGGGGTGGGGCAGGTGATCGGCGAGACGCCCGTCCCCCGAGCACCGACCGTGCAGAGGATGGGGGTGCCGACGACCGTGCCGGGGGCAGTGCCGGTACGGAGCGTCAGGTAGGCCTGCATGCCGGTGATGTCCTCGGTGACCTCGAAGTTGATCGCGTCGACCAGCGACCGGTCGGCGGTGTCCAGGACGTAGGCGATGTCCGAGACGGTCGCACCGGTGACGGAGGCGGCGGCGTAGCCGGCCGTGCTCTGCGGGACGGTGTTGCTGGCGGTGAAGGCGGAGGTGGTGACGCCGGCAGCGGCAACCGCGACTCCGGTGAGCAGAACGCGCGACTTGCGCATTGCCTGGGTCCTCTTCTCTCAGCGGCCAGCCCGCCCGGGTGCCGATCACCTGGGTCATCGGCACCGGCCAGTGCATCGACAACCAAGTTCTCGGCAACGCCTCACCCATTCTTGACTCCTGTCCCAAAAGAAACTCGAGTCACCGAGTCGACAATTCCGGGACGGTCATCGATTGGCGTGGAATGGCTTTCGGCCACTGCCCGGCACGCCTTCCCGGGACCTCGGGCGCGGGGACGCACCGACACCGACCGCAGCCCGGATCCCCTGCGCACGGCGGTGCCGACCGGCACCGCCTGCACCGGGTGCACCACGACGCCGGCGCACCGATCGCATGCCCCCCGGCGTCCCCCCGTGGACCGGATGCCGGGCCCGGGGCGCTGACCAGGGCGGTGGTCAGCGCGGGACCGCGGGACAACGGTCGCCGTCCACTAGGTTGAGGGCGACAGCCCGCCGCACCGCTGGGCCGGACGAGGGGGACGTGGTGAACCGGTCGGGGCGTGTCGTCGTCGCGCTGCCCGCGCTCGTGCTCCTGCTGGTCGTGGCCGCCGACATCGCCAGCGGCCGTGACCAGGTGGTCCTGGGGCTCAGCGTCATCGCTCCCCTGGCCGCGGCGACGTTCCTCGACCGCCGGTCCACCGTGGTCTACGCAGCGCTCGCCTTCGTCGTCGCCACCCTGCTCGGGCTCTACGGGCAGCAGTACACGGCCGAGACGGGGGTGGCGCAGACGGTCCGGCTGGTCGCCGTCGCCCTCGGCGGGGTGCTCGCCGCGGTCACGTGCGACCTGCGGCTGCGCCGGGAGGCGCAGGTGGCCCGCCTCGGCGCCGAGGCGGCCGCGACGCGGGCCGTCGTCCGGACCGGCGAGAGCCTGCAACGGGCGCTGCTGGGCAGCGCCCCGCGGGTGCCCGGTTTGGAGACCGCCGCGCGCTACCTGCCCGGCGCACAGGAGGCCCAGGTGGGCGGGGACTGGTACGACGCCTTCCCGCTCGCCGACGGATCCACCATGCTCGTCATCGGCGACGTCGCCGGGCACGACGCCCCCGCCGCCGCCACGATGGCGCAGACCCGCGGCATGCTGCGGGCACTCGCCCGGTCGGGGCACACCTCGCCGGCGGGTGCCCTCACCGCGCTGGACGACGTCCTCTCGGGGCTGTCCCTGGAGACGCTGGTGACCGTCGCGGTGGCCACGGTCGACGTGCGGGGGCTCTCGGCGGACGCCGTGCCGCTGCGCTGGTCCAACGCCGGCCACCCGCCTCCGCTGCTCGTGCGGGCCGACGGCAGCGCCGAGGTGCTCGAGCGGACGCCCGACCGGCTGCTCGGGGCCATCCCCTCCGGCGTCCCGCGCAGCGACCACGACCTCGTGCTGCACCGGGGCGACACGTTGCTGCTCTACACCGACGGGCTGGTCGAGCGGCGGGGCATGACCCTGGACGACGGCACCGCCTGGTTGGTGCGGTCGCTCCAGCAGCTGGGCCGGGAGCCGCTGGACCGGATGTGCGACGGGCTGCTGGGGGCGCTGGGCACCCGGGGGGACGACGACATCGCGCTGCTGGCGGTCCGTCTCCCCGCCTGACCGGTGCGCTCGGCGCCGGGGGTGCTGGCGCGGCCGGGATGCCCCACGATGGGTCCACCGCCCGCCCCGGACGCTGGTCCGGTGCGGCGGCGGAGGCCGACGCCACCACCACGTCAGGAGCCCTGATGAGAACTGCCCGCGTGCTCACCGCCCTGCTCGCCACCTCCCTGCTGACCGCCTGCGGCGGCGAGGAGGAGTCCGGATCCGGCGGGGATGCCGCGGCGGACTTCCCGTCGCAGAACGTCCGGCTGCTCGTGCCCTACACCGCCGGCGGACCGACCGACATCGCGGCGCGCGCCCTCGCCGCGCACATGGAGGAGGAGCTCGGCGAGTCGGTCGTGGTCGAGAACCTCCCGGGGGCCTCGGGCGCCACCGCCTACCAGCAGCTGATCAGCGCCGAGGCCGACGGGCACACGCTCTCCATGACCGCGCTGCCGACCGCGGTGCTGAACTACCTGAGCAACGACGTCGGCTACACCCGCGAGGACTTCACGCCGATCGGCGTCGTCACCCGGGTGCCGTCGGGGATCGTGGTGCCGGCCGACTCGCCGTACGAGGACGTGAAGTCGCTGTTCGAGGCCGCGCAGGAGGATCCGGGGTCGGTCACCGTCGGCACGCCGGGCGCCACGAACACGCACGCCGCCGAGACCCAGCGGATCACCCAGCTCTACGACGTGCCGCTGACGGTGGTGCCGTTCGACGGCAACGCGGAGGTGCAGACGGCGCTGCTCGGCGAGAACGTGACGGCCGGGTTCGTGAACCTCTCGCAGGACATGCTGCCGGCGGTCGAGTCCGGGGATCTGCGCGTCCTCGCCGTCGGCAGCGAGGAGCCCCTGCCGTACGTGGATGCCCCCACCTTCGTCGAGGAGGGCTTCCCCGAGCTGGTCCAGAGCACGACCACGTTCGGCGTGATCGCGCCGGCCGGGGTCCCCGACGACGTGCGGCAGACCCTCGAGGACACGCTGCGCAGCGCGGCGGAGGAGCCCACGGTGGTGGAGACGCTCGACGAGCGCTACGTGCCCGAGGAGTTCATCGGCAGCGACGGCCTGGAGGACCTGTTCGTCGAGACGGAGGAGACCTTCCGCGACGTCATGACCGGCTGATCGGGCGGCGGTCAGCCCGCCGGGCCGGGCTCGACGGAGAGGTACCGCGGGGGCACTGCGTCGACGAGCCACACGCCGTTGGCCGAGCGGCTGAACCGGGCACCGGCGGCGGCCATCGCGGCGGCGTCCACCCGCAGCACGACCGGGCGCCCCCGTCGGGCGCCGACCACCCGGGCGGTGCCGGCGTCGGTGGACAGGTGCACCGCGTGCCGCCGGCCGGGCCGGAGGCCCTCGGTAAGGATGGCGGGGAGGAAGCGCTCGACCGTGCCGTGGAAGAGCTCGGCGGGTGGGGTGGTCACCGCGTACCCCAGGTCGACGGCGACGCTGTGCCCCTGGCTGGCCCGGATGCGGGTGCCGGTGTCGTCGAAGGCGAACCGCCGCTTGTCGTTGGTGGCGACGACGTGCTCCAGCGCCTCGCGGGAGATCCGCAGCGCGGCGAGCAGCCGGCCGACGTCGGCCCAGCCGGCGTCGTCGAGGGTGAGCCCGACCGAGTCGGGGCGGTGCCGCAGCACGAACGACAGCCGCTTGCTCAACCGGACGACATCCACGGCCCCAGTGTCGGACGACGGTGGTCTGCGAGGTCACCGCGGGCCGGACGAGACGGTGCGCCGCGCCTTCGCCGTCGCCGGCCTGCGCGCGGCGGCCCGACTCAGCCGGAGAACCAGCTGTCGCCGGGGAGATCGGGCCCGCGCCGGTCGCGGTCCTCCCGCGGGGTGGGTGGCGACCACGGCCAGAGGGTGACGACGTCGTCGGCCGCGCGGCGGATCGCGGCGCCGTCGAGCTCGGTCGCCGTCTCGTCGATGCCGATCTCGGCGCAGCGGGCGACGACCCGGAGCGGGCCCTCGGGCGGCAGCGGGTGCAGCCACCAGTTCTGGTCGACCTCGAGCTCCCCGCCCGAGCCCGACCCCTGGGTGAGCACGATGCCGTCGCCGAGCTTGTCCGGGGAGCCGACCGTGCTCGCGCGCCGGCCGTCGGCGAACTCCACCCCGAGCAGGAGCGCGCTCGAACCGGGCCCGCGCGACCCCCACATGAGGTCGTGCAGCCGGTCCGGCGGGTGGACGCCGCCGCGCACCCGCACGGCCATGGTGAACGACAGCCCGGTCGAGTGGACCTGCAGACCGATGAGGGCCACGGCGGCGTCGTCGGTGCGCGCCAGCAGGACGTTCAGCGGCAGGGCGACCGGGATCTCGTTCGTGGGGGCCATCATCCGCCGGTGGAGGTCGTCGGGCCCGTGCGCACTCCACATGGTTGCGGAGCCTGTCGGTTCCGGTCGGCCCCGGCAAGCCCTCCCCGGTCGGCGGGATCTGCGCGCTCGTGCCATCTGGGGCCTCGGTGTGCCCGGCTGCGCAGATCCCGCGCCGGGTCAGCGGGAGTAGTACTCCACGACCAGCTGCTCCTCGCAGACGACCGGGACCTCTTCACGGTTCGGCGTCCGCTCGTAGCGGACCACCAGGTCGGCCAGCCGGACCTCCAGGTACTTCGGCGCCTCGGCGTGCGCCCCCGAGGCGGCGACGACGAAGGGCTCCTTGGTCCGGGACTTCTCGGCGATCTGCACGAAGTCGCCCGGCTTGAGCCGGTAGGAGGGGCGGTCGACGCGCTTGCCGTTGACCAGCACGTGCTGGTGCGTGACGAACTGGCGGGCCTGGTAGATCGTGCGGGCGAAACCGGCGCGCAGGACGGTGGCGTCCAGCCGCGACTCGAGGTCCTGGATCAGGGCCTCGCCGGTCTTGCCGCCGGTGCGCTTGGCGCGGTCGAAGGCGGCCCGCAGCTGCGTCTCGCTGATGTCGTACTGCGCGCGCAGGCGCTGCTTCTCCTTGAGCCGGGTGGAGTAGTCGCTGTCCTTGCGACGCTTCCGCCCGTGCTCGCCCGGCGGGTACGGGCGGCGCTCGAAGTACTGCACGCACTTCGGCGTGAGCGGGATGCCCAGCGCGCGACTGAGCCGGACCTTGGGGCGGGGCGTGTTCACTTCGGACCTCCGGTTTGGTTAGGCTCACCTTACAACGCCCCCACGAGCACTCCGAGGTGGTCCATGACGGCCGGTTCGACCCACTCGTCCGCGGCTGTCGATCGGCAGCCGCCGGCAGCCGAACGCGCCCGCACCGTCGCCACGCGCCCGGCGGCCTCGCTGCACGTCGCCGGGATCGGTGCCTGCCAGGTGACGGCGGCGACGACCACCGGCGACGGCGACGTCCTGCTCGTCGTGCCGGCCGACGGCGGCGTGCGCACCGCGCTGCGCCACTCCCCGACCGGCGACGTCCCGGCGCGCCTGACCGTCACCGACAGGGCGCCGTTCCCGCTGCGCCACCCGGTGCGCGGGCTGGTGCGGATGACGGGCTGGCTGACGCCGGTGCCCGAGCAGGACGTCCCGGAGCTGGTGCTGGCCTTCGCCGACTCCTCCCCCGTCGACGCGCTCTTCGACGTGGGCCTGGGCGCGGCGCTGGTGCGGCTGGACCTCGCCGAGGTGGAGCTCGAGGAGTCCGGCACCTGCGTCGACGTCGACCCCGACGACTTCCGCGCCGCACGCCCCGACGTGGTCAGCCGCGCCGAGGAGGAGCTCATGGCGCAGCAGTGCGCCCCGCTCAGCCGACTGTCGGCGCGGGTGCAGCGCTGGGCCGGCCGGCACGACGACGTCCGGCTCCTGGGCCTGGACCGGTTCGGCGTCCGGTTCCGCGTGCAGAGCCGGCAGGGCTGCTACGACCTCCGGGTGTCGTTCGAAGCACCGCTGCACGACGTCGACGGGGTAGCCGCAGCGCTGGACCACTTGCTCACCTGCGGCCCCGCCGGAAACCTGATGGGCGGCTGAGCAAGCCGGTCCACGGCACCTCCGCTACCCGCTTCCTTCACTCGCCCAAGAGGAAGATGCCTACGGACACACAAGTTCCGACAAACAAGCAAATCATAGCGAGCCACGCCTGCCGGCGCGAACTAGCGTTTACCGCGTCGCGAATCTCTCCTTGGACACTTTCGGCCTGTCGTCGCGATACAGAGGCCAAGCTCTCTAGCTTGCGCCGCTCATGGGAGGCCGCCCGAATAGTTTCTTCAGCCTCGACGGTCTGCCGTTCAATTTCAGCCAACGAGGTCACGAGACCGTCGATCGCTTCGAGCATGGGCCGTGCATCCACGACGGCGCCGGCATCGGCTTCTCGCCGGAACCACATGCGAGTAACTACTGAACCAATGACGAGGGCCGCGACCGCGGCGGCGTTGAACAGTGCCCCTACGTCATTCGCCACCTCTGAGGCCCCAAGGAGCAGCACGACCGTGTCGTACGTCGACAGGCCATCACCGGCCGCCTCTTGAGCTTCATTCCCGAACTGCCATGCCGCAAAAGCAAAGACGCCACTGATCATCACCAAGATCAGTCCCAGAAGGATTATGTAGGGGCCTGCTACCCAAGGGCTCCTGCGCACACCGGTCCTCTGCTCGTGGCCTTCGCCGGAAAAGTAGGCGGTCGCCAACCCGATGCCCGGGAAACGAGGAGCGTGTCGCTCCGCATGTTCGTTCGCACGGCCTCGCCTACGACCCTCCGGCGGTGCGAGCCTCCTCGGCGAGCGCGGCCAGCGCCTGCTCGAAGCACTGCTGCGGCGGCTGCACCAGGCCGGCGCCCACCTGCCCGGTGCCGGCGACCCGCCCGGCCATGCCGGTGTTGATCTGCGGCAGCCAGCCGGTGCGGGCCACCTTCAGCACGTCGATGCCGGTCGGTGAGCCGCGGAACCCCATGATCGGGATCGCCATCGCCGGGTTCTCGGTGAGCGTCAGCTGGTACATGCGCTCCGTCGTCGCCAGCGCGTCGGGGACGGTGCCGCCGACGAACCGGACGATCGCCGGGGCCGCGGCCATGGCGAAGCCGCCGATGCCGTAGGTCTCCATGATCGCGGAGTCACCGATGTCGGGGTTGGCGTCGTCGGGGCCGTAGTCGCCGAGGAACAGCCCGACCGGGGTGTTCGCCGGACCGGTGAACCAGCGGTCGCCGGTGCCGGAGGTCTGGATGCCGAACTCGGTGCCGTTGCGCGACATCACGGTGAGCATCGTCGAGCCGGGGACGTCGCGGGCGGCGTCGAGGGCGAGCTTCGCCGTCGGCATGCCGAGGTTGAGGAAGAAGTGCTCGTTGCCGCCGATGAACTTCAGCACGGCGGCGATGTCCGACGACGGCACGCCCTCCACGGCGACGATGGACGGCGACAGCTCGCGCAGCGCCATCAGCGAGCCGGCGCGGTTGCGGTTGTGCCCCTCGTCGCCCATCTGGAGCATCTGCGCCAGCACGGCCTTCACGTCGAGCGGGTCGTTGCCGGCGTCGATCGAGCCGCGCACCGCCTTCGACAGCACCGGGCCGAGCACGTCCCGCATCCAGCGCAGCCGGGTCTGCACCTCCTCGTTGAAGGCGCCCATGCGCAGCACCTTGCCGAGGCCCTCGTTGAGGTTGCAGAACGCCTGCCCGCCGGTGACCGGGTCCTCCAGGCACCACATCCACATCGACGGGCTGGTGACGCCTGCCATCGGGCCGACCGTGCGGTGGTGGTGGCAGGGGTCGAGGGTGACCGCGCCGGTAGAGAGGAGGACCTCCGCCTCCTCGACGTCGGCCGCCCAGCCCTCGAACAGGCAGGCGCCGACCAGCGCGCCGCGCATCGGGCCGGAGGCGGCCTCCCAGGTCAGCGGCGGGCCGGAGTGCAGCAGCGTGCGGCCCTCGAGCCCGATCACCTCCCGCGCCGGCCGGACGTCCACCAGCACCGACCCGGCGGCGAGCAGCCGCTCGACGGCGGTGCGGTTGGCTGCCGCGCGGCGGGGATCCAGGGCGAGCGCGGCGAGGTCGGCCGGGTCGCCGAAGCCCGGCGGCCGCCAGTCGACGTCGGCCACCTCGGCGCCCTGGGCGCGCAGCGCGTCGGAGAAGACGTCGACGCCGGCGGCCACGATGGACGGCGGGCCGGAGAGCAGGTTCCCGAGGCTCATGCGGAGGCTCCCAGCAGGTCGAGGGCGTACCGCGTGGCCGCGGCGTTGGAGGAGAAGACGGCACAGCCGGCGGCGGCGAGGGCGTCGGCCTGACGCGACCAACCCTGCGGATCGCCCTCGGTGCCGATCAGCGCGACGACGACCGGCAGCGCGCGCCGCTCGCGGGCGGCGGTCAGCGCGGGGACCAGCGCACCGGCCGGATCGGGGTCGGCCCCGTAGCCGAGGACGACGTCCAGCAGCAGGACGGCGGGCTCCTCGGAGGCGGCCAGGTCGGCGATCGCCTCGAGCCGCAGCGTCGGGTCGATCATCGGGTGCGCGCGGCCCACGGTGAGGGCGTCGTCGCCGAAGTCGACGACCAGGTGGCCGGAGGCGGACAGGTCTGGGGCGGATGGGTCGACGACATAGCCGAGGCCGGGCCCCAGCGGGGTGTTCGAGCGGATCCCGCCCAGCACCGGGGCGGCCAGCAGCATCGCCTCGTCGGCGAGCGTGCCGCCGGAGTAGAGCCCCTTGAGCACCGCGCCGGGGACGGCGGCCTCGGCGGGCCCAGGCCGCGACGGCCACACCGGGACGTCGAGCCCCATGTCGGTCAGCAGGGCCTCGACGGCGGCGGTGAGGTCGGGCGTCTCCGCCGAGAGGGCGGCGCTGCGGACGGGGACGGAGAGGCCGTCGGCGAACTCGGTCACCGCGGCGGCCACCGACGGCGCCGGTGGCTTGGACACCACCAGGACCCGCTCGGTGGCGGGGTCGTCGTCCAGCGCGGCCAGGGCGTCGAGGGTGGCCAGCCCGCCCACGGCCTCGGACAGGTCGCGGCCGCCGACGCCGAGCACGTGCGAGACGCCGACGCCGGCCATGTCGAGCAGGCAGGACACCTGCTGGGCGCCGGTGCCCGACGCCGCGACCAGCCCGACCGGGCCGGGGCGGACGACGTTGGCGAACCCGAGCGCGACGCCGGAGACGATCGCGGTGCCGCAGTCGGGGCCCATCACCAGCACCCCGGCGTCGTGCGCGGCGCGCTTGAGCGCGACCTCCTGCTCGACCGGGACGCCGTCGGAGAACACCAGCACGCTGCGGCCGGCGGCGATCGCGTCGGCGGCCTCGGCGACGGCGTACTGCCCGGGGACGCTCACGATGGCGAGGGCGGGGGCCTCGGGGGCCAGCTCGTCCAGGCCCGTACCGACCGTGCGGTGCGCGACCGCGGTGGCGGTGCCGGTGGAGCGCTCCCGCTCGGCGAGCGCGGCGTCGACGTCGGCGAGCGCCTCGGCCAGCGCGGCGTCGTCGTCGGCGCGGACGGCGATCAGCAGCTGCTCGGGCGAGGCGTCGCCGTCCGGGGCCAGGCCCATGCCGGCGGCGAGCTCGAGGTTCAGGGGGGTCGCCATGGCGACGAGGACGGCCGAGACGCCGTCCCGGGCGCTGACGCGGCGGCTCACCTGCATCAGCCGGACCGAGTCGGCGTACACCCCGGATCGCAGCTGGACCGAGACCGCGGCGTCTCCACCGGAGGGGGCTGAGGGGCTCATCCTCGAAACCGTACCGATGGATCTCTCAGTGGTGAAGTATCGGCATCTGCCTGCAATAACGATTTAGCACTGAGGTACTTCCCTGCACCCTGGGAGCCGTGCCACATTGGCGCCTCCCGGTGGGGACGGCGGCCCGTCGACCTGCACCGGACCGCATCGGAAGTGCACGTCGAGGAGGCACTCATGGCGTTCGGGTGGAAGCTCTACGGGGACGGCAGTACGCCCCCGCTCGGAGAGGCCGTCGCACCCGACGAACGCCTCTCGTGGCCGCGCACGGCAGGGATCGGCGCGCAGCACGTCGTCGCGATGTTCGGGGCGACCTTCGTCTTCCCGATCGTCATGGGGCTGGACCCCAACCTGGCGATCATGATGAGCGGCGTCGCGACGATCATCTTCCTGCTGATCGTGAAGAACCAGGTACCGAGCTACCTGGGCACCAGCGCCGCGTTCGTCGGCGGCGTGGCCGCGATCCGCACCAACGGCGGCGACTCCAGCGACGTGGTGGGCGCCCTGCTGGTCGCCGGTGTCGTGCTCGCCCTGGTCGGTCTGCTGATCCACTTCGCGGGCCTCGGCCTCATCAACAAGGTGCTGCCGCCGGCCGTCACCGGCGCGGTCGTCATGCTCATCGGCTTCAACCTCGCCCCGGTGGCGGCCGGCATCTACTGGCCGCAGGACCAGTGGGTCGCGCTGGCCACGATGACCTTCGTCATCGTCGCCTCGCTGGCGCTGCGCGGCTTCATCGCCCGCATCTCGATCCTGCTGGGGCTGATCTTCGGCTACCTGCTGTCGATCCTGCTGGACGCGACGGCCGGCCAGATCACCTCGGTCGACGGCACCGGCGCGGTGTCCACCCGCGACCGGATCAACTTCGACTCCGTCGCGGACGCGAACTGGTTCGGCCTGCCCGACTTCACCGCGCCCAGTTTCTCGCTGAACTTCAGCCTGCTGGTCATCCCCGCCGTCATCGCCCTGGTGGCGGAGAACGCCGGCCACGTCAAGGCGGTCGCCGAGATGACCAAGCGCGACCTCGACCCGGTCATGGGCCGCGCCGTCTTCGCCGACGGCTTCGCGACCGTCGTCGCCACCTCGGTCGGTGGTTCCCCCACCACCACCTACGCCGAGAACATCGGCGTCATGGCCGCGACCCGCGTCTACTCGACGGCGGCCTACTACATCGCCGCGCTGGTGGCGATCCTGCTGGGCCTGATCCCCAAGTTCGGCGCCCTGATCAACATCGTCCCGGGTGGCGTGCTCGGCGGCATCACCGTCGTCCTCTACGGGATGATCGGCCTGCTCGGCGCCAAGATCTGGAAGGAGAACCGGGTCGACTTCGCCAACCCGATCAACCTGGTGCCGCTGGCCGCCGGGATCATCATCGGCATCGGCAACGTCACCCTGGTCTTCTCCGACGACTTCGTGCTCAACGGCATCGCGCTGGGCTCGATCGTCGCGGTGGTGGCCTGGCACCTGGCCCGCTGGCTGGCGCCGGCCGACATGAAGGCCGCACTGCTCCGCGAGGGTGTCCACCCTGCGGCCGGCAGCACGCTCGGCCACGCCCCCGGCGAGGAGATGTCCCCCGACCCGTCGTCGGTGGACGAGGTCGGCCGCCCCGGCGTGCTCGGCGGGCCCACGCCCGGCAGGGACTCGCGGAACCGGTAACCCGACAGCCGCACCGCACACCGCCGTCCCCGGCGCCCCGACGGAGTTCTCCGTCCGGGCCCGGGGACGGCGCACGTCCGGGGGCGCTCCCGGACCGCCCGGTACCGGCGACGGACGGTTCCTGACGGCCCGGTGGCGTTCCGGCGACGCCGTAACGAAGTTTTAGCGCTGAGGTACTTTCGTCCGCCTCCGGCCGGTGACAGAGTGGCTGTTCCGCACCCGCTCGCACGGAGGTGACCGCAGCCGGTGAAGCCAGCCCCCTTCCGCTACGCCGACCCAGGCTCCCTGGACGAGGCCCTCGAGGTCCTCGCCGAGGAGGGCGCCAAGGTGCTCGCCGGGGGCCAGTCGCTCCTGCCGCTGCTCTCGATGCGCCTCGCCGCGCCGGCCACGCTCGTGGACATCAACCGGATCCCGGGTCTGGACTCGATCGAGGTCACCGACGACGGCGTGACCGTCGGCGCGCTGGTCCGCCACCACGCCCTGCTGCACCACGACGGCGCCGCCCGGGTCCAGCCACTGCTGGGGCGCGCGACGGCGAACGTGGCCCACCCGGCGATCCGCAACCGCGGCACCACCGTCGGCTCCATCGCGCACGCCGACCCGTCGGGCGAGATGACGTCGGTGCTCGCGCTGACCGACGGCTCGGTCACCGTGGCGGGCGCCTCCGGTCCCGAGACGGTGGCCTGGCGCGACTTCTTCGTCGGCCCGCTGGAGACGTCGGTCGCCGGGCCCGCCGTCGTCACCTCCGCCTTCTTCCCCGCCCTGCCGCCGCGCTCGGGGACGGCGTTCGCCGAGGTCGCCCGCCGCAAGGGCGACTACGCCGTCTGCGGGGCCGGCGTCGTGGTCACGCTGGACGCCGACCGGCGGGTGGCGTCGGCCCGCGCCTCCTACGTCTCGGTGGGCATCGTCCCCGAGGTGCACGACCTGACCGAGGCCGTCGCCGGGTCGCCGGTGGAGAAGGCCGACTGGACCGCCGCCGGCGCGCTGGCGCGGACCCTGGTCGACCCGGACACCGACATCCACGCCAGCGCCGACTACCGGCGTCTGCTGGTGGGCGTGCTGACCGAACGCACTCTGGCTTCTGCTGCCGCGGAAGCCGCTGGGAGGGCCGCATGACCAGTGTCGACACGGAGCGGACGATCACCGTCACGGTGAACGGTGTTCCACGTGAAGCCACCGTGCCGGTGCGCCGGCTGCTGTCCGACGCGCTGCGCAACGAGCTCGGGCTGACCGGCACGCACGTGGGCTGCGAGCACGGGGTGTGCGGGGCGTGCACGGTGATCGTCGACGGCGCCCCGGTGCGCTCGTGCCTGATGCTCGCCGTCCAGGTGGACGGGTCGGAGGTGCGCACCGTCGAGGGGCTGGCGCACGACGACCACCAGGGCGGGCAGGTCCTGCACCCGGTGCAGGAGGCCTTCCGCGAGTGCCACGCGCTGCAGTGCGGGTTCTGCACGCCGGGCTTCCTGATGACGATCGCCGCGGGGCTCGAGGGCCGGGACAACTCGGTGGAGCTCTCCGAGGAGGAGGTCGACGAGATGGTCGGCGGCAACCTCTGCCGGTGCACCGGCTACGCCAACATCAAGAAGGCCGTGCACCACGCGGCCGCCGCGATGAAGGACGACGCCTGATGGCCACCCGCGGCTGGACCCGGCTGCGGGAAGGTGGAGCCGCGTGCTCCCGCGGCTCGACGTCCCCTGCAGCGGCTCGAGCCGGGGGAGGACTGCGATGACGACGAAGCTGTTCGGGGAGCCGGTCCGCCGGCGCGAGGACGCCCGGCTGATCACCGGCAAGGGCCGCTACCTCGACGACATCGGGTCGAAGGCGCTGGCCGCGGCGTTCGTGCGCTCGCCGCACGCGCACGCCCGGATCACCGACATCGACGTCGACGCCGCCCTCGAGGTCGAGGGCCTGGTGGCGATCTACACCTACGAGGACCTCACCGGCCCGATGGCCGAGCCGCTACCGGTGCTCATCCCGCACCCCCAACTGCACTCCCCGCGCACCGGCTTCCCGCTGGCCAACGGCGAGGTGAACCACGTCGGCGAGCCGGTCGTCATGGTGGTGGCCACCGACCGGTACGTGGCCGAGGACGTCTGCGACCGCATCGTGGTGAGCTACGAGGAGCTGCCCGTCGTCGTCGGCGTGGACGCCGCCCGCGCAGCACGCTCGTGCGTGCACGAGGAGATCCCCGACAACGTCGCGGCCCGGCACCACCAGGAGACCGGCGACGTCGAGCCGGTGCTGGCCGACTCGCCCCGCACGCTGAGCTTCACCCAGTACATCGAGCGCAGCGCCTGCATGCCCATGGAGGGCAAGGGCGTGCACGCGAAGTGGGACGCCGACGACGACTCGCTGCGGGTCTACACGAGCACCCAGGCGTCGACGTCGGTGCGCGCGGCGATCGCGGCCAAGCTGCAGCTCTCGTTGGACAAGGTCGAGGTGATCGCCCCCGACGTCGGCGGTGGCTTCGGCGTGAAGATCGTGCACCCCTGGCCGGAAGAGCTGCTGATCCCGATGGCGGCGATCGCGCTCGGCCAGGAGGTGAAGTGGTCGGAGGACCGCCGCGAGCACTTCATCGGCTCGGCGCACGAGCGCCAGCAGCGGCAGGAGATCACCGTCGGGTACGACGACGAGGGCCGGATCACCGCCCTCGACGTGCACATCTGGCACGACAACGGCGCCTACACGCCCTACGGGATCATCGTGCCGATCGTGACGGCGACCCAGCTGGTCGGGCCGTACGCGATCCCGGTGTACCGGGTGGTCGTGGAGTCGGTGTTCACCAACACCGTCATCGTGACGCCGTACCGCGGCGCCGGGCGACCGCAGGGCTGCTACGCGATGGAGCGGACGATGGACCGCATCGCGGACGAACTGGGCCTGGACCGGGCCGTCGTCCGCGAGCGGAACCTGATCCAGCCCGACCAGTTCCCCTACGACCACCACCTGACGTTCCAGGACGGCCGGCCGGTCATCTACGACTCGGGCGACTACCCGGGGCTGCTCGACAAGCTGCGGACGCTGGTCGGCTGGTCGGAGGCCGAGCAGCTGCGGGCCGACGCCGACGCGCGCGGCAAGCTGCTCGGCGTCGGGATGGCGATGTACGTGGAGGGCACCGGGCCCGGGCCGTACGAGGGCGGGCACGTCCAGGTGCTGGGCAGCGGCAAGGTGCTGGTGTCGACCGGGCTGACGTCGCAGGGCCAGGGGCACGAGACGGCGTTCGCGCAGATCGTGGCCTCCGAGCTCGGGGTGCCGATCGAGGACGTCGAGGTGACCACCGGCGACACCCGGCGCTTCGGCTACGCCGTCGGCACGTTCGCCTCCCGCGCCGCGGTGATGAGCGGCAACGCGATCGCGCTGGCCGCCCGGGGCGTGAAGGAGAAGGCGCTGCGGATCGCCGCGGAGGTGCTGGAGGCCTCGCCGGAGGACCTGGAGATCGACGAGGGCGTCGTGCAGGTGAAGGGCGTGCCGGGCACGTCCATCCCGCTGCGCACCGTGGCCGTGCTGTCCAACCCGCTGCGGTACGCCTTCGACGAGGCGGCCCGGCAGGCGACGCAGTTCGCCGGCCCGGGCGACGACTCGAAGCCGCCGGTGGCCCCGGGCGATGCGCCGGGGCTGGAGCACCGCGACTACTACTCGCCGATCCGGTCGACGTTCGCCTCCGGGGCGCATGCCGCGATCGTGGAGATCGACCCGGCGACGTGGGAGATCGACGTCGTGAAGTACGCCGTGGTGCACGACTGCGGCAACGTGGTGAACCCGATGATCGTCGAGGGCCAGGTGCACGGCGGCGTCGCGCAGGGCGTGGGCGGTGCGCTGTACGAGCGGATGGCCTACGACGCCGACGGACAGCTGCAGAACGCCTCGTTCATGGACTTCCTGATGCCGTACGCGTCGGAGGTCCCGGACGTCGACATCGACCACCAGCAGACGCCGTCGCCGCTGAACCCGCTGGGTATCAAGGGTGCCGGCGAGGCCGGCGTCATCCCGGGGACGGCGGCGATCGCCTCGGCGATCGAGGACGCGGTGGGACGGCGGATCGCGTCGATGCCGATCTCGCCCACGGAGCTGTACGACCTGGTTCGGAACGACTCGTCGGAGATGACCGCCGCGGCGCAGCGCCGGGCGGGGACTGGAGTGATGGCGTGAAGCTCGACGGCTCTGCGGTGCTGCACGGCGACCCCGAGAAGGTCTGGGCCGTGATCACCGACCCCGCCGTGCTGGCGCGGACGATCCCCGGCTGCGAGACGCTCGAGCAGGTCGGCGACGACGAGTACAAGATGAACGTCTCCGTCGGCGTCGGCGCCATCAAGGGCACGTACGCCGGCGAGGTGAAGCTGGCCGACAAGCAGCACCCGACGTCGTACGTCATGCACGCCTCGGGCGCCGGTGCGCCGGGCAACGCGCGGGCCCAGGTGACCATCACCCTGTCGCCGGCCGACGAGGGCACGACGAACCTGACCTACTCGGCCGACGCCGTGATCGGCGGCCCGGTCGCGGGCGTGGGCCAGCGGATGATCACCGGCGTCGCGAAGCGGATGGCCGGCCAGTTCTTCAAGGCGATCGACGACGAGCTGACCGGTGCCGCGGTGCCGGTGGCGGCTGCTCCGTCGGCTGCAGCGGTGAGCTCGACGTCCGTAGCGGATGTCGCCGGCAAGCACGCCGCCCCGGCAGCTGAGGCCGCTCCGACGGTGTTCGCCGGCAAGGCAGGCGTTCCCGCGGGAGCGCCCGGCGACGTCCAGACGCTCGCGCTCGGCGCCGTCGGCGGAGCCGTGCTGACGCTGATCGGCGTCCTCGTCGGCTACCGCCTGGGCCGCCGCACGCGCTGACCGGAGACGGGAACACGCTGAGGGCCCTCTCGATGCCTCCGAGGGGGCCCTCCACGTGTAGTCGCCACCGCAACGCCAGTCCGTCGGCAGCGCGTTCCTGCGGGTACGCCCGGCCATGCGTTGCGGTCAGCTGGCGCGGCAGGCGCTCGTGACGAGGACGTCGGGGAGCTCGCCCCCGCCACCGGCCTCCTCGGTGTCCACCGGCGTCCACGAACCGCCGTCGTGCCGGAACAGCCGGACGCTCTGAGGTCCTCGGCCTCGCCCCGGTCCGAGGTCAGCAGGAACGCCACCCGCAGCAACGCCGGCGACCACTGCCGGACGAAGTCGGCGAACTCGTCGTCGAACTCCGCGACCACCCACGCTCCCTCCGTCCCGGGCAACCCGGCTGGGCGCCTTCGCCTATTGGACACGCTCCGTAGGGCCCCGGAGGTTGAGTGGCCGCCCGAGAAGTTGCCGCATGCACCCGAACGGCGGAACAGGACGGGACGAACGGGCGCTGACGACGGCGGACGCCCGACGAAGGAGACCCCGCATGCCCATGACCTGGTTCATCACCGGCGCATCCCGCGGCTTCGGCCGCGAGTGGTCGATCGCCGCCCTCGAGCGCGGTGACAACGTCGCCGCCACCGCCCGCGACACCGCCCATCTCGCCGAGCTGGTGCAGCAGTTCGGCGACAAGGTGCTGCCGATCGGGCTCGACGTGGACGACCGCACCGCCGTCTTCGCGGCCGTGCAGCAGGCGCACGACCACTTCGGCGGGCTCGACGTCGTCGTCAACAACGCCGGCTACGGCCAGTTCGGCATGATCGAGGAGATCAGCGAGGCCGAGGCCCGCGCCCAGTTCGACACCAACGTCTTCGGCGCACTGTTCGTCACCCAGGCCGCGCTGCCCTACCTGCGCGCCCAGGGCTCGGGCCACATCCTGCAGGTCAGCAGCATCGGCGGGATCAGCGCCTTCCCGAACATCGGCATCTACAACGCCTCCAAGTGGGCGCTGGAGGGCTTCAGCCAGTCGCTGGCCGCGGAGGTCGCCGACTTCGGCATCAAGGTGACGATCATCGAGCCCGGCGCCTACGCCACCGACTGGGGCGGCGCCTCGGCCAAGCACGCCACCCCGGAACCGGCGTACGACGCCTTCCGCGAGAAGGCCGCCGAGCAGCGGAAGGCCCGCGCCGGCAACCCCGGCGACCCGCTCGCCACCCGGGAGGCGGTGCTGCAGCTGGTGGACACGAAGAACCCCCCGCTCCGGGTCTTCTTCGGCGACGGCCCCCTGGCGATCGCCACCCGCGACTACGAGTCCCGGCTGGCCGAGTGGCGGGGCTGGGAACCCCTCTCCGTCGCCGCCCACGGCACCAGCAAGGCCTGACCTCGGCGGGGCCCTCCCCTACCCGGGCGGGCCCTGCCACAGGGCCGCGGCCATGCGCTCCACCGCGAGGTGCAGCCGGTCGGGGGAGGTGGCGGCGTAGCCGAGCACGAGCCCGGGATCGCCGGGGGTGAGCCGGTGCCACGACAGCGGGTGGACGACGACGCCCGCGTCCCGCACCGCCGCGGCCAGCGCGACGTCGTCCGCCGCCAGCCCCGGGAACGTGACCAGCAGGTGCAGCCCGGCCGCGACCCCCGCCACCCGGGCCCCCGGCAGGTGCCGCCCCAGCGCGGCCAGCAGCGCGTCCCGCCGGGCCCGCTGCCGCGCGCGCACCAGCCGCAGGTGCCGGTCGTACGCCCCGGAGCCCAGCAGCTCCGCCAGCACCAGCTGCGGCAGCGCCGGGCTGCCCAGGTCGCTGGCGTGCTTCGCCGCGACCAGGTCGGCGTCCAGGTGCGCGGGCGCCACCAGCCAGCCCAGCCGCATCCCCGGCGCCAGCGTCTTCGACGTGCTGCCCGTGTGCGCCACCTGCTCCGGCGCCGACGGCTGCAGCGCCGGCACCGGGGCCCGGTCGTAGCGGTGCTCGGCGTCGTAGTCGTCCTCGATCACCAGCCCGCCGTCCCGGGCCCAGGCCAGCAGCTCCCGACGCCGGTCCGGCGACAGCACCACGCCCGTCGGGTACTGGTGCGCCGGCGTCACCATCACCGCCGGGACCGCGGGCATGGCGGAGACGACCAGCCCGTCGTCGTCGACCGGCACCCCGACCGGCCGCAGCCCCCAGTGCGCGAGCTCCTCGCGCGCGCCGCGCGAGCCCGGGTCCTCCACGCCGATCGAGTCCGCACCGCGCGCCCGCAGGGTCTGGGCCAGTAGCGCCAGCGCCTGCGCCACCCCGGCCACCACCAGGATCCGGTCAGGGGCGACGCGCAGGCCGCGGGTGCGCGCCAGCCACCCCGCCAGCTCGGCGCGCAGCCGCGCGCTCCCCCGCGGGTCGCCGTAGCCCAGGTCGGCCGCCGAGGCGTCCCGCAGCACCGCCCGCTCGGCCCGCAGCCACGCCGCCCGCGGGAACGCCGCCAGGTCGGGCACCCCCGGCGAGAGGTCGATCCCACCCTCGGCCGCCGGCCGGTTGGTCGACTGCGGCAGCCGGGCCGGATCGGCAGCTTCCGGCCGGGACGGCAACAGCGCGGGCAACGGCGGCACGGACCGGGGCAGCACCACGGTGCCCTGACCGGTCCGGCCGGCCACCAGCCCCTCGTCCACCAGCCGCTGGTAGGCCTCGACGACGACGCCGCGCGCGATCCGCAGGTCCGCGGCAAGCGTCCGTGTGGGCGGCAGCCGGTCCCCCGCCGCCAGCCGCCCGTCCAGCACCGCGGCCCGCACCGCGGACGTCAGCCAGTCGGTCACCCCCCGGGCCGGCGCGGCAGCCGCGTCGAGCTGGAGGAAGTCCGACCCCGGCATTGGCCCACCTCCGTAGCGACGGATTGGCCCTGTCCGGTGGGCCAATAGGGCCCGAGCATGACAGCCATGGCCGCGATCGTCGATGCACCGCCCGTCCGGCAACCCGCCGCGGCCGCCGTGCTGTCCGGGGTGGCGGCGATGGGCTTCGTCGGGAGCAGCGTCGCCATCTCCGCCGTCCTCGCCGATGCGCCGCTGTTCACCGCGCAGGCGCTGCGCTACGCCGTCGCCTGCCTGCTGCTGCTCGGCTTCGCCCGGCTGGCCGGACGGCGGGTGGCCCTGCCACGCGGGAGCGAGTGGGCCTGGCTGCTCGGGGTCGTCGGCACCGGAATGGTGCTGTTCAACGTGGCGCTGGTCCGCGGCTCGAGGCACGCCGAGCCGGCCGTCCTGGGTGTCGCCGTCGCGTCCGTCCCGGTGCTGCTCGCCGTCGTCGGCCCCGCACTGGAGGGCCGCCGGCCCCGCGCCGGGGTGCTGCTCGCCGCCGTCGTGGTCACCGCCGGCGCCGCGCTCGTCCAGGGGCTGGGCCGCAGCGACGCCGTCGGGCTGGCCTGGGCGGTGGTCGTGCTGGGCTGCGAGGCCGGGTTCACGCTGCTCGCCCTCCCGGTGCTGGGGCGGCACGGCGCCTGGGGTGTCTCGGTGCACACGACCTGGCTCGCCGCCGTCGTGTTCGGCGTCCTGGGGCTGGCCACCGAGGGCCCGGCGGCGGCGCTGCGGCTGACCGGGGTGCAGCTCACCGCCGTCGGCTATCTCGCGGTCGGCATGACGGCGATCGCCTTCGTGCTCTGGTACGCCGCCGTGGGCCGGCTGGGCAGCGCGCGGGCGGGGCTGCTCACCGGCGTCGCCCCGGTCGCGGCGGCCGTGGTCGGGGTGGCGATGGGTGCGCCGGCCCCCGGCCCGCTGGTCTGGCTGGGGATCGGGGTGGTCGCCGCCGGACTGGCCCTCGGCCTGACCGCCGCCGAGCCGGACCCGCCGAGCTGACCCGTGGGCGCCGCCGGGCGGGCGATCCGGCTCGCCCACCCGGCGGAGCACACCGGCGGGGGAGCGGCCTACCCGGCGTGCTCGGGCGCCCGGGACCGGGTCGCCTCGTCGTTCGAGCCGGGCGTGCCCATCCCCGTGGTGATGCGGCGCCGCAGGCTGTCGCCGGCGTACCGGTCCCACGCGGGCGAGCAGACGTCGTAGCACTCGTCTGCGGGGGTCAGCCCCACATGGGTGAAGCGGACCTCGCTGCCGCCGCCATCCACGGGCGAGATCTCGAAGCGGATGGCGGTGTCCCGCCACTCGCGCTGGTCGGACACGAAGCCGAACCAGTTGTCCACGACCCGCCAGACCACCGCCTCCCCCGGCACCAGCTCCTCCACCCTCAGCCGCGTGCGGTGGACGCCCGCCACCTCGTACCCGAACTCGTCGCCGACCGCGTCGGCCCTGCCCTCGATCTGCGTCATCCACCAGCTGCGGACGTCCGCGACGGCAGCGACGACCTCCTCCGGCGTGCGGTCGACCGTGAAGGACGTGGTGTAGCTCGGCTCGCTCATAGCGCCTCCTGACGTGCTGACTTGCTTGACACAAGTGAACCTAGCCACAACGGCTTTCGTCATGCAAGTGGGTTGCTATCCTGGGCGGCATGCTGGGCCGGACGTACGACGCCGAGGTCTGCTCGATCGCCCGGACGCTGGAGGTCGTCGGCGAGCGCTGGAGCGTGCTCATCGTCCGGAACGCGCTGTTCGCCGGCTCCACCCGCTTCGGCGACTTCCAGCGCAGCCTCGGCATCGCGACCAACGTCCTCGCCTCGCGCCTCGACGGCTTCGTCGAGGCCGGCATCATGCGGCGGCACCGGTACTCCGAGCAGCCCGAGGCGTACGAGTACCTGCTCACCGACAAGGGCCGCGACCTCGCGCCGGCCCTCATCGCGCTCACCGAGTGGGGCGACCGGTGGGCGGCACCCGACGGCCCACCCGTCCGCTACCGCCATGCACCGTGCGGGTCGGAGGTGCACCAGGAGGTCGTCTGCGCCGGGTGCGGCCGGGTCGACGACCCCGCCGAGGTGCAGGCGCTCCCCGGCCCCGGCATGCCCGCCGACCGGCGGCAGCGCATGGAGCAGCGGCTCGCCGACGCTCCCGCGGGAACGCATCCCCACCGACGGGCGTAGAGCGGAACGGCTTCGTCCGTCATTGCACCACCGGTCGTATGGTGTCGGTCACGCACGGACACCACGTCCCCGGGGGAGCAGATGGCGACGGAACGCTCGGCGGCGGAGCAGCAGGTCGCCCGGCTGCTGGCGACCGCGCGGCAGAAGCTCGACCTCAGCGTCGCGTTCCTCAGCCGCATCGACGAGAACACCCGCACCCTGCAGGTCGTCGACTCCGCCGTCCCGGAGATCAGCGCCGGCCTCACCGGCCCGCGCGGCAGCGGCTTCTGCCTCGCCGTGGTCGAGGGCCGGCTCCCGCCGGTCATGCCCGACGCCAGGGAGGTCCCCGAGGCGGTCCGGCTCCTGCCCGCCGGCCTGCCGCCCATCCGCGCCCACATCAGCGTTCCCGTCGTCCTCTCCGACGGCGCCGTCTACGGCACCTTCTGCGCGTTCGGGCTGGACACCGACCCCGAGGTCTCCGCGCGCGACCTCGCCCTCATGGAGGTCCTCGCCGACGCCGCGGCGACCGTCATCGAGCCGCAGGTCCGCGCCGAGCAGCGCCGGGCCGAGGTCCGCACCCGCCTGGACCCGGTGATGGACGGCGGCGGTCCGGACGTCGTCCTCCAGTCGATCGTCAACCTGCACACGGGGCAGCGGACCGGCGCCGAGGCGCTCTCCCGCTTCGCCTCCCTGCCGGACGTCGCGCCCGACGTCGTCTTCGCCGAGGCGCACAGCATCGGGCTCGGCGACGACCTCGAGCTCCTCGCCCTGGCCCGCGCGGCGGACGCCCTCGACCGGGTCGACGGCTACGTGAGCATGAACGTCTCGCCGCGGACCCTGCTCGCGCCCCGCTGCGGCGAGCTGCTCGCCGGCCTCCCCCTGGACCGGGTCGTCCTCGAGCTCTCCGAGCACGACCAGGTCCAGGACTACGACGCCCTGCGCGCCGTCCTGGCCCCGCTGCGGGCCGCCGGCATGCGACTGGCCATCGACGACGTCGGCGCCGGCTACAGCAGCCTGCGGCACATCGTCAGCACCGAGCCCGACGTCATCAAGATGGACCGCAGCATCGTCAGCGGCATCAACACCGATCCGCTGCTGACCACGCTCGCGCAGTCCCTGGTGGCCTTCGCGCACAGCTTCGAGGTCTGCGTCATCGCCGAGGGCGTGGAGACCCGGTCGGAGCACGCCGTGCTCAAGGAGCTGGGGGTCGACGGCGGCCAGGGCTGGCTCTTCGGCCGCCCCGTCCCCGCCGACCAGCTGCCCGACGCCGACGTGCCGCCCGGCCAGGCGGCGGACGAGCGCCTCACCGCCTGAGAGGCCCGGAACCAGCTGCGCGTCCGCCGCCCCGACCCCGGGAAGGGGAGGGGCGGCGGGACGGCCGACCGGGTCACTGCACGGCGCGGCGGTGGGTGAGGAACCAGCCGGCCACCGAGGTGACGACCACCCAGCCGGCCAGCGTGATCAGCGGCTGGATCGGCTCCGACCCGGTGGCCAGCGACATCGTCGCCGAGGTCGGGTCGAGCCAGGAGGCGACGTCGCCGTTCCAGAACCGCACGAGGGGCAGCGCGCCGAGGACGAACAGGTAGACACCGGTCAGCCCGGCTGCACTGTTGGCCGTCGTGGCGCCCACACCGGCACCGGTCACCGCGAACACCGCGCCGACCCCGACGGCGGCCAGCGCGGCTCGCCCGGCGCCGTCCCACGTCGTGCCCTCCGGGACCAGGCCGTAGAGGGTGAGCGCGGCCAGCGCCACTGACACGGCGGCCAGCGCCAGCCCCAGGACCACCATGGCGCCGGCCTTGGCCGCCAGCACCCGCCCGCGGTGCGGCACCAGCAGGAACGTCGACTCCGCGGTCCGGTGGGTCCACTCCCCCGCGGTCGACAGGACGCCCAGCGCCAGCAGCAACAGGCCGGTCATCACACCGACCGCGCCGAGCGGCCCGTCGACGAACGGGAACGACTCGCCGGTCAGGCCCAGGAGACCCATCGCGGCCGGGCCGATCAGGGCCGCCGCCACGGCCAGCGACTTCCCGGACCGGGTGGACAGGGACTTGCGGACCTCCAGGCCGGCCAGCGCCGGCAGTGACGGAGCGGTCCGGCGTACCGAACTGCGGACATAGGACTGCGGGTCGAGGGTCAGGACATCGGTCATCTCAGGTTCTCCTCAGAACGAACAGGAACGAAGTAGTCGGGGTCAGGCGGCGGTGGTGAGCTGGAAGAACAGGGCCTCGAGATCGCGCTGCACCGGCCGCAGGTCGGTCAGCACGTGCCCTCCGGAGGCGGCCACGGTGCCGATGGCCCGGGGGTCGGCGCCGGTCACGACGAGCGCGCCGTCGTCCCCCCGTTCCACGTGGAACCCCGCCGCCTCCAGCGCGGCCGCGAAGGACACCGGGTCGACCGCCCGGACGACGACGCCGTCCCCGCCGAGCAGGGTGGCGACCGGGCCGTCGGCCACGATCCGGCCGCCGTCGATCACCAGCAGCCGGTCGACGGTGTGCTCGACCTCGCCCAGCAGGTGGGAGCTGAGCAGCACCGTGCCGCCGCGTGCCGCGTGCCCGCGCAGCAGGTCGCGCATCCAGCGGATGCCCTCCGGGTCCAGCCCGTTGGCCGGCTCGTCGAACATCAGCACCGGCGGTTCGGCCAGCAACGCACCGGCGATGCCCAGCCGCTGGCGCATGCCGAGGGAGTAGCCGCCGATCCGCCGCCGGGCCGCGTCGCCCAGCCCGACCAGGCCGAGCACCTCGTCCACCCGCGACCCCGGCACACCGATCGCCGAGGCCAGCAGCCGCAGGTGCGCCGCCCCGGTGCGCCCGGGGTGCACGGCGGAGGCGTCGAGCAGGGTGCCCATGACGGCGCCCGGGTTGGCCAGGTCGGCGTAGGGGCGACCGTCCACGGTCGCCGTTCCGGCGGTCGCCGGCACCAGACCCGTCAGCATCCGCATCGTGGTGGTCTTGCCGGCGCCGTTCGGGCCGAGGAAGCCGGTCACCGTGCCAGGCTCCAGGCTGAAGGAGACGTCGTCGACGACGGTCTGGTCGCCGTACTTCTTGGTCAGTCCGCTGACCGTGATCATGGGAACCTCCGGGATTCGGGAACGATCCCAATCTGCCGAGTAGGCGTTGGTCAGCGCGTCGGCCGCAGGCCTCGACATCGGACGACGGACGGCGCGATTTCGTCATCCGAAAGTTGACGTCGGTGATCCCCTCCCGGGCGACCCGCCGGCCGGCCCTGCCGAAATACGCTCTGGCGCATGAGGCTGCGGGAGCGACTGTGGCCAGGCCTGCGCCGGCGCGGCATTGCCCTCGAGTTCGTGCTGGCCCTGCTGTCCCTGGTCTCGGTCGTCTTCTCGGTCGAGGACGCGACCAGCGTGCTGCCGCCGGCGGTGCTCTTCCCGACCGGCGTGCTGCTCGCCGTCCTCCTGCTCCTGCTCCGCCGCCGGGCACCGCTGGCGGTCTTCCTGGTGATCGCATCGGTGACGGCGCTGGCACCCCCGGTCGGCACGGCCCTGGCCGTCGCCGCTTACGCCGTCGGCCGCTACGAGGGCCGCGGGCGTCGACGGGTCCTCGCTGCCCTCGTCGGGACGCTCGCCGTGGTCCGGCCCTGGGTGGCGCAACCGCTCCTGGAACTCGCCGTCATGGTCCCGGTCGCCGCGTTGCTCATCCTGCTTCCCGGCGTGATCGGCGCCTGGGTCCGCGCTCGCGAGGAGCTGCTGATCGCCCTCCGCGACCGCGCCGAGAAGGCCGAGACCGAGCGGGAGCTGCTGGCGCGCGACGCCGTCCTCACCGAGCGGACCCGGATCGCCCGCGAGATGCACGACGCCGTCGGCCACCGGGTGAGCCTCATGGTGCTGCAGGCCGGGGCGATCGAGATGGCCGCGAAGGATCCCGACCGCGTCGAGCAGCTCGCCGGGCAGGTGCAGGCCGCCGGGCGCCGGGCCCTGGCCGAGCTGCGCCAGATGGTCGGCGTGCTGCGCGCCGGGGACGTGGACGAGGCCGCGCCGCTGGGCCCGCAGCCGGGCTTCGAGGACCTGCCCCGCCTGATCGGGCAATCGCGGGAGGCCGGCATGACCATCGAGCTCGCCGGCCTGCCCGAGGGCACGGACGCCGTCGACCCGGCGGTGGGCCGGGCCGCCTACCGGATCGTGCAGGAGGCGCTGACCAACGCCGGCAAGCACGCCCCGGGATCGCACGTCCGGGTCACCCTCGGGCGCCCGGACGGACAGCTCGTCGTCCGGGTGGTCAACGGCGCGCCGGCGCGACCCGCCGAGCAAGTTCCCGGCGGCGGATACGGGCTCGTGGGGTTGGCTGAGCGGGTGCGCACCCTCGGCGGCCGGTTGACGGCCGAACCCCGGTTGGACGGCGGCTTCGCGGTCGAGGCGGTGCTGCCGTCGTGAGCGGACAGGGCCGTGAGCATCGCAGCGAGGAACGAGCGAGGAGCGGAGCGGCCCGCGAGAGCGAACCCGAGGGTGTCGTGCGCGGCCCGGATGCGGCGCCCATCCGGGTCCTGCTCGTCGACGACGAGGAGCTGGTGCGGTTCGGGCTGCGGACGGTGCTGGAGAGCGCCGGCGGGTTCGAGGTGGTGGGCGAGGCGGGCAACGGGGCCGACGGCGTCCGCGCGGCCCGGGACCTGCGCCCCGACGTCGTCCTGATCGACGTCCGGATGCCGGTGATGGACGGCCTGACCGCGACGCAGCAGATCCTCGCGCTGCCGCAGGCGCCGGAGGTCGCCGTCCTCACCACCTTCCACGTCGACGAGTACGTGCACGCGGCCCTGGCCGCCGGTGCCGGCGGCTTCCTGCTCAAGGACACCCCGCCGCGGCAGATCGCCGCCGCGGTGCGGGCGGTGGCCGACGGGACGGCGACCCTCTCCCCCGCCGTGACCGCCGCGATCATCGAGTCCTACGTGGACAAGCGGGCGGCCCCGCGCAAGGCGGAGGCGTTGCAGCGGATCGCCGGCCTGTCCGACCGCGAACGGGAGGTGCTCGCGCTGCTGGGCACCGGCGAGCCGAACGCCGAGCTGGCGAAGCGGCTGTTCGTCAGCGAGGCGACGGTGAAGACCTACGTCTCCCGGCTGCTCGCGAAGCTCGACCTGGCCAACCGCACGCAGGCGGCGATCCTCGCCCACGAGGCCGGCCTGCTCGACGGCTGAGGCACCCAGCAGGATGGCCGCACCACCCTGACCAGCGGAAGAGGCTTCCTTGCCCCGGAGTTCCCGACCCCACCGCCTGCGCGAGGTCCTCGCGACCCGCCGCGGCTACGTCCTCGCCTGGTGGGGGTTCACCGCCACCTTCGCGCTGCTTCGACTGCTGACCTGGCTCATCCACGTCGACGTCGACATCGCCGGTCTCGGGGACGTCGCCGTGGGCGGCGTCCACCTGCACCACTACCTGTGGGGCATCCTGCTGCTCGCGCTGATCGGGTTCTTCGGCCTGGGCGACCGCGCCCCCCGGGTGCGTACCGCCATGGGGCTGGGCTACGGCATCGGTCTCGCCCTGGTCGTCGACGAGGCGGCGCTGCTCATCCAGCTCGAGGACGTCTACTGGGACACCGCGGGCTGGATCAGCGTCGGGCTGGCGGTGCTGGTGATCGGGGTGGCCGGCAGCGTCCTCGCCCTCACCCGGGCCCCACGCCAACCGGACACCTGACCGCGGCGCAGACGCCCACTTCGGGGAAGTCGGGACCTGAGGAGGCCACCGGGGGCCCGACTTCCCCGGAGCAGGGCCGCGCCCCGGCACCCGGTCAGGCGGTCACCCCCGGCGGCCGGTCGCCGCGGACCCCGTGCCCCCTACGCGTCGAGCAGCCGCCGGGTCTGGCGGCCGCGGGCGACGAGCGAGCCGTCCTCCGCCCGCAGCTCCACGTCGTCGATCGCGACGTCGGCGTCGCACCACACGGTGCGCTGGTCGACCCGCACCCACGCACCCGTCCCGGGCACCGGCCCCGCGAGGTGGGCGGTCAGCTCGACGGTCGGCATCACCGCCGGCACGGTGCGGACGGCGAACAGCGACGGCGGCAGCGCGTCCAGCAGCACGCCGAGCTGCACGAGCGGCTCGAGCTCCCCGCCCCGGATCCGCACCCACGCGTGCAGCCGCGGCTCCGCTCCCCCGGCCAGCGGGCGCGAGGTGCCCAGCGCCCGGATCTCGGTGTGCTCGGCGACCGGCACGTACTCGCGCGGCAGCTCGAACGGAACACCGTCGTCGACCCGTGGCAGCTCCGCCGGCGTCCGGTGCTCGATCCCCGGGGACGCCGGGCGGGCGAGGGTGAGCGTCTGGGCCACCGCGCGCAGGGCGCCCTCCTGGGTCAGTTCGCTGCGCACGCTGCCGGTGCGGCCGGCGCGATCGACCGACGCCGTCACCACCGCCTCGACCCCGGAGGCGACGCCGCCCAGCAGGTGCGCGGTCACCGCGCGCGGGGGCGCCCCGGCCAGCGACGCGGCGGCGGCCAGCAGGTGGCCGACGACCAGCCCGCCCTGCGTGCTGGTGAACGACCGCCAGCTCGGGTCGAAGGAGAGTTGACGTCCGGGGATGGCGACGGCGGTCATGGGGTTCCTCTCAGGGGGCGGACGGAGATCGGGGTGCCGGGCACGGCCGACGGCGGGTGCGAGGGCACCGGGCCCGCGTCTCCACCGACGTCCGCATCCGCACTCCCGCCACTGTTGGTTCGACAACCGAACCGAGCGAACCGGACGCTACACATGTTGGTTCGACATGCGAACCTGGAGGCATGACGACGCGGCTGGACGAGCTACCGGGCCGGCGCTGCTCCATCGCGGGCGCGCTCGACGTCGTCGGTGACCGGTGGGCGCTGCTGATCGTCCGCGAGGTGTCGCTGGGAGCACACCGCTTCAGCGAAATCCTGCGCGGCACCGGCGCGCCCCGGGAACGGCTCACCGCCCGGCTGAACGCGCTGGTGGACGCCGGGGTGCTGGAGCGGCGCGAGTACAGCCAGCACCCGCCGCGCGCCGACTACCACCTGACCCGGGCCGGCCTCGACCTGCTCCCGGTGCTGCAGGCGCTCATGCAGTGGGGCGACCGCCACGTCGCCGACACCCCGCCGGCCGAACTGCACCACCACGGGCACCGCATCCACGCCTCCTGGGTGTGCGACGTCTGCGGCGAGCGGGTCGGGCGCGGGACCGAGCGGAGGGCGGCCGGCGGCAGCGAAGCGGGGCACGGCCCGCTGCCCCGCTGAACAGGAGCGCCGAGTTCGGGGAAGTCGGGGCCTGGCAGGGCCGCCGGGGCCCGACTTCCCCGGAGCAGGGCCCCGCTCCGGGCACCGGTCAGGCGGGCGGCACCGCCAGCGGGATGCCGGTCTCCCGCTCGGAGACCCGCCACAGGGCGTCGATCTGCTCCTGCAGGTGGAACCGGCGCAGGATCGGCCGGCGCACCGCCGGCCCGTGCGAGCCGAACCGCGGCGCGTACAGCTCCCCGCCCGTCGCCCGCGGATCGGTGGCGGCCCGCAGCTGCGGCCGGGCGCCCTCGAACGGGGTCATCCCCGACCGTGCGGTCAGCGCCTCGAAGAACGCCCCCACCCAGCCGGCACCGCCCTCCCGCACCGAGCGCGCCTGCAGGTCGGTGTTCGACAGCCCCGGGTGGGCGACGAGCGAGGCAGCCGCCAGCCCCGCACGGGAGAACCGCTGCTGCAGCCCCAGCCCGAAGTGCAGGTTGGCCATCTTGGCCCGGGCGTACGCGGCCCACGCCCCGTAGTCCCGCGCCATGTGCGGGTCGTCCGGGTCCAGCCGCCGGGCGCGGTGCCGCGCCGTGCTGGTCACCGTCACCACCCGCGCAGCCGGGGCGGCCAGCAGCGCCGGGAGCAGGTGCGCGGTGAGCGCCCAGTGCCCCAGGTGGTTGACGCCGAGCTGCATCTCGAACCCGTCGGCGGTGGTGCGCTGCGGCATCGCCATCACGCCGGCGTTGTTCACCAGGAGGTCGACGCGCTGGTGCCGGGCCAGGACGGCGTCCGCCGCCGCCGACACCGCCGCGAGATCCCCGAGGTCCAGCGGTACGACCTCCGGCGACGCGGCCGGGTACCGCTCGGCGATCCGCGCCACCGCCGTCGTCGTCTTCTGCGGGTCGCGGGCGGCGACCACCACGTGCGCCCCGGCCCCGGCCAGCGCCAGCGCCGTCTGGAAGCCCAGGCCACCGTTGCCCCCGGTCACCACCGCGGTGCGCCCGGTCAGATCGGGGACGTCCTTCTCGGTCCAGGCCATGGGCGGATCCTCCCCGTCCGGGCGGCCGGGCGGCGACCCGGCGATGAGTTCCGGACCGGCCCGCGGTCTGACCTGGCGTCCGCACCCGTGACCGGCGAGGAGCTCGACCCGTGCCTGCATCCCCGAAGCCCCGTGTCGCCCGGCTGGCCGACGTCGCGGCCGAGCGCCACGACCTCTGCGACTATCTGCAGACCCTCGACGACGACGACTGGCACGTGCGCTCCCTGTGCCCGGAGTGGACCGTGCACGACGTCCTCGCCCACCTCACGCTGTCGCACCGCCAGACCCTGCGGGCGACGCTGGCCCACGTCGTCCTGGCCCGCGGGAGCTTCGACCGGGCCGAGGCCGAGTGGGCCCACGAGCTGTCGGCCGAGCACTCCCCGGCCGAGCTGATCGCCCTGCTGCGGGAGACGGCCGCCGTCGACCACCGGGTGCCGCTGAGCGGACCGCTGGACCCGCTGACCGACATCCTGGTCCACGGGCAGGACGTCTGCCGCCCGCTCGGGCACCGGCGGGAGATGCGCCCGGACCGGGCACTGGCCGCCCTCGGGCACGTCTGGGCCAACGGCTTCTACGGCCGCCCGGACACGCGCTTCGCGAAGCTCCGGCTGGTCGCCACCGACGCCGACTGGTCCGCCGGCACGGACGGCCCCGAGGTGTCGGGCCCGGCCGGCGACCTGCTGCTGCTCGCCACGGGCCGGCCGGCCGGGCTCGACGGGCTCAGCGGCCCCGGGGTGGGCGCGGCGGCCGGGCTCCTCCAGCTCGCCGAGGCGTGATCCCTCAGGGGAGGCAGCCGGTGGCCCTCAGCTCGACCGCCGTCAGCACCTCCCAGCGGATCGCCGTGCTGCCCGGCCGGACCAGCCGCCAGTAGCGGTCGAACCGCCGCCGGGTCGCGGCGTCGGTCGACATCACCCGGGTCTCCGAGCTCAGCTCGGTGCCGCCGTCGCGGGGCGTCAGCCGGAAATCCATCGCGGCCTTCACCCAGCCGCGCTGGGTGAACCGGCGGAGCTCCCCGGCGTCCAGGAGCGGTCCGTCGTCGCCGCCGTCGAGCCGCCAGGGCTGCAGCGCGCCGCCGAACAGCACCGACGACGGGGCCTCGGCAGCCAGGAGTGGCACCGGCAGCGCGTCGAGGAACGGCCGGTCGCGCAGCTGTCCCAGCCCCCGCCCCGACAGCACCACCGGCAGGAGCCGGGCGGCGCCGAGCGCCAGCGTCACCGGCAGCCCGGACAGCCGCACCTCGTGCAGCGCGTCCCAGACCACCGGTGGCGGCGCGGCGATCCACCGCGCCTGCCGGGTGACGTGCTCCGGCCGCGGTAGGACGTCGTCGAGCTCCATCAGCCCAGGGCGTCGTAGACGGCCCGGGCGTAGGCCTCGCTGCGCGGGGAGCCGATCAGCCCGCTGCCCATCTTGTTCATCATGTAGCTGATCGTCAGCCGCCGGTCGAGGTCCATCACCACCAGCGAGCCGCCCCAGCCGCCCCAGAAGCAGGTCCGGCCCGACGGCACGTAGGGCACCGTCGGGGAGCCCAGGCAGAAGCCCATCCCCCACCGGAACGGCGCACCCAGGACCAGGTCCACCCCGTCGGCCTGCTGGTCGAACACCTTCTCGACCGTCTCCGGCGACAGCAGCCGCACCCCGCCGGCCTCGCCGCCCAGCGACAGCGTCCGCAGCACCTTCGTGACGCCGCGGGCGTTGGAGTGCCCGTTCAGCGCGCCGAGGTCGGCGGCCCGCCACTCCGGGGAGTTCGCCGCCTTCGCCGACGCGGTCGGGCCGGTGAAGGTCTTGACGCTCACCGACTCGGGGTCCAGCGTGCGGGGGTCGACGTCGGGACGCGGCGGCGCCACCACCGGAGCGATCCGGGAGACCTCCGACTCGCGCGCCCCGATCTGGAAGTCCGCCCCCAGCGGGTCGGCGATGTTGTCGGCGACGAACTTCTTGAACGTCGTGTTCGTGATCCGCCGGACGACCTCGCCGACCAGGTGCCCCTGGTTGTTGGCGTGGTAGCCCGAGGCGGTCCCCGGCTCCCACCACGGCCGCTGCTGGGCCAGCCGCTCGGTGGCCGACGTCCAGTCGTACATGTCGCGGATGGAGAACGGCTGCTCCCAGCCGGAGACGCCGGAGGTGTGCGACAGCAGGTGCCGCACCTGGACGTCCTTCTTCCCCTTGGCGCAGAACTCGGGCCAGTAGTCGCCCACCGGCGCGTACAGGTCCAGCTCCCCGCGCTCGACCAGCAGCAGGGCCGCCAGCGCGGCCACGCACTTGGTCGTCGACCAGACGTTGACGATGGTGTGCTCGGACCAGGGCTGGGTGCGCGCCTCGTCCCGGTAGCCGCCCCAGACGTCGACGACGGATTCGCCGTCCAGGTCGACGGCGATCGACGCGCCGAGCTCCTCGCCGTCCAGCTGCTGCGCCAGCGCCTCGCGCACCCCCGCGAACCGCTCGTCGCACCTGCCGTGGACCTCGGCCATGGACTCCTCCTCGTCGTCGCGACCCGTCTGCCGCCTCCCTGGATGAGACCACGCACACACTTCCTCCCGGGACCGGGGTACGCCATCGGGGCCGGGCGCCGGCCCGGTTTGGTGGAATGCTCAACCACCGGCTCCGGTTGGGCGGGACGAAGGGCATCCACCCCAGCGGCACGGAGGAACGACATGGCACGGATCGGCGTGTTCGGCGGAACCGGCTACGCGGGCGGCGCGCTCGTCGCCGAGGCGGCGCGGCGAGGTCACGAGGTGACCTCCTACAGCCGCAGCCTCCCCGAGCAGCGGGTCGACGGCGTCGAGTACGTGGCCGGCTCGCTGCTGGACGAGGGCACGCGCCGCGCCGCCCTCGCGGCGTCCGACGTGGTGGTGGTCGCCGTCGCGCCCCGCGGGGACATGGCCGGCGCCGTGCGCGGCGGCATCGCCGCGCTGGCCGCCGAGGCCGAGCAGGCCGGCGTCCGCCTGGGCGTCATCGGGGGCGCGGGTTCGCTGCACGTCAGCGAGGGCGGCCCGCGGCTGTTCGACACCGCGGACTTCCCCGCCGACTACCGCCCCGAGAGCCTGGAGATGGCCGGGGCGCTGGACGACCTGCGGGCCACCGGCAGCCTGGACTGGTTCTACCTCTGCCCGCCGGCCGGCTTCGGCGCCTTCGCGCCGGGCGAGCCGCAGGGCACCTACCGGGTGGGCGACGACCTCCTGCTGACCGACGAGGAGGGCAACTCCTTCATCGGCGGCGCCGACTTCGCCCTCGCCCTGGTGGACGAGATCGAGCAGCCGGCCCACCGCCGGGCGCGCTTCACCGTCGCCTACTGACCCCCGGGGCAGGCTGCCGGCGCGGGAACCCGCCGGTCAGGTGGGGCGGGGGGCTCGCCGGCGCTGGGTGCTCTTCGCCCCGTACATGGCCCGGTCGGCGCGGGCGATCACGTCGTCGGCCACCTCGTCCGCGTGCCCGACGGTCGCGCCCACGCTGACCCCGATCACCAGCGGCCCGTCCGGCCCGGGGAACGGCATGCCCAGCCGGGCGACGACGCGGCGGGTCAGGTCGGCGAGCTCCCGCTCGTCGCCACGGGGGCAGAGGATGACGAACTCGTCGCCGCCGAACCGTGCCACCAGCTGCTCGGCACCCGCGACCTCCACCAGCCGGGTGGCCGCCTCGGCGAGGAGCCGGTCACCCACCCCGTGCCCGTACTGGTCGTTGACCCGCTTGAAGTCGTCCAGGTCGCAGAAGAGCACCCCGCAGCCACCCCCCTCGAGCCAGTTCCCGAGCAGTTCGAACAGCGCCCCGCGGTTGGCGACGCCGGTCAGCAGGTCGGTCCGGGTCTGCTCGTGCAGCCGGGCCTCCCGCGCCCGGTCGTCGGTGACGTCGAGGCCGACGCAGGCGATCCCGTAGGGCCGCCCGGCCTCGTCGTGCAGGACGGTGTTGCGCATGGTCACCCGGCGCAGCTCACCGCGGGCGTCGATCCAGTCGGCCTCCTGCGGGAAGGCCTGCCCGGTGGCCATCGCCATCCGCACGGCGTCCTCGGCGTAGGGGACGTCGCGGGGGATCACCCACACGTCCACGAACCGCCGGCCGACCAGCGCGTCGCCGTCCTGGCCGGTGAACCGCTGCAGCGCGGGGTTGGCGAGCAGGATGCGGCCGTCGGCGTCGATCACGCACAGCAGTGCGTCCACCGCCTGGACGAAGGCGTGCGCCAGGTGCTCCTGCAGCAGGCCGGGGCTCGCGTCGCCCAGCGGGGGCAGGCCTCCCTGCGCAGACATCAGGCCTCGCTCCCGGCAGTCATCGGACGGACTGGTTCCGCACCTGGGGCCGCGAACATACGGCGGCGCACGGCGTCGCGGGACCCTTCCGGAGCTGCCCCGACACCCCGGGTTGCCTAACGTGGATCGAGGAACCAGTACGCCGCGTGACCAGGGGGAAGGAATCCGCATGCTGTCCGAGAGGTCCACACCGGTCATCCAGGCGACGCTGCCGGTGGTCGCCGAGAACATCCAGGAGATCGCCCGGCGCTTCTACGCGCACCTGTTCGGTGAGCACCCTGAACTCCTCGACGGCACGTTCAACCGCGGCAACCAGGCGGAGGGCACCCAGCAGATCGCGCTGGCCGGTTCGGTGGCCGTCTTCGCCAGCGCGCTGGTCAACCACCCGGACCGGCTGCCCGAGCACCTGATGAGCCGGATCGCGCACAAGCACACCTCGCTGGGCATCACGCCCGAGCAGTACCAGGTCGTGCACGACAACCTGTTCTGGGCGATCGTCGACGTCCTCGGGGACGCCGTCACGCCCGAGGTGGCCGCCGCCTGGGACGAGGTGTACTGGCTGATGGCCAACGCCCTGATCAACCAGGAGCGCGGGCTCTACAGCGCCCGCGGGGTGCGGCCGGACACCGTCTGGCGGCAGTGGGAGGTCGCGGAGAAGACCCGCGAGACCGACGACGTCGTCACCTTCCGGGTGCGGCGGGTCGACGACCGGCTGGTCAAGACCTCGCTGCCCGGCCAGTACGTGACCGTGCGTCCGGTCATGTCCGACGGCGTCCGGCAGCCGCGGCAGTACAGCCTCACCCGGGCCGACGACGGCGAGCACCGCCAGTTCTCGGTCAAGCGCGTGCACGGCGGGGACAAGCCCGAGGGGGAGGTCTCCACCCTGCTGCACGACTCCGTGGACGTCGGGGACCGGCTGGAGCTGTCGGTGCCGTTCGGCGACGTCGTCCTCGACGACTCCGGGCGTCCGGTGGTGTTCGCCAGCGCCGGGATCGGGATCACCCCGATGGCCGGGATGCTCTCGCACCTCGCGCACGCCGGCTCCGGCCTCGACGTCCGGCTGTGGCACGCCGACGTCGACGAGGAGTCGTGGGCGCTGCGCCAGCAGGTCCTCGGCGACGTGGAGAAGCTGCCCAAGGCGTCGGTGCACGTCTGGTTCGAGCGGGGCGCCGAGTGCTCGCTGCCGGTGCAGGGCGTGCACGCGGGCCAGATGGACCTCTCCCAGGTGGAGCTGCCCTGGGGCGCCGTCTACTACCTCTGCGGCCCGCTGCCGTTCATGCAGGCGGTGCGCAGCAGCCTCATCGACCGCGGCGTCCCGGCCAAGGACATCCAGTACGAGGTGTTCGGCCCCGACCTCTGGCAGGCCGACCTGGACTGAGCCCCGGCCGGCGCGGTGCACCGCCGGGGCCCCGGAGGGTCCCGGCGGTGCACCGCGGTTCAGCGGGCGGCGGCCAGGGACGGGTAGTCGATGTAGCCCTCGGGCCCGGACGCGTAGAAGGTGAGCGGGTCGGGCTCGTTCTCGGGGTGCTCGCCCTGCCACCGCTCGACGAGGTCGGGGTTGGCCAGGACCGGACGCCCGACGGCGACCGCCTCGGCGTGCGACTCGTCGATCAGCGCGAGGGCCTCCTCCCGCGTGGTGACGGTGCCGAAGCCGCTGTTGGCGACCAGCGGCCCACCGAACCGGCGGCGCAGCTCCTGCACCAGGTCGCCGGCAGGTTCCACGTGCAACACGCTGAGGTAGGCCAGGCCCAGCGGGCGCAGCCCGTCCACCAGCGCGCCGTAGGTGGCGAGCACGTCCGCGCGGTCGGTCTCCAGGGCGTCCTGGATGTTGTGCTCCGGCGAGATGCGGATGCCGACGCGGCCGCCACCGATCGCCTCGGCCACGGCTGTGGCCACCTCGACGACGAAGCGGGCGCGGTTCTCCGGGCTCCCGCCGTAGACGTCGTCGCGCTGGTTGGACGCCGGCGACAGGAACTCGTGCAGCAGGTAGCCGTTGGCGGAGTGCAGCTCGACGCCGTCCAGCCCGGCCGCGACGGCCCGCTCCGAGGCGGCGACGAAGTCGGCGATCGTCGCGCGCGCCTCCTCGGTGGTGAGCGCGTGCGGGACCGGGAAGGCCTTCTTGACGCCGCCACCGACGTGCACCTCGCCCCTGATGGCCAGCGCGCTCGGCGCGACCACCCGGGTACCGGTGAGCTCGGGGTGGGAGACCCGCCCGCCGTGCATGACCTGCATGACGACGCGGCCACCCCGGGCGTGGACGGCGTCGGCGACCTTCCGCCAGCCCTCGGCCTGCTCGTCGGTGACGATGCCCGGCTGGCCGGCGAACGCGCGGGACTCGTCGTTCGGGAAGGTGCCCTCGGTGATGATCAGGCCGACGCCGGCCCGCTGCTCGTAGTGCTCGACGACGATGTCGCGGGGGATGCCGGCGCGGCCGGAGCGCATCCGGGTCAGCGGGGCCATGACGACGCGGTTGGCCAGCTCGAGGTCGCCGAGCCGCACGGGGGAGAACAGGTCCATACCGGGCGCAACCGCCCGCCGAGCGGCTGCGATTCCGCGGTGCGGCGATCATCACGCCCCGGCCCCCCGCCTCAGCGAGGCCGGCACGTCGGACTGGCCGAGGCACCGGCCCCACGGCGCGGCCGCCGTCCTCGCGGTGCCCCGCGAGGACGGCCGCCGGCCCGGCCCGGCTACTCGGCCGGCTCGTGGAACGTCCACTCCCCCGGAGCGTCGAAGAAGGCCCAGGTGCCCTGGCGTCCCGTCTCGTCCACCCCGGGCTGCGTGAAGTCGCAGACGCCGGCCGGGAAGACGTCCTGCAGCTGCGTCCACTGCTCCTCGGTCATCTCCGGGTAGTCGGCCCTGACCGGCTCGCGCAGCCGGCAGGTGATGACGTCGCTGGCGACCGGCCCGCCCGCCACGATCCGGGGCGAGGCGAACGACGGGTACAGCTCGTTGCAGCGGGTGTCTCCCTGGTAGACCTGCTCCTCGACGATCTTCGTGCCGTCGGGCGTGAAGCACGCCTCGACGAGGTCGGCCGGCTTGGTCGCCACCACGACCTCGTGCCGGTCCGCACCGCTGTCGCCGGCCGCCTCCAGGGCGAGCAACCACCGGTCCATCTGCTCCAGCGCCGCCACGAGCACCGGGCTGTCCGGGTTGAACAGGCCCAGGGTGTCGTCCTCGACCAGCATCACCTGGTTGTCGGCGTCGCCGTTGGCCTCGATCAGCCGCTCCCGGGTGGAGAAGGACTGGTAGCGCATGTGGATGTCGCCCACCGGCAGGTCGTCGGTGTACGCCCGGTAGTCGATGATCGGGATGTCCCCGAGGCCGCCGCCGTCGAGGATGCGGCCGGTCTCGTAGGCGGCCTGCCGCGCCAGCGGGTCGGCGCTCATCCGGTCGGCGACCACGTTCGCGTCGATGTCCAGGCCACCGATGCGGTCGTTGAGCCGCAGGAACTGGTCGACGGTGATCGTCCCGCCCTGGAGCGCCTGCAGGCCGTACTGCACGCCCACGTTGTCCAGCGGCCGCCGGGCGAAGCCCGTCTCGGGGTCGATCCCGTAGGCGTTGACGGTGTGGTCCCACACGGTTCCCCGGGCGCCGTCCGGGTTGGTCTGCGGGTCGTACCGCAGCTCCTCCGGCACCGACTCGTCGAACTCGGCCTGGGGGTCCAGTCGCTGGGCGCCGGCGCTCTGGTTGGCGATCGCGGCGTGCACGCCGAAGCCGGCGACCGCGAGTTGCTGCGCCTCGTCCAGCGCACCGGGAGCGGTGATCGTGACGTAGTGGTGGAGCAGGCGGGAGTCGGCGAGCATCTGCGAGGTGGCGAAGCCGACGTCGGGGAAGCTGCAGCCCACGACGATGCCGTCGAGCAGCCCCGGGTAGTTGTCGGCCGCCTGGTGCGCCTGGTAGGACCCGCCCGAGCAACCCCAGCCCATCGTGTAGGTCGGCACGCCGTAGCCCTCGACGAACTCCTCCTTCGTCATGCTCAGCGTCTCCGAGGTCAGCAGGTCGCTGCAGTTGTTGCCGAAGACGTTGAGGGAGTTGGAGGCGACGGCGAAGCCACGGGAGAGCATCGAGTCGACCAGCACGCCACCCGTGCCGGCGCCCTGCTGGTACCAACCGCCACGGCAGCCGCCGCCCAGGGTGTAGACGAGACGGTCGTTCCAGGCGCGGTTGCGCTGGAACGGGCTGGGCTCGACCCCTTCGGCCGGGTCGTGCAGGACGGCGATCTCGTACACGCCGCGGTTCACCGTGCCGGTCTCCACCCGCACGACGTACGGGGTCTCGACGCCCTCGAGCGTGGTGGTGGTGGACACGTCAGCGGGCAGCGCCGCGGGGTCGGCCAGCGGCTCGAACGTCCCCTCGGTCGTCCGGTACACGTACTCGACGCGGGGAGCGACGGAGCAGTTCTCGTCGAGGGGCTCGCCGAGGCTCTGCCCCGTCACCGTCGTGAACTCCGTGGTCTCGCAGGCGAACGGCTGCTCCTGGGGACCGGAGAACACCGGACCGGCCCCGGGGTGCGCCGTGATCTCCAGCGAGGCCGAGCCGGCGCCGCGGGCGGAGGCGCGGAGGACGTGCTCGCCGGGCGTGAGGCCGTCGACGAGCCCCAGCAGGCCTCCGTCGGAGGCGCGGAACTCCCCGGAGACGTCCTCGCGGCCGAGCAGGACCCGGACCCGATCGGGTTTCACACCGCGGGGGAGATCCACGCGGACCAGCGCATCGCCGCCGCTCACGGCGTCCGGACGGCTGGAGACGACGGAGATCTCGAGCTGTCGGACACCGGCCGCCGGCCCGTCACCGGGCGCGGCCGAGGTCTCCTCACCGGCCAGCGCCGCGGATGCCCCGAGCGGCAGGAGGACCACGGTGGCGGCGGCGACGGCGAGCGCCCGGGACGAGTGTCGGACATGCATGGCGCGCCTCTTCCGGCTGCGGCGGTTCACGGATGTGATGCGGGGCACACCACCACACCGCGGAGTCCGGGGCAACCGGAGCGGAGTCGTGCGTCCGTCGACCCGTGGGACCCGGGCCGGGTCCCGTCCACATCAGCCGGCGAGGGCGGCGTCGCGCTGCGCGATGCCGGCCAGCCGGGCGTACCGGCCGCCGAGCGCCATGAGCTCCTCGTGGGTGCCCTGCTCGGCCACCCGCCCGGCGTCCAGGACGACGATCCGGTCGGCATCGCGCACGGTCGAGAGCCGGTGCGCGATGGTGATCGTCGTCCGGCCGCGGGCGGCCTCGTCGAGCGCGGCCTGCACCGCCCGCTCGGTCTCGTTGTCCAGGGCGCTGGTGGCCTCGTCGAGCACCAGCACCCGCGGGTCGCGCAGCAGCGTGCGGGCGATGGCCAGCCGCTGCTTCTCCCCGCCGGAGAACCGGTGCCCCCGCGCGCCGACGACCGTCTCGTAGCCGTCGGGCAGCGCGGCGATGACCTGGTGCACCTGGGCCCGGCGGGCGGCGTCGACCAGCTCGGCATCGGTGGCGTCGGGCTTGGCGTGCAGCAGGTTCTCCCGCACGGTGCCGTGCAGCAGGTAGGTCTCCTGGGAGACGACGCCGACGACCCGGGCGAGGTCGGCCAGCCGCACCTGGCGGACGTCGATGCCGTCGATCAGCACCCGCCCGGACGTGGGGTCGTTGAGCCGGGCCACCAGCGAGGCGAGCGTGCTCTTGCCCGAGCCGGTCTCGCCCACCAGCGCCAGCGTCGAGCCGGCGGGCACGGCGACGTCGACGTCGGCGAGCGCGGGGCGGACGCCGTCGGGGTAGCGGAAGCCGACGTGCTCGAACCGCACCTCGCCCCGCACGGCGGCGGCGTCGAGCGGCACCGGGTCGGCGGGGTCGTCGATGTCGACGGGCAGGTCGAGGTACTCGAACACCCGGCTGAACAGCGCCATCGAGGCGGTCAGCGAGACGCCGATGTCCAGCAGCTGCATGAGCGGGCGGAACAGCGCACCCTGCAGGGTGGTGAAGGCGACCAGGGTGCCGATGGTCATGCCGCCGGAGGTCGCCGGGAGCCCCGCGGCCAGGTAGATCAGCGCCGGGATGCCGGCGAAGACGACGCTCATCGTCGCCATCCGCCAGCGGCCGGCCAGCTGGGACCGCACCTCGAGGTCGACCAGGAACTCCGACGTGCCGGCGAACCGCCGGGACTGCGCCGGTCCCGCGCCCAGGGTCTTGCCCAGCAGGACCCCGCTGACCGACAGGCCCTCCTCCACCTGGGAGTGCAGGTCGGCGAGGTGGCGCTGGCGCTGGGCGGTGATCGTGCGGCGCATGCGGGCCACCCGGCGGGTCAGCCAGACCGCCGGGGGCAGCACGACCAGCGACAGCAGGGACAACCGCCAGCTGAGCACCGCCATGGCCACGACCGTGCCGATGACCGTGGTGGCGTTGGAGGCGAACGACGTCGCCGTCGAGGTGACCACCGACTGCATCCCGCCGATGTCGTTCATCAGCCGCGACTGCACCTCCCCGCCCTTGGTGCGGGTGAAGAAGCCCAGCGACTGGCGCTGCAGGTGGGTGAAGACCGCCGTCCGCAGGCGGTGCATGACCCGCTGCCCGACGGTGGTGGACAGCCAGGTCTGGACGACGCCGAAGACCGACGTCACCACGGTGACGGCGAGCATCCCGCCGACGGCCCAGAGCAGCAGGGAGACGTCCTGCTCGGGGATCGCCTCGTCGATGACCAGGCGGATGAGGAACGGGGTGGCCAGCGCGACGGCCGAGGACGCCACGATCAGCGCCACCACCACGGCCAGCTGCCACCGGTAGGGGCGGAAGAGCGCGGCCACCCGGCTCCAGCGGACGGGGGAGCGCTCGAGCTGGGCGCGGTCGGCCGGATCGGGCTTCCGTCCGGCGTTGCCGCCGCCACCACCGCCGCCGGGGCCGCCGCCCCGGCCGCCCATCATCATCTCGCTGATTTCCCCACCTCCGTGTCGATTGCTGAGGTTACCTCATCGTGCGGTAACAGCCATTCTGCTGCCGCATGCCGCTGCGACGGAGCCGGGGAGCCGGCGGTGGGCGAGGGCAACCCGACCGCCGGGTCCGGCCCGATCGCCCGGAGGTTGTTTCGATCGGGTGACGATCCGGCCCGCAGAACCGCCGGGCGAAGCGGAGCGGGCACCGAAGGGTGGACCACGTCTCCCGATCGAGGACTTCCTGATGACAGCAACACCCCAGTCCGGCGCCACCAGGGTCGCCAAGGACAAGAAGACGCTGTGGCCGTGGCTGCTGCTGGCCGCCCTGATCGCCGCGCTGCTCATCTGGTGGCTCATCTCGGCGCTGACCGGCGACGACGACGCAGATCTCGACACCGGGGCCGCGCCCGAGACGACCACCACCGAGACCACGGAGACCACCGAGACCACGGAGGCCGAGCCCACCGGCGACGCGCCGACGTCACCCGCCTTCGAGGCCCCGGGCCTCGGCGCCATCCTCGTCGGGGACCTCGACGTGCTCGGTCCTGGCGTCGACCTGACCGGCAGCGTCGACCAGCCGGTCCAGGCCAACACCGTGCAGGTCCAGGAGGTCGTGGCCGACGAGGCGTTCTACGTCGGCCCGGAGGCCGGGCGGACCATCCTGGTCCGGCTGCAGAACTTTGCCGGCGCGGACGCCCCGGAGTCGGACGTCGCGGTCGAGGCGGGCGACACGGTGAGCTTCACCGGCGTCCTCCAGGAGGTCGACGAGGAGTTCCTCTCCGAACTGCAGCTCTACCAGCCCTCCGACGAGCTGGAGACCGGCGACTTCTACATCCAGGCCGAGGAGCTCACCCTGACGGAGTGACCTCGCTGCACCACTGCGCCCGATGAGCCCCGGCCCCCTGCGGACCGGGGCTCATCGGGCTCTGGCGCAGGACCACGCCGACCGGGGCACCAGGCTGCTGAGGTTACCTCATCATGCGGTAACCGATACTGTTCCTCCGTGGCGGACGACGGGACCGGCGAGCTGGGCGACCTGCTGATGCGGGTCGCCCGCACCCAGCGCCGTCGCTGGCGGGAGGCCCTCGCGCCCTGGGACCTCTCCCCGCACCAGGCACGCGCCCTGCGGGTGATCTGCGAGCGCGACGGCGTCCGGCTGTCCGACCTGGCCGAGTCGCTGCACATCGCCCCGCGCTCGGCGACCGAGGTGGCCGACGGGCTGCAGGAACGCGACCTCGTCGAGCGCAGCCCCGATCCGGGCGACCGCCGCGCGGTGCTGCTGCGCCCCACCGCCGAGGGCCGGCGCGTGCGGGGCGAGGTCGGGCGCGCGCGGGCCGCCGACTCCGCGGAGCTCTTCGCCCGCCTCGGGCCCGAGGACCGGGCGTCGCTGGCCCGGATCCTGCGCACGCTCGCCGACTGACCGGACTTCCCGGGCCCGGGGTGCCCGGTCGCCGCGGCGGCAGCACCCGAGAATGGGGCCGACCCGTCCGCCGTCCGGGGAGGCCCGATGATGGATCAGCTGGGGATCGACTGGCAGCGGGCCGGGCTGGTGGTCCTGACCACGGTGGCCATGTACCTGCTGCTGGTTCTCTGCGTCCGGCTGGTGGGCCAACGCAGCCTCGCCACCATGTCGAGCTTCGACCTGGGCTGCGCGATCGCGCTCGGCGCGGTCATCGGCCGCACGGTGCTGCTGCTCGACCCGACGCTGGCCACCGGCGCCATCGCCATGGTCACGCTGTTCGCGACGCAGACCGCGCTCGCCCGGCTGCGGCAGAGCCGGTGGGCCGACCGGCTGATGAACCGACCGCCCGTGCTGCTCATGGCCGGGGACACCCCGCTGGTGGAGAACATGCGGGCCGCGCACGTCGCGGAGGACGAGCTCCGGCAGAAGCTTCGGCTGGCCGGCATCCGCAACCTCGGCGAGGTGCGCTGCGTCGTCCTCGAGCGCACCGGCGCGGTGAGCGTCGTGCGCCGGTCGGAGCCGCTGGACCCGTGGCTGTTCTCCGACGTGCCCGGCGCCGAGCGCCTCTGCGCAGCAGCGGAGCCCGACGCCGGGCGGACGTCGTCCTGAGCGCTACCGCTCCGGCGGGTGCTCGGCGCGCCACTGGTCGAAGGCGTCGAGGAACGACACCGCCATCCGGTGCTCGGTGCGCACCTCCTCCCGGTCCCGGTCGTCGCGCATCCGGTCGGCCAGCGCCAGGGTGTTGAACTTGATCGCGCGGAAGTAGGGGATGAACGAGGCGGGCGTGAAGGCCCGCTTCGACGGCCGGGGCTCGACGCCCTCCGGCGCCCACGGCGCGGGTTCGGGCAGCGCGGGGAGGCCCAGCCGCTCCAGCGCGGTCAGGAAGGGTTCGTCGTCGGTCCGGTCGGTGAAGTCGCGGGAGAGCTCGCGGAAGACCTCGGTGCCGTCCGGGGCGACGGCGACGACCACCGGCCGGAAGATCGAGGCCTCCTCGTCCCAGGCGCCCAGCGGCTTCGCCAGCCGCGCGCCGTCGGGGTCGCTCGCCCAGCGGAAGGGGACGTGCCAGGTGCGGTCGAACGCCAGCTGCACCTCCGGGGGTTCGACCGACGCGAGGACGACCTCGGTGCCCGCTGCGGCGAGCCGGGGCAGTGACCGGGCCAGGCGGACCGCCTGGGCGCAGCAGTAGGGCTACCAGTCGCCCCTCAGGCCGATCAGGAGCAGGGCCGCGCGGTCGTCGGACCGCAGCGCGAGCAGGTCGGCGGTGTCCATCGGCCAACGGTAGGCAGCCTGTTCCGGAACCGCGACCGGGCGCGGCCGCGATGTCGGTGGCTCGGGCTACGGTCCCGGCGTGGCCCCCACGGTGACCCGGCGGCAGGTCCTCGGCTTCCGGCTGCGCGCCCAGCAGCTCGACCGCGCGGCCGGCACCGTCGCCGACGCCGCGGTGCTCGACCTCGGCGTGCAGGACACCGGTGCGGACGGCGGCCGCTGGGCGCTGGCGCTGCGCGGCGTGGACGTCGCCGGCACCGGGGACGACGAGCTGGCCCTGGCGTGGACGCTGCGCGGGGCCCCGCACCTCTACCGCCGGGCCGACCTGCCCGGCGTCGCCGCCGCCACGCAGCCGTTCTCCGAGGCCGACGCCGCCAAGCGGATCTTCGACGCCGCCAAGCCGCTCCGCGCCGCCGGCATCCCCGTCCTCACGGCCCTCGACGAGGTGGCGGAGGCGCTGCGCTCGATCGTCACCGGGCCGATGGTCAAGGGGGACGTGTCCGGCCGGCTCAACGAGGTGCTCCCCGCTCCGTACCTGCGCGAGTGCCGGCCCTGCGACGCCGTCCACGTGCACGAGCAGCCGTTCCGGCTGGCCGCCCTGCGCGCCGGCCTGGAGCTGGAGGAGGGCACGTCGCCGCCGGTGCTGCGACCGCTCCGCGGGCCCGGTCCGCCGGCGGAGGTCCCGGCCCGGCTCGACGTGGTCCGCGGCTACCTGCGGTTGCTCGGCCCGGCGACCCGCCAGCACGTCGCCGGCTACCTGGACGCGCCGGTGCGGGACGTGTCGGCGCACTGGCCGGAGGATGCGGTGGAGGTCGCCGTCGACGGCGAGCGGCGCTGGGTCCTGGCCGACGACGTCGACCGGCTGACGGCCGAGCCGCCGAAGGTCACCCGGCTGCTGGGCCCGTTCGACCTCTTCCTGCAGGCCCGCGACCGGGCGCTCGTCGTGCCGGATGGCGCCCGCGCCAAGGACCTGTGGCGCGTGCTCGGCCGGCCCGGTGGCGTGCTGGCCGACGGTGAGGTCGTCGGCACCTGGCGGGCACGGAAGGCCCGGGACACCGTCTCGGCGACCGTGGAGCTGTGGGCCCCAGCGGACCGCGCCGCCCTCGACGAGGAGGCGGAGCGGCTGGCCGCCTTCCGCGGGCTGCGGCTGGGCGCGGTCGAGGTGACCGGGCCGTAGCCGGCGGTCAGGAGCCGTCGTCGGCGACGACGGCCCAGAGCACCTTCCGCGTCCCGTCCGGGCACCAGCCGTGCTGCTGCGACAAGTCGGCGACCAGGTACAGGCCGAACCCGCCGCTGCCCGGGTCGCGGCCCACCGCCGGCTCCGGCGGGGTGGCCCCGGCCGAGTCGCTCACCGTGATCAGCCACCGGTTCCCGGACCGGGCGAGCGTGGCTCCGGCCGGCGCGGAGCCGTGGCGCAGCGCATTCGAGGCGAGCTCGTCCACGACGAGGACCATGCGCTCGGACCAGTGCTCGCGCTCCGGGTGGTCGACCGTGGAGCTCCCGGTCAGCGACGCACGGAGCCGCGCGCGCAGCCGCGCCAACGCCGCGAGCGAGTGCAGCTCCTCGTGCCACACCTCGGCGAAGCCGCGGGGCACGCCGCTCGACTGCCACAAGGGCGGTGCCACGATCACCTCCACCGGTCGGCCACCGTCTCTGCCGCCCGACCCTAGAGCCGCTCCCGGCGCGCCGCCCGCAGTATCGGCCCGGGGCGCGCCGCCCGGCCCGGAGAACCTCGCCACCGACGCTTCCGGAGCAGGTATCTCAACGCTAAGGTTTCGACCATGACTGCGCGCCGGGTCCGCATCGGCATCGACACCGGGGGGACGTTCACCGACGTCGTCGCGGTGGACGAGGAGACCGGCGCGACCACCACCACCAAGACCCCGTCCACGCCCGCCGACCCGGCGGAGGGCTTCCTCACCGGCGTCCGCAAGGTGCTCGACCTGATGGGCCTGACCGGCGAGTCGGTCACCGCGGTCAGCCACGGGACGACGGTCGCCACCAACCAGCTGCTCGAGGGCAAGCTGGACCGGATCGGGTTCATCACCACCGAGGGCTACGAGTCGGTGCTGGAGATCGCCCGCCAGTCGGTGCCCGACGGCTACGGCAACAGCTACTTCTGGGTGAAGCCGCCGCGGATCGTCCCGGCCGACCTGGTGCGCACCGTGCGCGGGCGCCTGGACCACACCGGCACCGAGGTGCGCCCCTTCGACGAGGACGACGCCCGCGCGGCCGCCCGGTTCTTCCGCGACGCCGGCATCACGACCATCGGCGTCTGCTTCCTGCACGCCTACGCGAACGACGCCCACGAGCAGGCCATGCTCGAGATGCTCCACGTGGAACACCCCGACGCCGTGGTGAGCATCAGCTCGCAGGTGCTGCGCGAGTACCGCGAGTACGAGCGGTCGGTCACCACGCTGGTCGACGCGGCGGTGAAGCCGAAGGTCGGCGCCTACGTCACCAACATCCGGACCCGCCTGGACGAGATCGCGCCGGGCGTGCCGTTCTACGTGATGAAGAGCAACGGAGGCGTGCTGTCGGCCGCCGAGGTGGTGCACCAGCCGATCACCACGATGCTCTCCGGCCCGGCCGCCGGCGCCCTGGGTGCCGCCCTCATCGCCGGCACCGCGGGGTTCGACCGGGTGCTCACCTGCGACGGCGGCGGCACCTCCACCGACGTCACCGTCGTCATCGACGGCGAGCCGGCGCTCACCACCGAGGGCTCGGTGGGCGACTACCCGTCCAAGATCCCGATGATCGACGTCGTCACCGTCGGCGCGGGCGGCGGCTCGATCGCCTGGCTGTCGCCGGAGGGCACCCTCAAGGTGGGCCCGCAGTCGGCCGGCGCCGATCCCGGCCCGATCTGCTACCCGAACGGCGGCGACCAGCCGACGGTCACCGACGCGCACGTCGTCCTCGGCCGGATCCCCCCGCACCTGCTGGGCGGGGAGATCCCGCTGTCGGTGGGGGCCGCCCGCGAGGGCCTCGAGCAGCTCGGCGCGAAGCTGGACCTCTCGCTGGAGCGCACCGCCACCGGGATCCTGGAGATCTCCGCGTGGAACCAGGCCAACGCGCTGCGCCAGGTGACGGTCGCCAAGGGCCTCGACGTCCGCGACTTCACGCTCACCACGTTCGGCGGCTCGGGCTCGCTGCTGGCCTGCCGGCTGATGGACATCCTGAACCTGCCGCGCACCCTGGTGCCGCCGAACCCGGGCAACGTCAGCGCCTTCGGGCTGCTGACCGTCGACGTCCGCAACGACTACGTGCAGACCGTCGTCAGCAAGCACCTCGACCTCGACCTGGACCGGGTGCGCTCGGTCTACGCGGGCCTGGAGGCCCAGGCCCGCGAGGCGCTGGACGGCGAGGGCTTCGGGCCCGCCGAGCAGCGCATGCAGCGGACGGCGGACCTGCGCTACGTCGGTCAGGCCTTCGAGGTCCGCGTCCCGGTGGGGGACGGCGACCTGGACCGGGCTGCCACGGAGGAGGTGGCGCAGGCGTTCCACGCGGCGCACCGCCAGCTCTACGGCTACGACTTCGCCGACGACCCCCGTCAGGCCGTGGAGTGGGTCAACCTCCGGGTCAGCGGGATCGGGCCGATCCGCCGCCCCGACCTGGTGGAGCTGCCCGCGGGGGACGGCGGCCCCGAGCGGGCCCGCACCGGTTCCCGCCAGGTCTTCTTCGACGCTGAGCACACGGCGCCGTCCTCCGGAGGCGGCTGGGTCGACACCCCCACCTACGACCGGCCCCGCCTCGCCCCCGGCGACGTCGTCCCCGGCCCGGCGATCGTCGAGGAGTTCGGCTCGACCGTCCCGGTCCACCCCGGCTTCGCCGCGACCGTCGACGCCCACGGGAACCTGCTGCTCACGAAGGAGTCCGGCCGATGAGCCTCACCGACAGCACGGTCGCCGCCGACCCGGTCCTGGTCGAGATCGTCGCCGGCACGCTGGCCGCGATCGAGAAGGAGGTCGAGACCTCCATCGGCCGCACCTCGCGCTCGCCGATGATCCGCGACGCCCACGACTTCCGGGCCGGCATCCACGACCGGGAGCTGCGCAAGCTCACCGGCCGCTCGTACTCGGCGCTGGTGCACCCGGTGGTGCGCGACTACCCGCTGCAGACGATGAACCCCGGGGACGTCTACTTCCACAACGACGTCTACCTCTCCGAGGGCGGGATCGGCCACCTGCCGGACCTCTGCGTCACCGTGCCGGTGTTCGCGCAGGTGGACGGCGCCGAGCGGGTCGTCGCCTTCGTGCAGGCGTTCGGCCACCACGACGACATCGGCGGCGCCGTCCCGGGCTCGATGCCGAGCGCGGCGACCAGCGTGTACGAGGAGGGCCTGATGGTCCCCCCGATCAAGCTGTGGGACCGCGGCGTGCCCAACGAGAGCGCGCTGAAGATCATGACGCGCAACTCGCGGATGCCCGACTCGCTGGCCGCCGACCTGGACGCCGAGTGCTCGGCCTGCCTGGCCGGTGCACGGCGCCTGGGCGAGCTGTTCGACCGGTACGGCGTGGCGGCGGTCGAGGCCTGCTTCGACGCCATCCTGGACGGCTCCACGGAGATCTACCGGCGCGAGATCCTGTCGCAGATCCCCGACGGCACCTACGTCTGGGAGGACTACGCCGAGCACGACGGCGTCGAGGAGCCGCAGCTGCACCGCCAGCGGATCACCCTGACCATGGACTCCACGAAGGAGACGCCGCTGGTCATCGACTTCACCGGCACCGGACCGCAGGCGAAGGGGCCGATCAACCACTGCGGCGACTACGCCGACGGCAACTTCCTGAAGAAGTGGCTGGCGCCGATCCTGCGGAACCTGGCCGAGTCGCCGGAGCGGATGGCCCAGCTCGACGTCAACGAGGGCGTCGTCCCGCTGATCGAGATGCGCTTCCCGGAGAAGGGCACGCTGCTGACCCCGATCTTCCCGGCGCCGACCAACGCCCGGACGTTCGTGATCCTGCGGCTGCTCGGCGTCCTCGCCGGCGTGCTGGCCAAGGCGACCGGCGGCCGGATGCCCGCCGACCAGGAGACGATCCGCTACACCGGCGTCTACGGCACGGACTTCGACGGCGAGCCCTACCTCATGCGCGAGGTGCTCGGCGGCGGCTCGGGCGGGCGCTACTACGCCGACGGCGAGGACACCATCCACGTCGTCCCCGACTCCCGGAACCTGCCCACCGAGTTCACCGAGGGCCGCTTCCCGCTGCGGGTCGAGCGGCTGGGGCTGGCCATGGACTCCGGCGGCCCCGGCCGCTACCGCGGCGGCTGCGGGTACGAGAAGCACATCCGGGTGCTGCGCGATGCGCACTTCATGTCGATCGCCGACCGCTCCATCCTCGCCTGCTGGGGCGTGAAGGGCGGCAAGGCCGGGCGGCCGTTCCAGATCACCGTCGACCCGGGCGGCCCCGACGAGCACGAGGTGGACGCGCTGGCCGACGCCGAGCCGCTGCGCGCCGGCACCGTCGTGCGGATCCGGACGACGGGCGGCGGCGGCTGGGGCGACCCGCTGGACCGGCCGGTCGAGGAGGTGCTGCGGGACATCGCCTGGCGCAAGGTGTCGGTGGCCGGCGCCCGCGCGGACTACGGCGTCGTCGTCCGCGAGGACGGGACGGCCGACGACGCCGCCACCGAGGCGCTGCGTGCGGAGCTGCGGGGCGCCCGGACCGGCGAGGAGCCGTTCTTCGACCGCGGCCCCGGCTACGCGACCCTCTCCGGCGGCGCCGCGTTCAACGAGTTCGACGTCCTGTAGGCCCACCCGGCCGAGAACTGCGCGGAGCCCTCGTCAGCGTGCTGGTGGGGGCTCCGGCGCGTTCGGGGCCGGCCGGCGATCGAGGTAGGCGTCCAGCGCGGCGGCGCCGCTGAGCATGGCGCGGCCCCTGGCCGCCACGCGGGCATGCCAGTCGTCGAGCACGGCCTCCAGCTGGGCGACGCCGCCGGCGGACCGGACCTGGGCGATCACGGGGGCGATCTGCTCCAGCAGGTAGCCACCCCGGCGGAGCTGGGCGGCCAGGAGGGCGTCGCGCACGTCCGCCGGGCCGTAGACCCGGTAGCCGGTGTGCGGATCGCGGCGCGGCCGGACCAGGCCCGCGCGCTCCCACGTGCGCAGCGTGGCCGGGCCGATGCCGAGGCGGCTCGCGAGGTGGCCGACGAAGACGTCCCGCCGCCCCGGCGGCTCCGGTTCGAGGCCACGGACGGCGGCCTCGACGTCCCGGAGGGTGCGGCGGTCGTCGAGGAGCTGCACGTGGCTCTCGTCGACGAGCCGGAGCGCCTCCTCGGTGGAGTCGTCGTTGACCGCCCGCATGATCGCCGTGGCCGTCCCGTGCCCGTGCCCGGCCACGAGGGCGAGGAACGCGCGCAGCGCCTGCGCGTGCAGCGGCGTGTACGTGCGGTACCCGGACGGCGTGCGCTCCGCCGCCGGGAGGATGCCGACCGCCTCGTAGTTGCGGATCGCCTGGGTGGACAGGCCGTGGACGCGCGCCAGGTCGACCGGTCGGAGCCGTCCACTGCTTTGAGGCTTCTGCCGCACCGCCCTGCCGATTTCCGCGAGAAGTTTCCACCGTCCGTTCAACGATACGGTTGACCGGTATGGATGCTGCGATTCCCGATGCTGCAAGTCCCGATGCTGCACTTGCCGATGCCATCTCCGCCGTCGACGCCCGGGCGGTCATGGCCCTGCTCCCGGCCCGACCGCAGCTGCTCGCCCTGGGCGAGCCCACCCACGGCGAGGGCGACCTGCTCGAGCTGCGGAACGACCTCTTCCGGCAGCTCGTCGAGCAGGAGGGCTACCGGACGATCGCGCTCGAGAGCGACTGCCTGATGGGCCTGGTCGTCGACGAGCACGTCAGGTCCGGGACCGGTGACCTCGACGACGTCGTGGCGCGCGGTCTCAGCCACGACTGGGGCGCCTTCCCCGCCAACCGGGAGCTGGTGCGCTGGATGCGCGCGTACAACGACGGCCGGCCGGAGTCCGAGCAGCTGCAGTTCGCCGGGTTCGACGGCCCGCTGGAGATCACCGGTGCCGCCGGCCCCCGGCAGGCCCTCACCACCCTGCACGGCTACCTCAGCGCACGGGTCGACGCCGACCTCCTCCCGTGCGACGCCGGCACGCTGGACCGGCTGCTCGGCGCGGACGACCGGTGGACCGACCCGGCCGCGATGCGGGACCCGTCCCGGTCGGTGGGGCGGACCCCGGAGGCGCGGCAGCTGCGGCTGCTCGCCGACGACCTGGTGGCGCTGCTCGACGCGCAGACGCCCCGGCTGGTCGCGGCGTCCTCCCGGCAGGACTGGGACCGGGCACGCCTGCACGGGCGCACCGCCACGGGGCTGCTGCGCTACCACTCCTGGCTGGCCGACACGTCGCCGAACCGCCTGGCGCAGCTGCTCGGCGTGCGCGACTCGATGATGGCCGCCAACCTGCTCGCCCTCGCCGAGCGGGGCCCGACGCTGGTGCACGCGCACAACGCCCACCTGCAGCGGGACGAGAGCCGGATGCGGATGGGCGGCCTGCCGGTGGAGTGGTGGAGCGCCGGCGCGATCGTCGACGCGCACCTGGGCGACCGGTACGCGTTCCTGGCCACGGCCCTCGGCACGATCCGGCACCAGGGCGTGGACGCCCCGCCGCCGGACACCGTCGAGGGTCTGCTGCACGCGCTGCCGGAGGACCGCTACGTCGTGGACACCCGCCGGCTGGCGGCGGCCCTCGGTGGGACGGTCCCCGCTCCACGGGTGTCCCCCTGGTTCGGCTACGCCCCGCTGGATCCGGCGCACCTGCCCGGCCTCGACGGGCTGGTGTTCGTCAGGGACGCCCGGCCCAGCTGACTGCCCCGCGGACGGTCCGGCTCTGCCCAGGCTCGCTGGGCAGAGCCGGACGTCGCGCGGATCAGCGAACGGGGTCGGTGCTGCCGGACGGCGGCTTGGCGTCGTCGCCCGTCACGCCCTCGTCCCCCGTCGGGCGGGCCTCGTCGCCGGCCCCCTCGACGTCCTCGGGGACGAGCGGGGTCTGCTCCTCCACGTTCTCGCGGGCCTGGTCGCGGTCGGTGCCGGGCACCTCGGTCATGGGACCTCCTCGGTATGGGGTGCCCCGTCCCCTACCCCGCCGGCACGGGGGCAGGCGCGCGTTCGCTGCCGGCGCACACCCTCCAGGTCGCCGGTCTCCGCGGCGGACGGCAGGCTCGGCCCCATGAGCGAGCGGAAGCAGGAGACCGACGAGCCGAACCTCCACCCGGGGCAGCACGACGAGGGCGGAACCGGCGGCATGGCCACCCGCGAGCTCGCGGCGCACGAGAAGGAAGCCGCCGCGGCCGACGACTGAGCCGGGCTCAGCTCCGGCGGCGTCGCCACCAGGAGCGCCGCCGCGCGACCTCCACCACCGGGGCCGCCGGCGGCGGTTCCGGCGGGCGCGCCAGCTGCCACCCGGCGACCAGCGCGTCGACGTCGGCCAGGCCGGGCACCGGCGCCCAGCGGCTGGGCTGCGGAGTGCGCCAGAACGCCTCGACGCGGGTGTTGTAGTCCTCGGCCAGCGCCCGGACGGCGGCCTCGGTGCCCAGCCGCGCCGCCCGCTCGGGCAGCACGTCCCGCTCCCGGCGCAGCGCGAGGCCCGGCGGCAGCATCTCCGCGGTCTCGACGCCCTCCCGGCGGGCCTTGGCCACCGCCCAGTCGTAGGCGGTCATCTCCCGGTGGATGTCGGCGATCGGCTTGCCGGCACCGCTGAGGCGGTCGAAGTCGCCGCGCTCCCGGGCGCGCGCGATCTGCGTGTCCACCCACGTCTCGAAGGAGACCCCTGGTGGCTTTCGCTCGGTCATCACCGACCATGGTCCACGCCTGTGCCAGGCTCGCCACCGTGCGGACGACGGAGAGCCGGGAGGTCTACCGCAACCCGTGGATCCGGGTGCGGGAGGACAGCGTGGTGCGGGCCGACGGGTCCAGCGGGGTGTACGGCGTGGTCGAGAAACCGGACTTCGCGCTGGTGCTGCCCGCCGAGCGGGACGGCTTCTGGCTGGTCGAGCAGTTCCGTCACCCCCTCGGCCGACGCGCCTGGGAGTTCCCGCAGGGCACCTGGTCCCACGGTGCCGGGGGAACGGCGGAGGAGCTGGCCCGGGCGGAGCTCGCCGAGGAGACCGGGTTGCGGGCCGGGACACTGACGCAACTGGGGCACCTCGACCTGGCGCCGGGTCTCGCCACCCAGGAGTTCGACGTCTGGCTGGCCTCGGACCTCACGCCGGGCACCACCGCGCGGGAGGCGAGCGAGGCGGACATGGTCTCCGCCTTCGTGCCGGAGCACGAGCTGCGGACCATGATCCGGGACGGCCGGTTCACCGACGGACCGTCGCTCGCGGCCTACGCGCTGCTCCTGCTCGACCGGACCTGACCCGGCTGCACGCGGAGCGTGGCGACCTGCCACGAAGGGGTGAACCGTCGGCTCACGACCCTGCGCGCGGGACCGGGACCGCAGAGGCTGGACGCCGTGCCGTCGTCCGTCCCGGGTCTGCCCGCACTGCCGCCCGAGCTGGCCGGGCCGGTCGCCGTGGAGCTGGCCAAGCCCGTCCGGGAGATCCCGCACCCGGGCGCCCTGTCCGGCGGCTGCAGGTACGAGCCCAAGTGGGACGGCTACCGGCTGGTGGTCGTGCGCGACCGGAGCTCCACCCGGCTGTGGTCCAAGCAGGGGCGGGACCTCACCGACCGCTTCCCCGACGTCGCCGCCGCCGCCCTGGCGCAGGTGCCCGCAGGCTCGGTGGTCGACGGCGAGGTCGTCATCTGGAACGGCGACCGGCTCGACTTCGGGCTGCTGCAGCGCCGGATGGTCGCCTCCGCCGGGCACATCGCCGCTCAGGTCGCCGCCTCGCCCGCCTCCTACGTCGCCTTCGACCTGCTGGCCGCCGGCGGCGAGGACCTGCGCGGCCGCACGTTCGCCCGTCGCCGGGCGGCCCTCGAGCAGCTGGCCGGCCGGTGGGCGCCGCCGCTGCAGCTCTCCCCCGTGACCGCCGATGCCGCGGAGGCCCGGCAGTGGTTCGACGACTTCCGGCCCGCCGGCGTCGAGGGGCTGGTGGTGAAGGGCGCGGCCACCCGCTACGCCCCCGGCCGCCGGGAGTGGCTGAAGGTGAAGAGCTGGGAGACCACCGAGGTCCTCGCCGGTGGGGTGATCGGCTCCCTGGAGCGGCCGAGCCAGCTGGTGGCCGGCCGCTACCGCGACGGGGAGCTGGTCGTCGTCGGCCGGACCAGCCCGCTCTCGCCCCGGCAGTCGGCGGAGCTGGCGGCCGTCCTGCGCCCGGCGGGCGAGGACCACCCCTGGCCCGCGCGCATCGGCACCGGCCGGTTCGGCGGCGGCCGGCTGTCGGTCCCGCTCACCCGCGTCGAGCCGGCCGCCGTCGTCGAGGTGAGCGCCGACGCCGCGCTGCAGGCCGGGGTGTTCCGCCACCCCCTGCGCTTCGTCCGGGTCCGCCCCGACCTCCGACCCGAGGACCTCCCCCCGGTCTGAGCCGGCGCGCCGCATCCCCCCTGAGGGTGACCGGCAATGGACCAGCGGCGACCGCCGGCCGATGGGATCGGGTGATCGCTTCCGCGCCCCCGGCCACCGCGCGCGCCGCGTGGCTGCACGCCGGGCTAGCCGTGCTCGTGGTGGCCGTCGTGGTGACGCTCGTGCCGCTGGGCCCGTGGCGGCCCGCGGCTGAGATCGTGCTCTTCCTGCTCGGCATCGCGGGCACCTCGACCGCGCTCCGCCGGCACTCCGCGCCCCAGCTCGTCGCCTGGTGGGCGCTCACCGCCGCCCTGGTGCTCTTCGCGGTCAGCTGCGCGGCGGAGGTGCCCGCGCAGGCCGGCGTCCTCCCCGGGATCTTCGGCCCCCTGGAGACCGCCTTCGACGTCGCGGCCTACGCGGCCCTCGTCGTCGGGGCCCTGGGTGTGATCCGCGACGGCCGGCGCACCCGGGACTGGGCCGCCTGGGCCGACACCGCCACCCTGCTGGTGGCCGCCGGGCTCGCCCTGCTGGCCGTCCGCGGGGAGGACCACTCGGTCACCGCCGACCGGGTCGAGACGGGGGTCGGCACCCCGCTGATCACCGTGCTGCTGCTGTTCGTCTGCGTTCCGCTGGTCCTGGCCCGCGGCCGCCGCTCGGTCAGCTCGATGGCGGTGCTCGCCGCCGCCGTCCTCACCGTGGCCGGCTACACCGGCCGGCTGCTCGTCGGGACGCTGCGGGACGTGCCGTTCATCGACCCACTGCCTCTGCTCGCGGTCGCCGCCCTGGTCCTCGCCGGGCGGCACCCGTCCGTGGCGGAGCTGGGCCGGCGGCCCGCGTCCGAGGACGACGCGGCCGCGGGCCGGCTGCTCGGCCTGTGCGTCACCCTGCTGGTCAGCCCGGCGCTGCTGCTGCTCTGGAGCCTCGGGCACGGCGGCATCGGCGTCCTGCTCGGCCTGGGCAGCGCGCTGCTCACCGGGTTGGCGCTGTGGCGGCTGACCGCCCTGAACCGGGAGCGCGAGCGGACCCGGGCCGCCCTCGCCGCCAGCGAGGCGCGGATGCGGCTGCTGCTGGCCAACGCCTCCGACGTCATCGCCACCATCGACCCCACCGGCACGATCACCTACATGAGCCCCGCGGCGGAGGCCCTGCTCGGCCGCCCCGGTAGCGAGTACGTCGGCCGCTCGGCGATCGCGCTGGCCCATCCCCGCGACCAGGTCCGGTTGCGGGCCGCGGTGGACGCCGCCGGTGAGACCGGCACCGCCGTCGCCGGCTTCGTCGACACCGACATCCGGGTCGAGCACAGCTCCGGCAGCAGCCGCTGGGTCGAGGTCCGGATCAGCGGCAAGGTGGACGAGGCCGGCCTGGAGGGCTGGGTGGTCGTCCTCCGCGAGGTCACCGACCGCAAGCTGTTCGAGGACGAGCTGCGCCGTCAGGCCCGCACCGACCCGCTCACCGGCCTGCTCAACCGGACCGCCTTCAACGAGCGGCTCGCCGAGGCCACCGCCGTGGTCGACCCGGACGCCCCGCCGGCGGTGCTCTTCGTGGACGTCGACGACTTCAAGGGCGTGAACGACACCCTGGGGCACGCGGCCGGCGACGAGCTGCTGCTCGCCGTCGCCGCCCGGCTCTCCACCGTCGTCCGCGGCGGCGACGTGGTCGCGCGGCTCGGCGGGGACGAGTTCGCCCTGCTGCTCGACGACGCCGACGGTGCACGCCTCCAGGACGTCGCCGACCGCCTGCTCGCCGCGCTGCGCGCCCCGGTGGAGCTCGCCGGCCGCGCGGTCACCGTGACCGCGAGCATCGGCGGCGCGCTGGCCGACGTCGGCTGCACCGCCGAGCAGCTGCTGCACCGGGCCGACACCGCGATGTACGCCGCCAAGCGAGCGGGCAAGGACTCCCGGATTCTGCTCGGGGCGGCCGAGACCGCGCGGTCCTGACCCGGGGCCGTCAGGGCTCCTGCGGCACCCGGCCCAGGCCGACCAGGAGGCGGCGCAGCAGCGCGGCCAGCTGCTCCCGGTCCTCGGACGGGAGGGCGTCGAGCAGCCGCCGCTCGGTCTCCAGGTGGTCGGGGAGCGCGGTGTCCAGCGCCGCCCGGCCGGCATCGGTCAGCGTGACGACGACGGCCCGGCCGTCGGCCTCGCTGCGCTCCCGGGTGATCAGGCCCTTCTCCTCGAGCCGGTCCAGCCGCTGGGTGATGGCCCCGGAGGTGACCAGCGCCGTGCGCATGAGGGCGGTGGGCGTGAGCTGGTAGGGCTCCCCCGCCCGGCGCAGGGCCGCGAGCACGTCGAAGGACGGTGCATCGAGGCCGTGGCGGGCGAAGGTCGCCCGCTGGGCCAGGTGCACCTCCCGCTGGAGCTGGGTGATCCGCCCGACGATCCCCATGGGCGAGCAGTCCAGGTCCGGCCGCTCCCGGGCCCACTGCCGCAGGATCAGGTCGACGGCGTCCTCCACGTCGCTCACCGTAGTGGCCCCGCCCACCCGGTCCGGGCGCCGCGCGTCAGCGCAGCCGGGCGCTGAGCCGGACGGTGCACCCGACCGGCTCCCGCAGCACGTCGACGTGGTCCCAGAGCTTGCGGGCCAGCCACAGGCCCATGCCGCCGTTGGCCAGGTCGACCCCGTGGGCCGGCCGGAAGCCGGCGAAGGGCACGTCGAAACCGCAGCCGGAGTCGGTGACCGCGCACACCAGCCGGTCCGCGGTGGCCCACACCTGGGCGGAGACCGGCCGGGAGCCGTGCCGGAAGGCGTTGGACGCGATCTCGCTGAGCGCGAAGTGCAGGTCGGCGGCCTGGTCGGGATCGGGCACGCGGCTCTCGACGACGGTCCGCAGCTCGCGGCGCAGCACGGCCAGCGACGGCGCGTCCTGGATGTCGACGTCGGGCGCGGCGTCCTCCATCGGCTCGCGCGGCAGGGGCAGCCGGCGCACGAAGTCGGCCGGCTCCTGAAACTCGGTGCTGGCCCTGGCGCGGCACCCGTCCAGCAGCTCCGGGTGCGTGGCGGCGGCGCCGGCCAGCACCTCGGCCGGCAGCACCCGGCGGTCGAACACGCACAGCGCCGACACCGGCCGGGCGGCCAGCAGCAGGTTCACCGCGGCCTCGTAGCGGAGCCCCTCCCGCCAGTTCCGCGGCTCGGGGCCGAACTCGAGCTGGCCGGCGATGCGCAGCCGCCCCGAGCCGGTCTCCTTCGCCCGCCGCATCAGCTCCCAGGTGGCGGCGGCGGCGTCGGGCACGGAGATGTCCAGCAGGCACAGCCGGATGTCCGTCTCCACCGCCCCGGCCCGTTCGCCGAGCGCGTCGGAGATCAGCGCCGCGGTGTCCGGCAGGCATGCGAGGACCACCAGCTCGTCACCGCGCAGGCCCTCGTCGAGGTACGGCAGGGTGCAGGCGAGCAGCTCCTCGTCGGAGCCGATCAGGGCGGCTCGGTGGACGCCGGGCGCGCGGGGGCCGGCGACGGGACCGGCCACCGCCGCGCCCCCTCCGACCACCCGAGACATATCGACCCCTGCGCCATCCGGGACCGGGACGTCCCGGCCGACTGGTTGAGCATTCTGCGACATCATCCGCCACGTCCCGCCGCCGGGGCGCGCCGAGATCGGGTCCCTTCACCCCAAGGGGCGGATCCCCCGTGACCCGTCCGGGGACGGGGATGTTCCACGTGGAGCACCGCCCTCCACGGGCCGTCGCCGCCGACGCGAGCCGGTGACGGCGGGGCACTCACCCCCACCGCCACCGGCCCCGGGCCAGCCGGGCCCCGGCGCCCCACCGCCGCGCCCCGCGCGGTCAGCGCCGGAACGCGTCGACCGAGCGCCGCAGCTCCTCGGACATCCCGACCAGGGCCGCGGCCGCCGACTGCATGTCGCCGACGCCTGTGTGCGTCTCCTGCGCCCCCTTCGCCACGTCGGCGACCGTGACGGCGATGGATCGGCCGCTGCGGGCGGCGTCGTTGATGGCCCGGGTCATCTCGTTGGTGGTGGCCGTCTGCTCCTCCACCGCCGAGGCGATCGTCGTCTGGTAGTCGTCGATCTCGGCGATGATCGAGGTGACGCTGCCGATCGCCTGGACCGCGCTGCCGGTGTCGGTCTGGATGGCCTCGACGCGGCGGGCGATGTCCTCGGTCGCCTTCGCCGTCTCCTGCGCCAGCTCCTTGACCTCGTTGGCCACCACCGCGAAGCCCTTGCCCGCCTCACCGGCCCGGGCGGCCTCGATCGTGGCGTTCAGCGCCAGCAAGTTCGTCTGCTCCGCGATCGAGGTGATCACCTTCACCACGTTGCCGATCTCCGCCGAGGACTCCCCCAGCTTGGCGATCGTCGCCGTCGTCGACTCCGCCGCCGCCACGGCGTTGCTGGCGACCCGCGCCGCCTCCGCGGCGTTGTGGGCGATCTCCCGGATGGAGGCGCCCATCTGCTCGGCACCCGCGGCCACGGCCTCGATCCCGCCGCTCACCTCGGTCGCCGCCGAGGTGACGCTCTGCGCCTGCCCCTGCGAGCGCTCGGCGGTCTGCGCGATCGCCGCACCGGTGGACGACAGCGTCCGCGCGGCGTCCTCGAGCAGTTCGGAGGCCTGACCGACCTCGGTCACGACGTCGGTCACCCGGTCCAGCGTGGTGTTGACCGCGGTGGCCAGCTGATCGAGCTCGTTGCGGCCGGCACCCGCATCCAGCCGGCGGGTCAGGTCACCGGTGGTGAGGACGTCGGTCATCGTGCGGATCGGGCGGGTGACGCTGCGGCCGATGAGCAGCGTGAGGGCGACGATGGCGGCGATCACCGGCGCCGCCCACAGAGCCATGGTCACCAGCTCGGCCCGGAAGGCGCCGTTGAGGTCGGCCAGGTAGATGCCGGAACCGACCACCCAGCCCCACGGCTCGTAGCCCGCGACGTAGGACACCTTCGCCTGCGGCTCCTCCTCGCCGGGCTTGGGCCACATGTAGTCGACGAAGCCGGAGCCGTCGCGCTCGACCACGTCGACCATCTCGACGAACAGCTTCTTGCCGGTGGGGTCCTCGTTCGCCGACAGGTCGGTGCCGTCCAGTTCCGGCTTGATGGGGTGCATCACCATCGCCGGGGCCATGTCGTTGATCCAGAAGTACTCCTCGCCGGAGTACCGCAGCCCACGCAGCGCGTCCATCGCGGCGGTCTGCGCCTGCAGGCGGGTCAGCGCGCCGGACTCCTCCTGGGCCCCGTAGTGGGCCACGACGCCGAGCACCGTCTCGACCGCGGAGCGGGCCTTGTTCCGCTGCTCCTCCTCGATCGTGCTCCGCGCCTGCAGCGCACCGATGACGGCGATCGTCGCCATCCCGATCACCGCCGCGAGCACGATGGCGATCAGGCGCGTGCTGATCCTGGACCCAGCGAACCATCGACCCATGAGCCTTGCTCCTCCGTCGCGCGGCCTCGTCGCCGTCCCACCCGTTTCGGCGGCCGGGCGCGGGAATCAAGCGCAGTTGCCCGGTTCGGGGCGGGGGAGCCGTGGCGGGTCAGCGGCGGCGGGACACCGTCACCGTGAACTTGGGGTCCTGCCCGGCCGTCCGCGTCGGCCCGACCACGCGGTTCAGCACCGGCCGGTAGCGCAGCGCGGAGTTGTAGACGGTCCACAGCTCGCCCCCGGGTCGCAGCACCCGGGCGGCCGCCGCGAAGAGCCGGTCGGCGGCCGTGGTCACGACCGCGGCGCCGACGTGGAACGGCGGGTTGCAGACGACGAGGTCGACGCTGCGGTCGGGCACCGTGGCCGCGGCGTCGTCCCGGAAGGCCGTCACCCGGTCGCCGACCCCGTTGGCGGCGGCGGTCGCCGCGGCGGAGGCGACCGCCGCTCCGGACTGGTCCACCGCCAGCACCCGCAGCTCCGGCCGGCTGCGCGCCAGCCAGGCGGCCAGCACGCCGGTGCCGCAACCGAGGTCGAGAGCGGTCCGGGCGTCGATGGTCGTATCCGGCAGTGCGCGCAGCAGCGCCCGGGTGCCGATGTCGATCTTCGTGCCGGCGAAGGCGGCGCCGTGGGCGCAGACGGTCAGCCCCAGGTCGGGGTGCACCTGCCGCCGGGGGAACGACGACGACCCGGGCCGTGGCCCGCGGGCGACGAGGACCCGCGACTTCTGCCGGGCCAGCGTCGCCGACACCTCGCCGAACGAGGCCCCCAGGACGTCGTTCATCGCGTGCGTCATGTACTTCACGCGGCCGCCCACCAGGACGGTGACGTCGGGGGCCGCGGAGGCGGCGACGACCTCGGCGATCTCCCGCAGCGCGTCCAGCGCCTTGGGCGCCTTGACCAGCACCACCCGGGCACCGGCGGCCAGCTCCGAGCCCAGCGGCAGCGATCGGGAGCTGCCCGGCAGGCCGACCCGCTCGGCGTTCGCGGCCAGCGCCCGCTCCCCCACCAGCAGGTCCTGGCTCACCCGCACGCCGGTGAGCCCGTGCCGGGCGGCCAGCCCCAGGGCCAGCGCCCCGTAGGAGTCGTCGACGACGGCGACCTCGGCGCCGTCGCAGCCGGCGACGAGCTCGGCCGCGGTGTCGAGCAGCAGCCGGTCGGTCGCGTCGACGGCGACCAGGTCGGGCGCTTCGACGTCCGGTTCCCGCCGCAGCGCCCCGAGCACGTCGGCCGCGGAGACGGGCACGTCCACCGTCAGGACCGGGGGGTGGCGGCGACGAGGTCGGCGACCACCCGGGCGAGCTCGGGGCCGACGTCCTCCTGGAGGAAGTGCCCGCCGCCGGGCAGCGTCGTGTGCGCCATGTCCCGGGCGCCAGGCACGAGCTTCTGGAACACCCGCTCGCCCCCGCCGGTGATCGGGTCGCCGTCGGAGAACGCCGTCAGGAAGGGCTTCTCCCAGCGGGTCAGCACCTCCCAGGCCGCCCGGTTCGCGGCGGCCGCCGGGTCGTCGGGCGACGTCGGCACCAGGGCGGGGAACTGCCGGGCCCCGGCGGTGTACCGGTCGTCCGGGAACGGCGCGTCGTAGGCGGCGACGACCTCGGGCGCGAGCCCGCCGACGGTGCCGTTGCCGACGATCCGGCCGATGTGGAACTCCGGGCTCTCCTGGGAGAACCGCTGCCAGGCGAGGAACGCCTCGCTCATCTTCTGGTCGCCGGTCGGCAGGCCGGTGTTGGCCACCACGACCCGGGCGAACCGGTCGGGGTTCTCCGCGACCAGCCGCAGCCCGATCAGCCCGCCCCAGTCCTGGCAGACCAGCGTGACGTCGCGCAGGTCCAGCTCGTCCAGCAGCGCCTGCCGCATCCACGCCACGTGGCGGGCGTAGGTGTACGCCGTGCGGTCGACCGGCTTGTCCGACCGGCCGAACCCGACCAGGTCGGGGACGACGACGCGCAGGCCGGCGTCGACCAGCACCGGGATCATCCGGCGGTAGAGGAACGACCAGGACGGCTCGCCGTGCAGGAGCAGCACCGTCTCGCCGTCCGCGGGGCCCTCGTCCAGGTAGGCGATCCGCAGCCGCCCGCCCTCGCCGTCGTCCACCTCGACGTAGCGGGGCTCGAACGGGAAGTCGGGCAGGTCGGTGAACCGCTCGTCGGGCGTCCGCAGGATGTCCATGATGCGACCTCTCCGTTCCAGGCATAGGAACCTATGCCTACGGTTTCGGGGCCTGAACCGTAGGCATTGCCTCCTATGCCCGGGGGGAGCGGGTCAGACGCCGGGCAGGCCCACCGGGCAGGAGACGCCGGTCGAGTGCACCGGGCAGTAACCGTTGGGGACCTTGTAGAGGTACTGCTGGTGGTAGTCCTCCGCGTAGAAGAACTTCCCCAGCGGTGCGATCTCGGTGGTGATCTCGCCGTAGCCGGCCGCCTTCAGCCGCTCCTGGTAGGCCTCGCGGGTGGCCAGCGCGGCCTTCTCCTGCTCCGGCGAGGAGAAGTAGATCGCCGAGCGGTACTGGGTGCCGATGTCGTTGCCCTGCCGCATGCCCTGCGTCGGGTCGTGGTCCTCCCAGAACGCCTTGAGCAGCTGCTCGTAGGAGGTCACGGCGGGATCGAAGACCACGAGCACGACCTCGGTGTGCCCGGTCCGCGCCGAGCAGACCTCGTCGTACGTGGGGTTCGGCGTGTGCCCGCCGGCGTAGCCCGCCGCGGTCGAGTAGACACCCGGGAGCTCCCAGAACACCTTCTCCACGCCCCAGAAGCACCCGGCGCCGAAGACCGCGGTCTGCATGCCGTCGGGGAAGGGCGGCTGGATGCGGTTGCCGTTGATCGCGTGCACCTCGGGCACGTGCGGCAGCGGGTCGGGACGGCCGGGCAGCGCGTCCTCGGCCGGGACGGGCTGCGTCTTGATCCGGGAGAACAACATGCCTCGAGCGTAGGCCCGGGCCGCAACCCGACCGCGCGCCACCGGACCGGGCGCTGCGGCCCTGACCTGCACGGGGCAGGATCGCGGACGTGCCCGTGACGACGCGTGAATGGCAGCTGGCGGCCCGTCCGCACGGCGAGCCGACCCCCGACGACTTCCGCCTGGTCGAGCTGGAGCGGCCCGATCCGGCCGACGGCCAGGTCGTCGTCCGGATGCTGGTGATGAGCGTCGACCCGTACATGCGCGGCCGCATGAACGCGGAGAAGTCCTACGCGGCCAGCTGGGAGGTCGGCGAGACGATGAAGGGCGGGGCGGTCGGCCGGGTGGTCGCCTCCCGCTCCCCCGACGTGCCCGAGGGGGCCCTCGTCCTCGCCGACGCCGCCTGGCGGGACGTCGCCGTGCTCGACGCCGCGCACGTCCGCGTGCTGCCCGAGCTGCCGGGCATCCCGCCCAGCTACCACCTGGGCGTCCTCGGCATGCCCGGCCTCACCGCCTGGGCGGGGCTGTTCCGGCTGGCCGCCTTCCAGGAGGGCGACGCCGTCTTCGTCTCCGGTGCCGCCGGCGCGGTCGGCAGCCTGGTCGGCCAGTTCGCGAAGCTGTTCGGCGCCTCCGCGGTCATCGGCAGCGCGGGCACGCCGGAGAAGGTGCGCTGGCTGACCGAGGAGCTCGGGTTCACCGCGGCCTTCGACTACCACGACGGGCCGGTCCGGGAGCAGCTCGCGGCGGCGGCGCCCGGCGGCATCGACGTCTTCTTCGACAACGTCGGGGGCGAGCACCTCGAGGCGGCCATCGGCGCGTTCAACGAGTTCGGCCGGGCCGCGCTGTGCGGGGCCATCTCGGGCTACAACGCCGTCGAGCCGCAGCCGGGGCCCCGCAACATGTTCATGCTCGTGACGAAGAAGCTCAGCCTGCGCGGGTTCATCGTCGGGGACCACGCGGACATGCGGGACGAGTTCGCCGAGAAGGTGGGCGGGCTGCTCACCTCGGGGAAGCTCGTCGTCCGCGAGACCGTCCGCGAGGGGCTGGACGACGCGGTGGAGACCTTCCTCGACCTCCTCCGTGGCGGGAACACCGGGAAGATGGTCGTCAAGCTGGCCGACTGACCCGGCGGTTCCCGGGGACGACGGCGGGGCAAAGTGCACCCCATGTGGCTCTTCCTCACCCGCCGGCTGCGCATGTGGCTGATCCTGACCGTCGTCGTCCCCCTGGCCACCGGCGTGGTGCGCCGGCTCGGGCGGGCGCTCGAGCAGCGCCGCGGCCCGTCCACGGTCAGCAACGCCCTCCTCAAGGCCGGTGACCTCGGCGATCGCGCCCGGGCGAGCCTGGGCGGCGGCCGCCGGTCCCGCCGGTCCCGCCGGGCGTGACCCAGCCGGTCCTCGAGACCCGGCCGGCGACCACCGGGGCCCGCGCGGTCGCGCTGTTCTGCCACGGCGGGACGGTCGCCAGCGTGGAGCCGCCCAAGGAGCGGGCCCTCTCGCTGGTGCGGATGCGGGCGATCGAGCAGTTCGTGTCCTCGGCCGCCGCGGATCAGGGGCTGACCACCGGCCTGCTGCGCTACCGGGTGGCCGGCTGGAACGGTGCCGCCGCCGACGCCTACGCCGATGTGCGCTGGGCCCTGGACCGGATCCGCGCCGAGCACGGCGACCTGCCGGTGGTGCTCGTCGGCCACTCGATGGGCGGCCGGGCGGCGCTGCGGGCCGGCGGGCACGACGGCGTCACGGCGGTGTGCGCCCTCGCGCCGTGGACGCCGCCCGGCGAGCCGGTGGAGCACCTGCGGGACCGGACCGTGGCCATCCTGCACGGTCGCGGCGACCGCTGGGTGCCCGCGCAGCTCTCCGCCGACTTCGCCGTGCGGGCCCAGCGCGCCGGCGCCCGGGTGGCCCGGTTCACCCTCGCGGGCGGGCACAGCATGCTGCGCTCGGCGCACCGCTGGCACACCTTCACCCGCGACGTCGTCCTGGCCGGCGCGGGGCTCGCGCCGATGCGGGCCGACGTCGCCACCGCGCTGGCCCGGCCGGCGCCGGAGGGCCTGGCCGTTCCGCTCTGACGACGGCAGCTCCGCTGCGACGATCGGCAGCCGCGGGCCTCGTCGGCCCCGGACGGGGTCCCTAGCGTCGGGCCGGTGATGGACTGGAGCACCGAGCCCGCCGCGGCCGCCGCCCACTTCGCCTCCCGGCTGGCCGTGGAGACCGACGTCAGCGACGTGCACGCCGCCCTGGAGTCCGGCCGGCCGGGCTTCGTCCTGCTCGACAGCCGCAGCAGGGCGGCGTGGGAGCAGGGGCACGTGCCCGGGGCGGTGCACCTGCCGGGCGCCGAGATCCCCGACCGGGCCCCCACCGAGCTGGATCCCGCGGTGCCGGTGGTGACCTACTGCTGGGGCCCCGGGTGCAACGGTGCGACCCGCGCGGCCCTGCGGCTGGCGCTGCTCGGCCACCGGGTGCGGGAGATGATCGGCGGCTTCGAGTACTGGGCCCGGGAGGGCCTTCCCGTGGTGCGCCCGGCCGGGGTGCGCCGGGACGCCGTCGACCCGCTCACCGCCCCGGCCCCGGGGACCAGCTGCGGGTGCTGACCCCGTCCCCGGCCGGGCCCACGGCGGCCCGTCCGGCCCGACCGCTCACCCGTCGGCGGAGCCCGGGGCGGCCATCGGCTTCATCGTCTTCGCGGCGACCGTGTCGGGGGTCAGCGCCGACATGCGCCCCATGGCCTTGCTGGCCAGGGACCCGGCGAACACGGTGGCCTCGCCCTTCATCAGGGCCCGGAAGCCCTGCTCCGCCACCTGCGCCGGGTCGTCCTTCTTGTCCGAGGCGCCGAGCTTGGTGTCGGTGAGGTCGCCGCGGTCGAAGAACTCGGTGTCGGTGGGGCCGGGCAGCATGGCCGTGACCGTGACGTCGGTGTCGGCGAGCTCCTCGCGCAGCGCCAGCGCCAGCGACTGGACGAACGCCTTCGACGCCCCGTAGACCGCCTGGAAGGGCTGGGGCGCCTGGGACGCGACCGACGAGGTGAAGAGGATCCGCCCCTCGTTCCGGACCACCATGTCCTGGGCCACCCGCTTGGCGAGGTGCATCGTCGAGACGCAGTTGAGCGCCACCAGCTCCAGCTCCGCCTCCAGGTCGGTCTCGACGAACCGGCCGCCGACGCCGACGCCGGCGTTGAGGGCGGCCGCGTCGAGGGGGCGGCCGGCACCGCGCACGGCGGCCACCAGCTTCTCGACCTCCTCGCGGCGGGTGAGGTCGGCGCGCACCGGGGAGACGGCGGCGCCGCGCTGGCGCAGCTGCAGGGTCGCCGCCTCCAGCTCGGTGTCCTCCGCGGCGACGATCAGGTCGTAGCCGTGCTCGGCGAACTGCTTGGCCAGCTCCAGCCCGATGCCGCTGGAGGCACCGGTGACGAGGGCGAGGGGACGGACGGCGGTGTCGGGCACGGGATCTCCACGGAACGGGGACGGCGGACGGCGGGTCCGTGCCCAGGACGGCCGCGGCCCACTCCTGGAGACCGGCGAGCACGTGTCACGCGACGGATCCGCCGGGTAGGGCCCCGGCATGGCCGAGGACGTCGCCGTCGCGGTCCCACCCGCGCTGCGGTTCCTCCTGCCGGCGCGGGACCGCGCCGGCGGCGTCCGGCGGCTGCGGTTCGATCCCGACGCGACGCTGGGCCACCTGGTGCGCGCGGCGGGCGTGCCGCCGACCGAGGTCGGCTCCCTGCGGCTGGACGGGGAGCCGGCGCCCTCCGCCGCCCGTGCCCGGCCGGGCAGCACCGTCGCGATCGGGGAGCGCTCCCGCCCGCAGGCCGCGCCGCCGGGCGGCTACCTGCTGGACGTCGGCCTCGGCGCACTGGCCCGCCGGCTGCGGCTGCTCGGGCTGGACGCGGCCTGGTCGAACCGGGCCGAGGACGCCGACCTCGTCGCCCGGGCCGTCGCGGAGGAACGGGTGCTGCTCACCCAGGACCGCGGGCTGCTCATGCGCGCGGCCGTGCGGCACGGGGCCCTCGTCCGCGGCTCGGGCACCGGGGCCCAGCTCGCCGACGTCCTGGACCGCTTCGCGCCGGCCCTGGCGCCGTTGACCCGGTGCCCCGCCTGCGGCGGCGGCGTCCAGCCGGTGCCGAAGGCCGAGGTCGCCGACCTGCTCGAGCCGGGCACGCGGCGCAGCTACGACGAGTTCGCGCGGTGCACCGCCTGCGGCCGGGTGTACTGGCGCGGCGCGCACGCCCGGCGCATCGACGCCCTGGTGCGCGGGGCCGAGGCGCGGGCAAGGCCAGGCTGACCTTGGCCCCCGGGGGCCACGGGTCGGCCCCGGCGTGACACCCCGCTCGGGCAGGACAGGAGCGACCGCCCAGTCCTGGACCGCCCGGAGGCCGCCCGTGTACCTGTCGAAGACCGAGGCCGCCGTCCTGCCGACCACGCTCGGGGCGCCCGCCCGCCCCGCGCCGCCCGCACCGGGCCGGCGCCGGCTGTGGTCGATGCTGGGCCCGGCGTTCGTCGCCGCCGTCGCCTACGTCGACCCGGGCAACTTCGCGACCAACTTCTCCGGTGGCGCGGCGTTCGGGTACACGCTGCTGTGGGTCATCGTCGCGGCCAACCTCATGGCGATGCTGATCCAGTCGCTGACGGCGAAGCTGGGGCTGGCCACCGGCCGCGACCTGGCCACGCTCTGCCGCGAGCGCCTCCCCCGGCCGGTCACCTGGGGGCTCTGGCTGCAGGCGGAGGCCGTGGCCATCGCCACGGACCTCGCCGAGATCGTCGGCGGCGCGGTCGCCCTGAACCTGCTGTTCGGGGTGCCGCTGCCGATCGGTGGGCTGATCACCGCGGTCGTCGCCTTCATCCTGCTGGCGGCCCAGTCCCGCGGGCACCGGCCCTTCGAGCGGGTCATCACCGGGCTGCTGCTGGTCGTCGGCCTGGGCTTCGGCTACACGCTGATCGGCGCCGGCGTCGACATGGGCGGCGTGGCCAGCGGGATGGTGCCCTCGTTCGAGGGCGCCGACAGCATCGTGCTGGCCACCGGCATCCTCGGCGCCACGGTCATGCCGCACGTCATCTACGTCCACTCCGCGCTCACGCCCGGCCGGTACGGCGACACGGTCACCGCCGGCCGCACCCACCAGGGACGGCGGCGGCTGCTGCGGGCCCAGCGGCTGGACGTGCTGCTGGCGATGGGCCTGGCCGGGCTGGTCAACGCCGCGATGCTGATCATCGCCGCGCAGCTGTTCACCAGCGGCAGCGGCGCCGACACCCTCGAGGGCGTGCACGCCGGCCTGGGCGACCAGCTGGGCACCGGCGCGGCGCTGGCCTTCGCCCTCGCGCTGCTGGCCTCCGGGTTCGCCTCGTCCTCGGTCGGCACGCACGCCGGTCAGGTGGTCATGGCCGGGTTCCTGCGCAAGCACATCCCGGTGCTCACCCGCCGGCTGATCACCCTCGCACCGGCGCTGGCGGTGCTCGTGCTCGGCGGCGACCCCACCACCGCCCTGGTGTGGTCGCAGGTGGTGCTGTCCTTCGGCATCCCGTTCGCGCTGGTCCCGCTGCTGTGGCTGACCAGCCGCCGCGACCTGATGGCCGGCTGGGTCAACCGCCGGATCACCACGGTCGCCGGCAGCGTGATCGCCGTGCTGATCATCGGGCTCAACGCCCATCTGCTCCTCGGCCTGCTCGGCTGACCGGCGCCAGGACCCGCTAGGTCGTACGCCAGGCCGCGTCGAAGAACCCCAGTTCCAGCCGCATGGCCCGGCGATAGGCGGTGCGCACGGCCGGGTCGTCGGTGGCCACGGCGTCGAGCAGGCTCTCCAGGGTCGCCGCCAGCTGCTCGAACGACGGGTCGGCGTAGGTGGCGACCCACTCGGCGTACTCGCCGGCCGGGGCGCGGTCGGCGGCGAGCGACTGCCCCAGGTGCGCGTAGAGCCGCATGCACGGGGTCATCGCGGCGCAGGTGAGCCCCGCCCCACCGAGGGACGCCGTGGCCAACAGGAAGTCCGTGTACGCCGACGTGGCGGGCCACGGCTCGACGGCGGCCAGGTCGATCCCCCACCGGTCCGCATAACCGGCGTGCAGGCGCAGCTCCTCGCGCACGCCGGCGAGCAGGTCGGCGAAGGCGTCCAGGGTCGCCCGGTCGGGGCTGTGCGCCACCCCGAGGCCGTAGGCCCGGGCGAACGACTCGAGGAAGAAGGCGTCCTGAGCGACGTACCCGGCGAACCGCTCCCGCGGAAGCGTGCCGTCGGAGATGCCCTGCACGAAGGGGTGCTCCAGCGCCGCGGTCGCGAGATCGGTCTCGGCCGTCCAGAGATCGTGGGACAGGGTCACCCTGCTGCCACCGCCATGTCCCAGAACGCGATCTCCGCGCTGACGACCTCGCAGAAGACGGCCTCGTCGCCCCCGCCGGCGGCGTCGGCCGCCGCGGCCAGGCTCCGCACATAGCTGCCGAAGTCGGGACCGGTCCAGTGCTCGACGAAGTCGCGGTAGGCCGGCGCGCCCGGCAGGGCCGCCGACCAGGCATCGAGGTAGGTGCGCTCGATCGTCCACAAGGCGGTCAGCGCGGCCCGGACATCGGCGCCGTCGAGCCGCTCCAGCAGCTCCGCGTAGGCGGCGGTGACCGGGAGCGCGGGCGCGGAGAGATCCAGCCCCCGGGTGGCGGCCTGCTCCTCGAACCAGTCCAGTTCCTGGACCAGTGCCAGCGCGCCGCGGGCGAGCACCTCCTGCGCCCGCCGGGGCGCCCGGGGGATCAGGCGCGCCTGGAAGCGCAGCAGGTCGGCGACGAAGCGTGCGTCCTGCACCAGCCACGTGTCGAACGCCGACGGCGCGATCGTGCCGTCCCGCACGGCGTCGAGGAAGGGATGCCGGGTGGCCCGTTCCCAGGCCTGTGCATGGCGGACGGGCAGCTCGGAGACCCACATGGGCGCCGACTGTAGGAGAGAGGGCCTAGGGTGGCGGCGTCACGGCCCAGACCGTGATGCGGGAGCTCGGATCGACCGGGCTGAGAGGGCGGCTGACGCGCCGCCGACCGCTGGAACCTGACCGGGTAATGCCGGCGTAGGGAGCGTCTCGTGAACACATCCGCCACCGTCCACCCTTCCGGTGCGTCCGGGGACGCACCGCTCACCCTGTCCGAGCCGCCGCCGCGGAGCCTCGGCCTGCGGGAGACCGCCGGCCTCTGGGCCAGCCTGGGCATCAGCCTGCTGCTGCCCGTCGCGGCCACCTTCGTGGTCCTCGCCGACCGGCCGCTGTGGCACACGATCGGCGCCATCGTCGTCGGCGCCGCGATCGGCTCCGTGCTGCTCGGGCTGGGCGCCGCCGCCGGGGCCCGCGAGGGCGTGCCGGCGATGGTCCTGCTCCGCGGTCTGCTGGGCCGGCGGACCTCGTTCCTGCCGACCGGGTTCAACCTCGTCCAGTGCGTCGGCTGGGCCGCCTTCGAGATCCTGATCATCGCCGAGGCCGCCGCCCGCGCCCTCGACGCACCGCGCTGGCCGTTCGCGCTCGCCGCCGGCGCCTTCGCCACCCTGATGGCGCTGCGTCCCCTCGGCGTGGTGCGGGTCCTCGCGCGCTACGCCGTCTGGGCGGCGCTCGCCGCGATCGGCTACCTCTTCGTCCAGGTCCTGTCCGAGCCGCTGCCGCCGGTCACCGAGGGCGGCGCGACGTCCTTCTGGACGGCGACCGACATCGTCATCGCGCTGCCGATCTCGTGGTTCCCGCTGGCGGCCGACTACACCCGGCACGTCCGCCGCGGCCGGACCGCCTTCGTCGGGACGGCCTCCGGCTACGGCCTGGCGACCGTGGCCATGTTCAGCCTCGGGGTGATCGCGCTGGCCGCCTACGGCCGTGGCGGCCTCGACGTCATCGATGCGATGCTCGCCGTCCCGCTCGGGCTGGTCGCCGTGCTGGTGCTGCTGGTGGTGGAGGTGGACGAGGCGTTCGCCAACGTCTACTCGACCGCGGTGTCGGCGCAGAACGTGGTCGCCCGGCTCGACCGCCGCGTGCTCGCCGTGGGCGTCGGCGTGGTGGCCACGACCCTCGCCCTCGCCTTCGACCTCGCCGCCTACGAGCCGTTCCTCTTCCTCATCGGTGCCGTGTTCGTCCCCCTCATCGGCGTCTTCGTGGTCGCGTACTACCTGCTGCCCCGGGGGGCGTGGGACGTGTCCGACACCGCGCGCGCCCGCCCGGCGCTGTTGCTGCCCTGGGCGGCCGGCTTCGTGGCGTACCAGCTGACGCTGCCCACCTTCTTCGCCGGTCCGGGTGCGGCCTGGACGACGTGGTGGACCGAGCGGCAGGCCGACCTGGGCATCGACCCGGCCAACGGGTGGTCGGCCTCCCTGATCAGCCTCGCCGTGGCCGCGGTCCTCACGCTGGTGGTCACCGCGCCCGGCGTCGTCCGGCACCGCCGCGGGGCGGGGGCCGCGTGACCCGCCCCCTGGGCGGCCTGCACGTCCTCACCGACGCCCGTGGCGGCCGCGCGGCCCTCGTGGCGGTGACCGCCGCGGTCGCCGCCGGCGCCCCCGTCGTCCAGGTGCGGGCCAAGGACTGCACCGACCGGGTGCTGTACGACTTCGCCGCCGAGGTGCTGGCGTTGTGCGCTCCTGCCGGCGTCACCTGCCTGGTCAACGACCGGGTGGACGTCGCGCTCGCCGTCGGCGCGGCCGGCACCCACCTGGGGGCCACGGACCTGCCGGTCGCGGCGGTCCGCCGGGTCGCGGGTCCGGGACACCTGATCGGCGGCACCGCGCGGGATCCCGAGCGGGCCAGGCAGCTCGTGGCCGAGGGGGCGGACTACCTGGGCGTGGGCCCGTCCTGGCCGACGACGACCAAGACGGGGCTGCCCGACGCCCTGGGCCCGGCGGGCATCCGAGCCGTCGCCGAGGCCGTCGACGTCCCGGTCATCGCCATCGGCGGGGTCACCGCCGAGCGCGTCGCCGACCTCGTCGCCGCCGGCGCCGCCGGGGTCGCCGTGGTGGGCGCGGTCTCCGCCGCGCCCGATCCGGGCGCCGCGACCACCGAGCTGCTCCGTGCGCTGGCCGCGGCCCGTGCGCGGACCGGTTCCACCGGCGACCGGCCGTGATCGACGTGGCCGTCGCCGGTGGCGGGCTCATCGGGCTGTCGGTGGCCTGGCGGGCGGCGCAGCGGGGGCTGAGCGTCACCGTCGTCGACGACGCCCCCGGCGCCGGTGCCTCCTGGGCCGCCGCGGGAATGCTCGCCCCCGTCACCGAGGCGGGGTACGGCGAGGAGTCGCTGCTGCGGCTCTCGCTCGCCTCGCTGCGGGCCTGGCCCGGTTTCGCCGCCGAGGTGGAGCGCGCCGGCGGTCTCCCGGTCGGGCTGCGCACCGCCGGCACCCTGGCCGTCGGGTTCGACGACGACGACATGCGTGCGCTCGATGCGCTGCACGCCTTCCAGCAGGAGCTGGGGTTGGCGGCCGAACGGCTGACCGGGCGGGCCGCCCGGCGACGGGAGCCGGCGCTCACCCCGCGGGTGCGTGGCGGGCTGCTGGTGCCCGGCGACCACTCGGTGGACGGCCGGGCGCTGCATGCGGCGCTGCTGGCCGCGGCGCAGGCCACCGGCGTCCGGCTGGTGCGCGCGCGGGTCGCCGGCGTGCACGTCGACGGCGGCCACGCCGCGGGGTTGCGACTGACCGACGGCGAGCTGCTTTCCGCCGGGACTGTCGTGCTCGCGCTCGGTGCGTGCAGCGGCGGGCTGCCCGGCGTGCCACCGCTGCCGGTCCGCCCGGTCAAGGGCCAGATCCTGCGGCTCGCGGGAGCCACCGGGCTGCTCGACGGCACCGTGCGCGCCCTCGTCCGTGGACGACACGTCTACCTCGTCCCCTACGCCGGTGACCGGCTGATCGTCGGGGCGACCGTCGAGGACCGGGGCTTCGACGCCACCGTCACCGCCGGCGGCGTGCACGAACTGCTGCACGACGCCATCGACGTCGTCCCCGGCGTGAGCGAGCTGGAACTCGTCGAGACGCTCGCCCGCTGGCGACCCGGCACGGCGGACAACGCGCCGCTGCTCGGCCCCTCCGCACTGCCCGGGCTGGCGCTGGCGGCGGGGCATCACCGCAACGGCGTGCTGCTCGCCCCGGTCACCGGCGAGGTCCTCGCCGAGTACCTGGCACGTGGCCGGCTGCCGGACCTCGCTGCCCCCTTCACCGCCGACCGCTTTCCGACCGAACGCCCCACCACCGAATCGTCCGGGAGTCGATGACCCATGCAGGTGACCGTGAACGGCGCCGCCGCCGATGTCGCCGACCAGGCGACCGTTGCCGAGCTCGTCGCCCAGCGCAGCGGCGGGCACGACCGCGTCGCCGTGGCGCTCAACGGCGACGTCGTCCCGCGCAGCAGCTGGGCGGACACCCGGCTCTCGGCAGGCGACGCACTCGAGGTGCTCGCCCCGACCGCAGGAGGCTGACCGTGCCCACGACCGATCCCACCACTCCGGCCCCGGACACGGCCGACCTGGCGCCCGCGCTGGGCCGCGAGGAGGCCACCGACCCCTTCGCGCTGGCCGGGGAGACGTTCACGTCCCGGCTGCTGCTCGGGACCGGCGGTGCGCCCAGCCTGGAGAGCCTGGAGAGGGCGATCCGGGCGTCGGGCACCCAGCTGGTCACCGTCGCGCTGCGCCGGGTGGAGGCCTCCTCCAGCGGGGCGATGCTCGAGGTCCTGGAGCGCTGCGGCGTGCGGCTGCTGCCCAACACCGCCGGCTGCCACACCGCCCGCGAGGCCGTGCTGACCGCCCGGCTCGCCCGGGAGGCCTTCGGCACCTCCTGGGTCAAGCTCGAGGTGATCGGCGACGAACACACCCTGCTGCCCGACGGCGTGGAGCTGCTCGACGCCGCCGAGCAGCTGGTCACCGAGGGCTTCACCGTGCTGGCCTACACCAACGACGACCCGATCCTGGGTCGCCGGCTGGCCGACGCCGGCTGCGCCGCCGTCATGCCGCTGGGCTCACCCATCGGCAGCGGGCTCGGGATCCGGAATCCGCACAACATCGCCCTGCTGCGCGCGGCGGTGTCCGTGCCCGTCGTCCTCGACGCGGGGATCGGCACCGCGTCGGACGCCGCGCTCGCCATGGAGCTCGGCTGCGACGCGGTGCTGCTGGCCTCCGCGGTGACCCGCGCCCGTGCTCCTGAACGGATGGCGCTGGCCATGCGGCAGGCCGTGGAGGCGGGCCGGCTGGCCGCGGGTGCCGGGCGCATCCCCCGGCGCTGGCACGCCGAGGCGTCGACCCCGATGCAGGGCCTGCCCGACCTGTGATCGGCTCGGGGCCCCGGTCGCTCCCCCGGCTGCTGGTGCTCACCGACCGCACGCAGTGCCGCGGGGACCTCACCGGCACGGTGGCCAGGGCCGTGGCGGCCGGGGCGCGGGCGGTCGTGCTGCGGGAGAAGGACCTACCGCTGCGCGAGCGCGTCGCGCTCGCCGCCGACCTGCGGAACGTGCTGGCGTCGGTGGACGGCGTGCTGGTGTGGTCGGGCGCCGACGGCAGCGGTGGCGAGGCGGCCGTGCACCTGTCCGCCCGGGACGCGTTCCCCGAGCGGAGACCCGCTGTGGTCGGGCGCTCCTGCCACTCGGCGGCCGAGGTCGCGCAGGCGGCAGCGGAGGGCTGCGACCACGTCTTCGTGTCGCCGGTCTTCCTCACCGCCTCCAAGCCGGGTTACGGCCCCGCACTGGGCCTGGACGGGCTCGCCGCGCTCGTCCGCGGCGCCCCACCGGTCTACGCGCTCGGCGGCATCGAGCCGGTGGGCGTCCCGGGCTGCCTGGCCGCCGGAGCCCGGGGAGTCGCGGTGATGGGCCCGGTCATGCGCGAGCCCGATCTCGTCGGGACCTACCTGGAGGCGCTCAGGACGAGCACGGCGTGATCGGGGACCCACCCCCGCCTCCGGCGCGGGAGATTTGGCCGTAGGCTCGTCCACGACAATCGAACACACAGCAGGGGAGCGCTTCGGCGCTGAGAGTGCGGGACACCGCAGACCCTCGAACCTGATCCGGGTCATGCCGGCGCAGGGAGTCTGGAGGAAGAGACATGGCCCGACCGGCCGTCCATCCGTCGCACGCCGGGACCACCGGGCAGCAGCCCGGTTCCGTCCGGTGGCGCACCGTCGACATCATCGTCACCGCCGTCCTGGGCGTCGCCTTCGGCGCCGTCTTCTGGGCGTGGAACCTCTTCGCCGAGGCGGCGTCCACGCCGCTGGACTTCTTCCCGCCCATCAAGGGGCTGCTCAACGGCGTCTTCCTGATGCCGGGCGTGGTCGCCGGCCTGCTGGTCCGCAAGCCTGGCGCCGCCACCTTCGCCTCGACCATGGCCGCCGCGGTCAGCCTGCTCCTGGGCTCCCCCTACGGCGGCATCATCATCGTCTACGGCCTGGTGCAGGGCCTCGGCGCCGAGCTGGGCTTCCTGCTCACCCGCTACCGCACCTTCGGCTGGGGCACCGCGATCCTGGCCGCGATCACCGCCGGGCTGTCGACGTCGATCCTCGACCTGACGCTCTACTACCCGGTGTCGGCGGACTACCCGTTCTGGGTGTTCACGCTGCCCTACACCCTGGCCACGGTGCTCTCCAGCGTGCTGCTCGCCGGCGTCGTCGGGCTCCTGCTGGTGCGTGCGCTGGCCCGCACGGGGGCGCTGAGCTCCTTCGCCGCGGGCCACCGCCAGCGGGTCTGACCCGGCGCCGCGTGCTCCGGAGGAGTTCTCCCGGCGGGGGGGGGGGGGGGGGGGGGGGGGGGGGGGGGGGGGGGGGGGGGGGGGGGGGGGGGGGGGGGGGGGGGGGGGGGGGGGGGGGGGGGGGGGGGGGGGGGGGGGGGGGGGGGGGGGGGGGGGGGG
>NZ_JBJHAM010000016.1:0-86578 GCF_054051035.1 Blastococcus sp. SYSU DS0619 | reverse complement strand
GAAGTTTTGATAGCGGCTTTTGCGGCTCTTTGTGATCGTTTCAGCATCGCGTGTCGGGGCCCGGCGCGGGGCGCCCCGGCCCGGCCGCAGCCGCCCGCGGCGCGGCGCCCCCCCCCCCGGGCGAGGTGGAGCCGCGAGCGCACGCGGCTCCACCCTGCCGGGCGCGGCTCAGGCCGGGCCGGACCCTCGGGCGAACCGGGAGTGCCCAGCGGCCAGGTCGAGCAGGTCCCGGTCGCGGCCCGCGCCGGCGACGAGGCAGACGCCCGCGGGGAGCCCGTCGGCGGTCCGGGTGGGGATGCTGACGGCGGGCAGGCCGGCCAGCCCGGCCAGGCAGGTGAGCCGCATGGTCGCGTTCCGCTCGGCCGGTGTGGCGCCGGTCCGGACGGAAGGGGCCGGCGAGGGGGCGCTGGGCAGCACGAGCACGCGGTCGCCGACCAGCTCCCGCACCCGCACCCGCGCCCGGCCCAGCACGTCACGGGCCCGATCGGCGGTGGCGGCGTCGGTGCCCGCGGCGAGCTCGAACCGGGCGCGCACGTCGGGGCCCAGGACGTCGAGCCGGCCGGCGAGCCAGCCACCGTGCGACTGCCAGGCCTGGAACGCCTGCCAGGTCTGGAACGCGGTGCGCCACTCGTCGAGGTCGGCGAGCTCCGCGTCCAGCTCGGTCGCGCCGGCGGCCCTCAGCCAGGCCCGGACGGCGTCGCCCACCTCGGGGGTGGCGAGGCCCATCAGCTGCGGCACGAACACCAGCTCGGTGCTGCCGCCGGGCGATCCGGGCGGCAGGAGCACGTCACCGACCGCCCGCAGCAGGGCCGCCGACCGGGTCAGCCAGCCCACCGTGTCGAAGTCCGGGGCGAGCGGGACCAGACCGGTGCGGTCGACCGCGCCGTGGGTGGTGCGGATGCCGTAGAGGCCCTGGTAGGCGGCGGGCACGCGGATCGAGCCGCCGGTGTCGGTGCCGAGGCCGATGGCGGCGTGGCCCAGGCCGACCGCGCTGGCGCTGCCGCTGGAGGAGCCGCCGGGGATGCGGTGCGGCGCTGCCGGGTTCGGCGGCGTGCCGTAGTGGGCGTTCGTGCCGGCCAGCGAGTAGGCGAACTCGTCGGTGCGCGCGATGCCGCGGATCGCCGCGCCGGCGTCGAGCAGCCGGCCGACGGCGGCCGCGTGCTCCGGCTCCGGCCGGGCCACCGCCAGCCGGCCGGGGTTGCCGGCGCCGATGGCGTGACCGGCGACCGCGTACAGGTCCTTCACCGCGACGGTCCGGCCGGCGAGCGGACCGTCGCCCGGTGCCGGGACGAGCGGGTCGCCGACGACCCGCCAGATCCGGGTGTCCAGGGCCGGCGGCGGGACGGAGACGTGGGCGGCGGTGACCTGCCAGCCGTCGTGCTCCCGGACGCCGGGGGACCGTTCCCACAGCTGGGTCTGCAGGCCCCGGCCACCGCTCGCGAGCTCGGTGACCGTCATGACGAGGGCGTGGTCGGCGTCGACCACCTGGACGTGCGTGCGCGTGACGGTGCGCTGCGGTGCCCCGCCGCGGCCGGCGCGGAAGGCGGCGATCTCGTCGTGCCCGACCAGGACGCCGTCGGCGTCGCCGCGCAGCGTGCCGGGCCCGGCGGCGAACAGCCGGTCGAGGGTGGCGACGTCGTCGGCCATGAGGGCGGCCTCGTAGGCGTCGACGGCGGCCAGCAGGGCCGGTGGGACCGGGGCGGTCACGCGAAGTCGGACTTCCGGATGGTGGCGTGCACGCCCTTGACGACGTCGACGACCTGGCTGATGCGGAAGTCCGTCGCGGCCGAGAGGTAGGCGTAGGCCAGCCGCGGGTCCATCCCGAACCGCGCCCGCAGCAGCGCGATCGCGGCCCGCACGCAGTCCTGCACGGCGCGGTCGAGGTCCTCGTCCATGCCGGTGGGGACCAGGAACTCGGCGGTCTCCGCGAGCGGACCGGCCAGCTCGCCGAACCGCCGCACGGCGTCCTCGCGGGCGATCACGTCCAGGCGGACCGTCGCCCGCAGGCTGCCCTCCATCGCGGTCAGGCTCACCTCGCCGTCGCCCTGCGCGAAGTGCGGGTCCCCGACGTAGGCGAGCGCCCCGTCGACCTGGACCGGCAGGTAGAGCGTGCTGCCGGCGGTCAGCAGCGAGATGTCGACGTTGCCCCCGTGCGGCCCCGGCGGGACCGAGTGCGGCCGCTCGCTGCCCGGGACGGCGACGCCCATGATCCCCAGGAAAGGACGCAGCGGGAACCGCACCCGCGGCTCGCCGCCCTCGGTCAGCGGCAGCAGGCCGTGCGCCCCGTCGTCGCCGACGGTGGCGAAGGCGCTGTAGACCGGCTGGTCGTCGAGCGGGTACTCGCCCGGCAGGGCACCGCGGCCGTGCCGGTTGGAGATGACCCCGTAGGGCACCCGGGGCGTGGCGTCGAGGACGGTGATCGCGAGCAGGTCGCCCACCCGCGCGCCGTCGACGGCGATCGGCCGGCTGACCACGTGCGGCCCGTCGACGCCGAGCCGGTGCGGATCGTCGCTCTTCGCCAGGGCGATCGCGTCCTCGAGCACCTCGGCGGCGCCGTGCCGCCCGAAGAAGCCCACCGGGTCGCGCCCCTGGTCCTCGAGGATGCCCTCGTGGCTCACCGTGTCCACGGTGACCTCGGTGCCGGGGGAGACCGTGAGCACCGGTGCGTCCGCCGCGCAGGGCAGCCGGCCCCACAGGACGTCGTCCGGCGTGGACGGGAGGTAGGTGGCCGCCGGGATCGGTCCGCTCCCGGGCTGCAGGACTGGGCTGCTCATCGGCCGGACGCTAGGAGCCGGACGTTTCAGCGGTGTTCCGCGCCGCGTCGCCGCGCCACGTCCGGTGCCCGAGGCGGCGCGCCTGCGGCCGGACGACCACGCGCGGCTGCACCGGGAGCCCACCGGCTTCCTCGCCCGGCGCGCCGTGGCCCGCCCCCAGCCGTAGGCGCGGACCGGGCCGTGGGCGAGGGCCGGGCCGCTACCCTGTCACCCCTGCGTGGGCTCCCGGACCGGACGTCCCGGTGACGGGGAGGGCAGCGGAGGCGTGGCGGACGGGGCGGTGAGCTCCTCGTAGGCGGCGGTGTGCGCGCGCAGCGCGGTGACCGCGTCGGCGACGTCGGTGACCGGCCGGCCGGCCGCCGAGGCCGCCCGCTCCGCGTGCAGCACCGCGTCGCAGACGTCGGCGACCGTGTCGAGGTAGGCCCGGGCCTCCGGCTCCGGGTCCGTCCGGTCGGTCGGGTCTGGGACCAGCGCGCGTTGCCGCAGCCGCTGTTCGAGCCGGCTGCCCTGGGCCTCCAGCGACGGCAGCAGGTCGGGTACGTCGCCGAGGTGCGCGCCGGCGGCCTGTGCGGCGGCCACGTGGCGGCGCAGCCCGTCGCGGGCGCGGGCGACCTCGAGCTGGAGCTCCGCGGCGGAGCGCCGCTGACCCGGTGGCAGGCGGCGCGCAGCGACGGCGGTGGCGCCCTGCAGGCCCAGTTCCCGGCCGCGCGAGGCGAGCTCCCGGCTCCGGGCCACCAGCGGACTGCGCCGCACCCGCCGGAGGACCAGCCACCCGGCGAGCGCGGCGACCAGCAGGAGGGTCAGGAGGACGCCACCGAGGACGGCGATCACCGTGGGATCCAGCGCGAACAGCCACGACAGCTCGTCGTCGGCCCGCAGGTCGAGGGCGCCGGCGGGGCCGGTCGGCAGCGGGGTGGTCATGGGGCTCCTCGTCCAGGGCGGTGTGCCGGCTCCCTGGAGAACGTCGCCACCCCGTCCGGCGGTTCCCGGGCCGTCGTCCGGTCGCGCGGACGTCGCGGAACTGCTCGGATCCGGCCTCCCGTGCAGCCGGGTGGTGACCGGGAGGGGCGGGCGGGGGCAGAATCGGTCCCCGCCCTCGGGGTGCAGGCACGTGGTGTCCGCCGTCCGGGTGGCGGAGCGACGCACGTCCCCCCGTCCCGGCAGGACCGATGTCCGTGACCCCGCCCCCCTTCCAGCGCGAGATCCGCTCGGCCCGCTATCCCCACGGGCTGCCCGACCGCTGCGACGACACGGTCGTCGAGGCGTTCGACGACGCGTGGCTGCTGCTGGAGCGGACCGCGAGCGGGTACCGGGTCCTCGGGGTCGCGCAGGACTACGAGTCGGCCCGTGCGTGGCTGGTCGCCGCCGGGGACGCCACCGGGTCGTGAGCGACGGCAGCCGGTCTCAGCGGGGGACCGGCGGTTCCTGCAGGCCCGGGTGCGCCGGCCGCCCGAGCCGCCGCTGCCAGTTCCGAGGGGGCTCGCCGAGGCGGGTGCGGAACCACGCCCAGGTGAGCGACCCCCCGACCACGGCCGCTCCGACGGTGACGAGCACCAGGCCGGTCGGGACCCCGAGCAGCTTGAGGCCCGACGCGAGGAGCACCACCGCGAGCGCCCTGCGGACCAGGCCGCCACGTGACCGGGAGGACAGCCGCGCGCCCAGCCAGACGCCCGGGACCGCGCCCACCAGGACGCTCCCGGTCAGGCCGAGGTCGAAGTCCCCGAACAGCACGTGGCCGAGCGAGGCAGAGGCGACCAGGGGAACGGCCTGGACCAGGTCGGTGCCCACCAGTTGCCCCGCCTTCAGCGACGGGTACAGCACCAGGAGGGCCACGATCATCAGGGAGCCGGCGCCCACCGAGGTCATGCCCACGACCAGCCCACCGCCGGCTCCGACGAGCGCGGTGGCGATCGGGCGCACCGGCACCGTGGCGATCGCCTGCTCGGCCGCGGGCGGCCGGCCCGTCCTCCGCCGCTCCTGCCGGTCGCGCAGGTGGAGGTAGGCCTTGGCGACCATGCCGAGCGACGCCACGACCAGCACGGCGCCCAGCACGACCAGCAGGACCTCGGCGAGCCGCTCCCCGGAGCCGAACGAGCGCAGCGCCAGCACGCCGCAGAAGGCGCCGGGTACGGAACCGACGCACAGCCAGCGGACCAGGCCCAGGTGGACGGTGCCGCGCCGCAGGTGCACCAGGCCACCGACCGGCTTCATGAACAAGCCGGCGACGACGTCACTGGACACCGCCGCCAGCGGAGGGACCCCGAAGAACATGATGAGGACGGGGGTCATGAGCGCTCCGCCGCCCATGCCGGTCAGGCCCACCACGACGCCCACCAGGAGGCCGGCGACGGCGACCCCCGGATCGCAACAGTCCATCGGGACCTCCGGGCGGCTGCGGCGGAGCGCCGACGTGGGCGGACGACGTCCCGGGACGGACGTCCGTGCGGCATGGCGGAGCGACCCTAGGGCTCGACGGGCTGCGAGGACCAGATGGATGGCTCCTGCTGCGCCCGTATTAGCCCGGAGCGGCGATGGCCGCCGCGCACCGTTGCGACTGCCGACGCAGGGCGGCGGTGAGCTCAGCAGGGCCGTCGAGGACGGTGAAGTCGGCGTCGACCGAGGTGAGCATCCACACCAGGGTGGCGGGGTCGTCGGCGCCCACGGTGAACAGGCAGCTGGTCGCATCGACGGCCTCGACCACGCCCATGCCCGGCCAGACCCGGCCGGCGACCGCCTCCGCCGCCTCGTGCAGCCGCACCGTCGCCCGGTACGGCCAGGTCCGGGCCGAGAGCCGGTGGGACAACCAGGCGACGACGTCGCCCTCCGGCGGTTCCCGCGGGGAGAACCGCGGGCCGTTGGGCGTCCGCGGCACCATCCGGTCGGCGCGGAAGCTGCGCCAGTCGCGGCGGTCGGGGTCCCAGGCGACGAGGTACCAGTTCCGGCCGAAGCTGACCAGGCGGTGCGGTTCCACCGTCCGCACCGATTGCCCGCTGCGCGGACTGCGGTAGTCGAACCGCAGGCGCTCGTGCCGGCGGCAGGCATCCGCGATCGCCACGAGCGTCTCGGCCGGCACCTGCGGACCGGGTGCGGTGCCGGCCCGGACGGTGGCCTCCTGCAGCGACCGCACCCGGTGGCGCAGCCGGGCGGGGAGCACCTGCTCGAGCTTCCGGAGGGCCTGCAGCGCTGTCTCCTCGACCCCGGCGACCGAGCTCGCGGCAGCGGTCCGCAGCCCGACGACGACGGCGACCGCCTCGTCGTCGTCCAGGAGCAACGGCGGGAGAGCTGCCCCCGCACCGAGCCGGTACCCGGTCGCGCCCCGGCTCGCGTGCACCGGGTAGCCGAGCTCGCGCAGGCGCTCGACGTCCCGCCGGACCGTGCGTGTGCTGACGCCGAGCCGTCCGGCGAGAGCACCGCCGGACCACTCGCGGTGGGACTGCAGGAGCGACAGCAGCCGGAGCAGCCGGGCGGAGGTCTCGAGCACGCCCCCGAGACTGCCAGCCACTTGGGACCGGATCCGTCCTAAGCGCTTCCTAGCGTCCCCGCCATGACGACCCCCCGGCTGGACATCCGCCCGTTCCGCATCGACATCCCGCAGGAGCAGGTCGACGACCTGTCCGCGCGGCTCGCGGCCACCCGCTGGCCCGGTGACCTGCCCGGCGTGGGGTGGAGCCGCGGCGTCCCTCAGGCCTACCTGCAGGAGCTCGCCGCGTACTGGCGCAGCGGCTTCGACTGGCGGGCCGCCGAGGCGCGGCTCAACGCGGTACCGCAGTACGTCACCGAGATCGACGGGCAGCGGCTGCACTTCCTGCACGTGCGCTCACCGGAGCCGGACGCCACCCCGCTGCTCCTGCTGCACGGCTGGCCGAGCACGGTGGCCGACTTCCTCGACGTCATGGGCCCGCTCTCGGACCCGCGGTCGCACGGCGGCGATCCGGCCGATGCCTGCACGCTGGTCATCCCGTCGCTGCCCGGCTTCGGCTTCTCGACGCCGCTGGCCGGACCGGGGATGAACGCGGAGCGGACCGCGCGGCTCCTCGCGACGCTGATGGCCGGGCTCGGCCACGACCGCTACGGCGTGCAGGGCGGGGACACCGGCTCGTTCGCCGCCGCGGAGGTCGGGAAGGTGGCGCCCGGCTCCGTGATCGGTGTCCACCTCAACGCCGCGATCACCTTTCCCGCCGACGACGGCGAGGCCGACGCTCTCTCCGGGGGCGACGAGGAGCGGTGGCAGCGCATGCAGGCTTACGACGACGGCTACCTGCAGCTCCAGTCGACGTCGCCGCAGACGCTGGCCTACGCCCTCACCGACTCCCCGGCCGGCCAGCTGGCCTGGGTGGTCGAGCTGTTCCAGCGGCTGTCCGACCTGCCCGACGACGGGCTCCCGGAGGACGCGATCGACCGCGACCGCATCCTGACCGCGGTCTCGATCTACTGGTACACCGCCACCGCCGGATCCTCGGCACAGGTCTACTTCGAGGCGATGAACCCGGCGGCGTGGGGCTCGGACGACGGGGACGCCGACGGCGATGACACGGGCGGCTGGGCGCCGGAGCGCGGGACCGTGCCGACGGCCTTCCTGCTGTCCCGGCACGACGTCACCGTTCGTGCCTTCGCCGAGCGGGACCACGCCGTCGTCCGGTGGACCGAGGCCGAGCGGGGCGGCCACTTCCTGGCGATGGAGCAGCCCGCGCTGTTCACCGCGGACGTCCACGCCTTCTTCCGGTCCCTGCGCCGAGCCGACACCGTGGACGCGGATCGGCGGTGAGTACGGAGGTCGCCCCGGGCGGCGGGCATCAGCCCCGACGGGGACCGGCACCGGGACCGGCTATCCGCGACCCTGGGGCACGCCGACCCGCATGCGTCGCGTCCTGCCGACCGCCCGCTTCCGCTGGTGGGCCTCGTCGGCGAGCTGTCGCGCCGCGATGATGGTCGCGGAGGGCGGGACGGCCCCGTCGGCCGGTACTGCGGTGAGTTCGCGGCCGGTGGGGGCGCAGTCCTGGTCTAGCCGCCGCTCAGCCATGCGGCTGGATCGAGTCGATGCCCCAGCGTGCCTCGGCCACCGACATCGTGAAAGCAGTCCCGCCCAGCGCTGCCGTCGCTTCCTCGGCTGCTGCGCCCGAGGCGGTGGCCGTCGCGTATGCGCTCGTCGTCTCTTCTCCTTCGATGTCGGTGACCTGCACATCGGCGAGGGCGCTCCTGGCTTCGTCGGAGAGCGGCTCGGAGATCGCCTTGATCGCGTCGAGGCAGTTGCTGGTCACTCCGCTTCGCTGCATCACCTCTTCCTGGGCAGTTCTGGCCATCAGGGAGCACGCTCGGGACCCGTCGCCGTCGGCGATCGCCTTGGCCGTGATCTCGATGACGGCCGTGATGCCTTCCGCACCGGGCTCGAGTCCCGGGTCGAAGTCCTCGCCGAGCCCGCCGCAGCCGGTGAGTACAGCGCCGCTGAGGAGGGCGAGGGGGAGCAGGGCGGGAAGGGATCGCGGACGCACGGGAGCTCCTTGCTGTCGTGGGGGCACGGTGGGGTCAGTCGGCGATCAGCTGGGGACGCGCGGTGGCGCGCAACGCGGGCAGGGTCAGTGCGGTGGCCAGCAGGGGGAGAGCGCCGGCGCCGGCGGCGACGAGGGCGATGGCGGGCCAGGGCAGGCGGCTCGTGCCGCCGTCGTCGTCGAGGGCCAGGAACACCGACGCGGTGGCCAGTCCGAGGGCGAGGCTGACGGCGACGACGGGCAGGATCACCAGCGCGCTCTGCAGCAGGGTGGCGGCGCGGACGGTGGCCCGCGGCATGCCGGTCATCCACAGCGCGACCAGGGCCCGCCGGTGCTCCCGGACCTGCTGCAGCAGCGTCGAGGTGAGGGTCAGCAGGCCCACGAGGGCGGCGCAGCCGAGGGCGGTCAGGGTGATGTCCCGGTAGGTCGCGGTGGTGCGCTCGAACTCGGCGACCTGCTCGTCCACGGTCAGCACGGACCCCGCGCTGGTCGCCCGGGTCAGCAGGGTGCGCACCCGCTCCAGCTCTGCGGTTCCGGCGCTGCCCTCGGCGGGCCGGACCAGCAGCGTTCCTCCCGTGTCGGTGGGCTGCGCTGCAGGGGGCAGGGCGTGGACGTCGACCAGCCCGATGGTCCCGCCGGTCACCGCGCCCAGGGATCCCAGCAGCGGCGAGGTGCGCACCGGGTCCGTGAGCGCGAGCGGGCCCAGGCCGACGACGTCCAGCCTGCTGCCGTCGGCGGACTCGACCAGGGTGATGGCCTGCAGTGGCCCGGCCGTCGCCAGGGGCACGGCCTTCGGGTCGGGGTCGGCCGGGGCCAGCAGCAGGCCACCAGGAGTGCAGTCCCGCAGCGCCGGGATCACGCGGACGAGCTCGGCGCAGTCGACGGCGGTGGCGAGTGGCCCGCCCGTCCCGCCGCCGGTGCTCACCTGGACCTGGGTCAGCCGGGCGATGCCGGCGACGGCCGGGTCGGTACGCAGCTGCTCCAGCGCTGGGGGGTCGAGCAACCGCACGTCGGCGACGAGCAGGTCGCCACCGACGGTGCCGCGCAGGGTCCGCAGGTCTGCGGCGTTGCTCTCCTCCAGCAGGGGGAAGAAGGACAGCAGCAGGCCGCTGACGAACACCAGCAGCGCGGAGCCGGTGACCAGCCGGGCGGCGCCGGTGGCGTCCCGGGCGACGCGGGCCGCGGCGAGCTGGGTGGGGATTCCGGGCAGCACCCGGCCGAGGGCGGTGGCGGTGAGCCGGCACAGCAGCGGTGCGGCCGCGACGATCCCGACGACCAGCAGCACGACGGCCAGCAGCAGGAGGACGCCGGCGACGGTGACGTCGTCGGCCCGGGAACCGGCCACCGCAGAGCCGGCCAGGGCCAGGACGCCGATGCCCAGCGGGACCAGCCGCCGGTGGCGCAGCTCCCGGTCGGACGACCCGCGGACCACGCCCAGCGGGCTGACCTGCACCCGGCGCAGTGCCCACCAGGTCGCCACCGTGCCCAGCAGCGGCAGCGCGACGAGCAGCGCTCCCGCGAGCACCGGGCTGAAGCGCACCTGGTCCGGCCACACCCCGCCGGGGACCGGCAGGTGCGGAGCCACCGCCGGCGCCCCGAACCGGAACACCAGGCAGCCCAGCACGACACCGGGGATGAGCACCAGCGCCGACTCCAGGGCCGCGATCAGGCGGCAGTGCCGGGCGCTCAGCCCGAGCAGCCGCAGTGCGGCCAGCCGCCGCTCCCGGGCCGCGGTCCCGGTGGTGGCCACGGTGAGGAACAGCGCGACCAGTGGGAGCAGGAAGCCGACGACCAGCAGCGGCACGGCGAGCCGTAGCTCGGAGGGCACGTCGGCGATGTCGGCCACGCCGGCCCCGCCGTACCCGGTCACCACGCGGGTCGGCGGCATCTGCTCCTGGTCGACCCCGACCCAGACCACCAGGTCGCGCGGCCCGATCAGGCCGGCGCGCTGCACGGTGCCGACGTCCCGGCCGGGGTACCGCTGGGCGAGGGTGGTGGTCGGATCGGACCAGAGCTCGCGCATGGCGGGGGAGAGGACGACCTCGCCCGGGGCAGGCACGCGGTCCAGCCCCGGCGGCACCACGGCACCCCCGCTGGTGTCGAAGACCAGCGACGCCGAGATCGGGCGGCCCCGGTAGAAGCCGCGGGTGGCGGCCTCGAGCAGTCCGGGCTCGCCGTCGGCGGCGAACTCACCGGCGATCGTGGCCTTGCCGGCGACGCCCCGGTCCTGCGCCGTCGGGTGGAGGGTCAGGCCGGCGAAGAGCACGATCACGCCGAGGGCGACGACGAGCGCCCCCACCACGGCCGGCAGCGGTGACCGGCGGATCGCGGTCAGCGCCAGGCGGGCTACCAGGGCGGCGGTGCCGCGACGGGTCGGGCCGGGGCGGGTCACGCGAACACCGAGGACGCCGACAGGCGGCCGTCGCGGAGCACCACCGAGCGGTCGGCGTAGGCGGCCACCCGGCTCTCGTGGGTCACCAGCACCACCGACGAGCCCTGGTCCCGGGCCGCGGCGGTGAACTCCTCCATGACCAGCTCGCCGTTGAGGCTGTCGAGCGCGCCGGTGGGCTCGTCGGCGAACACCACCCGCGGGCCGCCGATCAGCGCGCGGGCGACCGCGACCCGCTGCCCCTGCCCCCCGGACATCTCGCCCGGCCGCTTGGTCGCCACCTCGGCGACGCCGAGCCGGTCGAGCCAGCCGCGGGCCTGCTGCTCGGCGGCCCGACGGCGGGTGCCGGTCAGCTGCAGCGGCAGCGCCACGTTGGCCAGGGCCGTCAGCTCGGGAACCAGGGAGCCGAACTGGAAGACGAAGCCGAAGTCGTTGCGGCGCAGCCGGCTGCGCGCCTCGTCGCCGAGGTCGTCCAGCCGGGAACCGCGGTAGCGGACCTCCCCGCGGTCCGGGGTGAGGATGCCGGCCAGGCAGTGCAGCAGCGTGGACTTGCCCGAGCCGGAGGGGCCCAGCAGGGCCAGGATCTCGCCGGGGCCCACCTCGACCGTCGCCCCCGCCAGGGCCCGGGTGGGACCGAAGGCCAGGTGCAGGTCGTCGGCGATCAGCAGCGGGTCGGTCACGAGAGCTCCTCGGCGAGCCGGTTCAGCCGGGCGGTGGTGTGCTCCAGCCAGCGCAGATCCGCCTCGAGGTGGAACAGGGTGAAGTCGCACGCCAGCACCTCGGACAGCGCAGCGCCCCGCTTCCGCGCGGTCAGCCGGCGCATCACCGTCAGGTGCGCCTCCCGCTGGACGTCGAGGATCTGCTCGGCCGGGCGGCCCGAGCGCAGCGCCAGCACGACCTTCACGTAGACGACCGACTGCAGGTACGGCGTCGCCTCCTCCGGCTCGGACAGCCAGCGCTCCAGGTGCGTCACGCCCTCGGGGCTGAGCGCGTAGGACGTACGGTCCGGCCCGTCGACGCGTTCGGTGCCGACCACGGTGATCTCACCGTCGCGCAGCAGGCGTCCCAGCGTCGCGTAGATCTGGGCGGACTTCACCGGGCGCTGGGCACCGAACCGGGCGTCGTACTCGCGCTTGAGGTCGTAGCCGTGCCGAGGGGCCGGCTCGAGCAGCCCGAGCAACGTCTGGGGGAGGGACACAGGGGCACTAGACACCGAGTTACTAGCTTGCGTCAACGCGCCACGCCCGGCGCACTCCCTTCGCCCGCTCGCCGTCCCGACGGCGCGTGTTGTTGTATCGATACAACGCGACGCCCGGTTTCTACAGCGCCCAGGGTTGTTTGGACATCGATCCCTTGGATAGTGTCGGCGCATGGCGCGACGGGCTTCCGGGGACGACGTGCGGCCGATCCACAACCGCGTGAACGTCGCCCGGGCCGAGGTGGGCATGTCGCGGGCCGACCTGGCTCGCCTGGTGGGCGTCAATCCGCAGACCATCGGGGCGCTGGAGCGTGGCGACCACTACCCGAGCCTCCAGCTGGCCATGAGCATCTGCGAGGTCTTCGATCTCCCGGTCGAGGCCCTGTTCAGCCGTGAGCCGTTCCGCCCGCTGACGGCGTCCTACCGTCGGACCGACCTGGGCGGTGGCCAGTGATGATCGGGCTCGAGGCGCGTCATCCGGCCGCCCGGCGGGCTACCGCCGTCGTCGTCGTGGGCGTCGTGGCATGGGTGGCGTTCACGGGACTCACCGTGGCCGGGCGGGCGTACTCGTGGGGATGGGTGGTCAGCTTCGCGGTGCTGGGCGTGGCGTGGGCCGGCGCCCGTGTCCTGGTCCGGGACATCGCCGAGCGGCGGGCCAGCGAGGTCGACGAGTACGAGCTGGCCCAGCGGCATGCGGCGCGTGACGCCGGCTACGTGGCTGCCCTCGTCTCGGCGCTGGTGCTGTACCTGGTGCTGTCGGTGGCCGGCCAGCTCGCCGAGCGCGGTTCCGACCACCTGTTGCTGCAGGCCCACCACCTCGTGCTCGCCGCCTTCCTCCCCGCAGCCGCCGGCCCGTCGTTCCTCCTGGCCTGGCGGCTGCGTCACCAGGTCCACCACGGCGAGTAGCGCGCCCGGCAGCCCCTGCCGACGCCTTCACCCGCGCATCCGCACGTCGACCCCTGGACGAGGAGCGTCTCGAATGACCCTGCACCCACCGATCGGCGAGCTCACCGTGCCCGAGGCCCTGATGGCCTTCCTGCACGCCGGCAACGGCCGGCCCTACGAGTCGACCGGGCCCGGGGAGCTCACCGCGGCCGCCGAGCTGGGCGAGCTGCTCACCGCCGGTCATGCCCGGCTCGGTGGCGAGGCGGGTGACCGGCTGATCGTCGACGCCCCCGCATCCAGCGACCGCGAGTGGATCCACGAGGTGACCGCCGAGTTGGCCGGGGCCCCCACCGACGTCGCCGCGTGGATCAAGCGGCGCCGCGGTGCGCTGCCCACCCAGCAGGCCGCAGCCGCGGCCCGCGGCGTCCTGGTGCAGGGCCGCGAGCGGCTGATCGGGCTGTTCCCGTACGAGACGAACACCGTCGACCCGGCCGTGCGGCAGCAGCTGGTCGACCACCTCACCGGACCCCGGGCCGACACCGACGCGCGAGCACTCGTCCTGGCCCGGTTGCTGGTGAAGTCGCGACTGCACCAGCGTGGCGGGCTCTCGCGCGACGAGCGCAGCGGTATCGAGGACCTCTCCGGGCGCGCCCCGGGCAGCACTCCCGTGCCGGCCGCGGTCAGCGCCGTCGACCTGGCCATGGTCACCGTCCTCTACACCACGGTGATCAGCGACTGACGGGTCGACACGCCCTGACGACCTCCGGGATCCTCGGCGGCGAGTACTGACGGCCGGTCGGCGTCGTCGTGAGTTCGCCCGGAGGGCATCCAGGGGTGATGCCGGTCCTCATGCGTGGTCCTCCGCGGAGTGCGCGGGTCGCTGCCGGGCAGGCAGGCGGTAGGAGACTCCGATCGCCATCGCGGGCGGCAGCTGACGGTGCGCGCCGCGCGCGCGGCCGGAGCGTCCTGGTCGCAGATCGGTCGGGCGATGGGCACCACCAAGCAGTCGGCCTGGGAGGCGCACAACCGCTGGATCGACGAGCAGGCCCGCCTGCACGAGGAGAACGACTACGAGGGGCTCGACGCGGGCGAGGCCGTCCGTGCGCGTGCTCTCGCGGGCAGCGCCGACGAGACAGCAGGCGCGTAGCAGCCGGCCCGCTTGCATCGGGTCGGCCAGATGTGCAACTGTCCGGTTGCACATAGCGGGCGACGCGGTGAGGTGGCGATGCACGGGGAGACCGACCGGATCGAGCGTGCGATCCACATCGCGGCGGACGCCGACCGGGTCTGGCAGTTGGTCTCCGAACCCGGGTGGTGGGTCAACGACGGCCGGGTCACCGAGCACCGCATCGAGCCCGACGGCGACGTCGCCACCGTGCACGACCCCGTGCACGGAGCCTTCCCCATCCGCACGGTGGCGCTGGACCCGCCGCGCTACGCGGCCTTCCGCTGGCTCGCCGCGGGCGGCGCCGGCCGGGCCGTCGAGGTCCAGTCCACCCTGATCGAGTTCTGGGTCGAGGAGCAGCCCGGGGGCGGCGTGCTGCTGCGGGTGGTCGAGAGCGGGCTCGACGGGCTGGACACCACCGAGGAACAGCGGCGCCGGGATCTCGAGGAGCACACCGAGGGCTGGGAACTCGAGCTCGCCGCCGCCCGCAGCTTCCTGGACGGCGCATGAGCGCCGCACCGGCCGTCGCCGATGTCGGGACGGTGTTCGCGGCGCTGGGCGATCCGCAACGCCGCCGGCTGCTCGAGGTGCTCGGCGAGCATCCCGCCGGAGCGTCGGCGACCGCTCTGGCCGAGCCGCTGCCGGTCTCCCGCCAGGCCGTCGACAAGCACCTGCGCGTGCTGGAACGAGCGGGGCTGGTCGATTCCGCCCGCCACGGCCGGGAGATCCGCTTCGCCGTCCGCCGCGACCAACTGGACCGCTCCGCGGCATGGCTGACCGAGCTGGGGGACCGGTGGGACCAGCGCCTGGACCGCCTCAAGACCGCCGCCGAGGGAGCGCCATGACCGACCGGGAGCGACCGGCCTTCGCCGGGGGGAACAACATCGCGATGAAGGTGCCGCCGCACCAGTGGGCGGCGACCGTCGCGTTCTACCGGGACACTCTCGGCCTGCCCGAGCTGGGCAACCCGTTCACGTCCGGTCCGCAGTCGGTGGGTTTCGCCTTCGGACCGAACCGGCTGTGGATCGACCGCGTCCCGGGGGTGAGCCAGGCCGAGCTGTGGCTGCAGGTCACCACCACCGATCCGGCGGACGCGGCCGACCAGCTCGCCGCTGCCGGCGTCGCCCGCTGCGACGAGATCGAGCCCCTGGACGGCGGCTCGGCCTTCTGGATCACGAGCCCGGCCGCCATCGTCCACCTGGTGTCCGAGCCCGAGACCTACTGACCTCGCCGTCCAGGATCGAGCACGCGTCCCTTCTTCGTATGCCTTGCCGGTTATATGACCGGGCAGTAATGTGATGGCCGTGAGCGCCTACGCCGTCCTTGCCGAGCCCCACCGCAGGCAGATCCTCGATTTGCTGCGGGCCGGTGAGCGGCCCGTCGCCGACCTGGTGGCGCACCTGGGCCTCAGTCAGCCCGGGGTCTCCAAGCACCTGAGGGTGCTCCGCGAGGCGGGGCTCGTCGTGGCGCGCACGCAGGGCAAGCAGCGCATGTACGCGCTGCGACCGGAGCCCCTGGTCGAGGTCGTGCAGTGGCTGGAGCCCTACCGAATGCTCTGGTCGAGCCGCCTCGACGCCCTCGAACGACACCTGGAGGAGAACCCGTGAACGACGGAACGCTGGAGACGATCGACGGACGCCCCGCGCTGCGTTTCGAGCGCGTGCTCGCCCACCCGATCGAGCGCGTCTGGCGCGCCGTCAGCGTGCCGGCGGAGCTCGAGCAGTGGTTCCCGGCAGCGGCGGACTGGACGCCGGCGGCCGGCGAGGTCTTCGAGGCCGGCGGCATGACCGGCGAGGTCACCGAGGTCGAGCCGCCTCGCCGGCTGGCGTGGACCTTCGCCGGCGACCGGTACGCCTTCGACCTGACCGAGCACCGCGACGGCTGCCGGCTCGTCTTCACCCACGTCTTCGACGACCGCACGACCGCCGCGCAGACCGCGGCAGGCTGGGACGCCTACCTCTCCCGCCTGGAGCCGCACCTCTGCGGCGACCGGCTCTCGGAGGAGGAGGCGCACGAGGCGTGGGAGGAGGTCCACGAGCGCTACGCCGAGCGCTTCGGCCTCGATCCGGAGCCGGGGCGGCGCTTCCTGGCCCGGATGCGCGCCGCACGCTGAACGCTTCGCGCGCCGGCTCGCGTCAGCTCTCGCCCCTCCGAGGAACGGACGCGCTCGAGTGGCCGGCGGCCGCTGCCGCGTGGCTCGAGCCCGGGTCCTCGGCTCGGGCGACGATCGCGCCGTCTCGGATGCGGACCGCGGCCTCGGCCGCATCGCCCGCGCCCGCATCGCCCGCGCCCGCATCGCCCGCGCCCGCATCGCCCGCGCCCGCCAGGCCGAGGGCCGAGGGCCGAGGCGATCGCCAGGCCGCGGGCGGAGGCGACCGCCGCCCGCCCGTCGAGCAGCAGGCGTAGCTATGGCAAGGCGCGCTGCTGGCCGTCCACGCCTACCGGCGCCAGGAATGACCCGCTCGCACCGGTGTCAGCGAGGGTGGTCCGTCTGCGCCGTCCCGGTGGACCGCAGTACCTGCTCCGGCAGCAGCCCCGTCTCCACCAGCTCCACGAGCTCCCGGCTGGAGGCCGCCTCGGCGAGGCTGTGCACCTGCCGGACGCGGAGGGCGCGGGCGTCCTTCCCGGACCGGGTGTCCAGCTCGTCCAGATCCGCGATGGCCTGCTGCTCCCATGCGGCGAAGGTGCGCCGCGCGTGGTCGACGGTCTCCTGCCGGATGGCCGGTAGGTCGTCGAAGATCTCCAGCGCGTCCGCCGTGCGCCGGGCGGCCAACCGACGCGCGGTCGCCTCGGCGTAGGCCAGATCGCTGCGGGCGTCGTCCGCCGGTTCCGGGAGCAGGCCGGCCACCCGCCGGCTGACCCGCTCCAGGCGACCGGACGGGGCCCGGCGGCTCGCTCCCAGCCGGTGGCTCGCGGCGTGCAGCGCCAGGTCGTCGATCTCGTCGTCCACCTCGTGCAGCAGGGTGCGGGTCACGGCAGGGGGCAGCAGGCCCTCGTCGCTGAGCCGCTGGTAGGTGCGGCGTTCGACGTGCAGGCCACGGCCCACCACGATGCGGTACTCCTCCTCGTCGGTCACCTGCAGCTCGGCCATCTCCTGGTTCGCCGCCCGCGCACTGCTGTCCAGGTCGGCGCGGGTCCGCGGATCGGGGTCCAGCCCGAGATCGTCCATCTCCCGCCGTGCGGCCGCGATGGCCGAGATGCGGGCGATCGCCACGAGGTAGCGGTCGACGCGGGTGGGACGGTCGAGACCCAGCCGGGACACCAGCCACCGGATGGACGTCGCGTTGAGCACCAGCGTGGCCAGCACGACCCCGCCGGTGAGGGCGACGAGCAGTTCCCGCTCGGCCAGCTCCTCGGGCAGGGCCAGCGCCAGCGCCAGCGCGACGCCGCCGCGCAGCCCGCCCCAGACCAGGACGGCCTCGTTGCGCCAGCCCAGCCGCGGGATGTGGGCCAGCCGCTCGAGCAGCCAGACCGCCGGCACCACGGCCAGGGCGCGCGCTCCCAGGACGACGACGGCGGCGAGCAGGATCGGGCCGAGGTGGTCGAGCAGCTGCCCGGGGCCGATGACCAGACCGATGACGAGGAACAGCAGCGCGTTGGCGACGTAGTCCAGCGCCTCCCACAGCTGTTCCCACATCTCGCGCACCTCGGCGGAGGCCCGGCTCGGTGCCAGGCCGCCCAGCACCATCCCGGCCGCCGCGGTGGCCATGACCCCGGAGAACCCGAGGACGGCGTCGGCGAGGACGAACGAGCCGTAGGCCGTCGCCACCGACAACCCGGCGGCCGGCAACCGGCCGAGCCAGGGGAGCAGCGCGGACGCGGCCAGGCCCAGCGCGATGCCGATCACCGCGCCGCCGCCGAAGACGACGACGAAATCGAGGACGCCGACGGCGACGCTCACCGATCCTCCCGTCGCGGCCTCGACGAGGATCGCGAAGAGCACGATCGCCACACCGTCGTTGAGCAGGCTCTCGCCCTCCACCAGCGTCAGGAGCCGGCGGGGCACGCCGACCTCCCGGAACACCGCCACCACCGCGACCGGATCCGTGGCCGAGATCAGCGCACCGAAGAGGAAGGCCGCCGCCAGCGCCGTGCCGAGCACCCAGTGCAGGGTCAGGCCGACCACCACCGCGGACACGAGGAAGGCGACGGTCGCCAGGGCCACGATGGCGCCGAGGTTCCGGACGAAGGCGCGCAGGTCGATGCCCAGCGCGGCTGCGAACACCAGCACCGGCAGGAAGAGGAAGACCACCACCTCCTCGAAGGCCTCGCCTTCGAGCCGGCCCATCTCGGGCGACAGGCCGACCGCGGCGGCGAGGAAGCCGACCACCACGAGGACGACGCTCAGCGGCACCTTGATCCGGCGGGCCACCAGGCCCAGCAGCACGGCCAGCGTGAGCAGGCCGGACATCTCCAGCAGCAGTCGCGGTAGCTCCACCGACGCTCCTCGGTCTCCTGGACAGGTGCGGCACGTCGCCGGGGTCACCGTCCCACTGCGCCGCCTCGGGGGCATGACCGTCGCCTGGCGTGTCGGTGGCGCGCACGGGGCGGTAGCGCATCGGAACCGGCCACGTCATCGTGTGGGGCGCACGGGGGCACCTTCGACCCCGCATGGAGGCCTCATGCGCCCGACGCTCCGCCGCACCGCCGCGGCGGTCTTCTGCCTGCCGCCGCTCCTGCTCGGTACCGCCGCCCCCGCAGCTGCGGACGGCGGGGACCGGCACCCGCGCGACGGCCGGGACCTGCCCGGTGCCTACCGGCTGCTCGGCGATCGCGGCGGCTCCCAGTTCGAGGGCATCGACGTCGTCGAGGACGGCCGGACCTTCTACGTCACGGAGACCACCGGCGGGGAGATCCACCGCGGTCGGCTCGACCACCGCACGACGCGCGTCTGGCTGGACGAGGACGACGCCCTGCGGGACGGCCGGCGCACCGCCGTCGGCATCGCCACCGACCGGCGCGACCGGGTCTTCGTCGCGGGTGGCGACAACCGCACGCAGGACGGCGCGCCTGCCGATGCCCCGGACTTCTGGGTCTACGACGACGACCGCGACCTGCTGGCGGCGCTGCGGGTGCCCGTCGACGGCCCGGTCTTCCTCAACGACGTCGCGATCGGCCCGGACGGCGCCGCCTACGTCACCGACTCGACCACCCCCCGGATCTTCCGGATCGCCCGCGAGCACGGCGACTGGACGGCGACGCTCTGGTCCGACGCCGCCGCGACCATCCCGCAGGAGGCCGGGACCTTCGGGCTCAACGGCATCGAGGTGGCACCCGACGGCCGGTCGCTGGTGGTGGCGCACAGCGCGGCCGGCCAGTTGTGGCGGTTCGACCTGGCGACGGCGGCGCCCACCCTCGTGGACACCGGGGACGTCGACCTCACCTCGGCCGACGGGCTCGTCGTGCGAGGGCAGACGCTCGTCGCCGTCCGGAACTTCCCGCGCGTCCTCACGTACCTGCGGTTGGACGACGGCGCCACGGCGGCCGCGCTGATCGCCGAGGTCCCCACCGACCCCGACCGGGTGCTCACCACGGCGGACGTCGCCCGCGGGCACCTGCTGCTGGTGGACAGCCAGTTCGAGGAGGACCCGCCCTCCCGCATCTCGGAGGTGGTCGTCCGGCCGTTCGATCCGTGACGCCCGTCCGCAGGGACCGCGCCGGTCGCTGAGCCGACGCGGGTCCCGGCAGCCGCCAGGTGCTCGGATGTGCCACGAGGCGCCGCGCGGTCGTTCGATGGACGGGACACCCCCGCGCTCGTGCCGGTTCGGCCGCCCGCGCGGACCGATCCACCAGCACCCGTGGGGGATCTCGTGGGCTGGTCAGCGGCGTCTCGCCTCGACGGGCGCTCCCGCGGGAACGTGCGTCGCGCCGGTTTCGTCCGGCCGGTCACCGGTGTCCTGCCGCAGGAAGGTCATGAGGCCGTCGAGCCCGGGGAGCTGGTAGCTCCAGAAGCCGGCGATCAGCGCCCGGCAGTGCTCACGGTCGCGGGCCGTCCGCAGGATCTGCGCCACCGCGCGGCGGGTGTTGTCGAAGACCAGTTGCAGGAGGGCGCGCTGCTCGGGAGCCGGCGGGTGCCCCAGGGAGCGTTCGGTGTGGTCGACGAGGCGCCGCACGAAGCCGGCTGGGTAGTCGGCGAACCGCGTGCCCTCCGCCCGGTCGAGCAGCACCGTGACGGCCAAGGGGTGGTCCAGCCAGAACTCGAGCAGCTCGTCGGCCGGCGGGCCCTGGCCGGACCCGGCCGCCAGGGCCGCGATCCGCGTGTCGAGCAGCCGGTCGTGGCGGACCGGCAGGTCGGCGGGGACCACCGTGCCGAAAAGCAGCTCCTTGGACCCGAAGTACCGGTAGACGTTGGCGGGGGCGGTGCCGGCCAGGGCCGCGACGGCGGCGATCGACGTGCCCGGGTAGCCGCGGTCGGCGAAGCAGCGCAGCGCGGCCGCCTCGATGCGGGCCCGGACCTCCGGCTTGAGGACCTGGGCCATCACTCCTGCCCGTCGCCCTGCCGCTCCGGCGGCGTGACGCCGCCCCACGGCGCGGCCTCCTCGAGCTCGTAGGCCAGTTCCAGCAGGAGCCGGTCGGCTCCTGGGCGGGCGGCGACGTGCATCCCGACGGGCAGGCCGTCGTGCCGGCCGAGCGGGACGGACATCCCCGGGCAGCCGGCGATGTTGTGGATCGGGGTGTACCCGACCGCCTCCTCGGTGCGCTGGACGAGCGTCTCGCGGCCGGCCTCGGGGGAGAGGTGCCCCACCGGCCAGGACGACCGGGCGAGCGTGGGGGTGAGCACCACGTCGTGGCGTTCGAACAGCCGCAGGTATTCGCGGGTTGCATGCGCCATCGCCCGCTCGCCGCCCACGTGGGCCGCGGCGTCCAGCGCGGCCCCCCAGGCGATGAGTTCCAGGGTGAACGGCTCCAGCTCGTCCGGACCCGGCGGGCGGCCGAGCATCGGCGCGAAGGCGTGGGCGACCTGCGTCATCGTCAGCGCGGCGGCCGTGAAGAAGGCCCGGCTGAGCGCCGGCCCGTCGATGTCGGGACGGTCGGCATCTTCCACGTGGTGGCCGAGGGACGCGCAGAGCGCCGAGGCGCGGTCCAGCTCGCGCCGCACCGGCTCGTCGGGCCGGCGACCGAGCAACGTCGTCCCGAGCACGCCGACGCGGAGCCTGGTCGTGGACGGCCCGGTCACCGCCCCGATCGGTGGGTGGACCGCGCCCGGTCCGGTGCGCTCGGTGGCGGCGAGGAATGCGGCGCTGTCCCGGACCGAGCGGGTCATGACGTGCTCGACGAGCAGTGCGCCGAGGCCGGGTGCCTCCGGTCCGGTCGGCTCACCGCGCCCGTTGGACGGCTTGAACCCGAACACCCCGTTCAGGGCCGCCGGGACGCGCAGCGAGCCGCCGGCATCGCTGCCGTGCGCCATCGGGACCACCCCGGCGGCGACGAGCGCGGCGGAGCCTCCCGACGAGCCCCCGGCGGACAGGTCCGGCCGCCAGGGGTTCCGGGTGACGCCGTGCAGCGCCGTCTCGGTGCTGCCGAGCAGCCCGAACTCCGAGCTGGTCGTCGAGCAGACGACGTTCAGGCCGGTGTCGCGGATCCGGGCCGCGTACGGCGAGAGGCCGGGTGCAGGAGCGGTGGCCATCAGCCGGGACCCCATGGTCCACGGCAGCCCCGGCCAGGCGAGCAGCTCCTTGACGGCGAACGGGACGCCGGCGAGGGGACCGTCCGCGGCCAGCGGCGCGCCGGGACCGGCGAGGTGGGCGACGGCGTTCAGGTCGGCCCGGGCGTCGATCAGCTCCCGTGCGGCCTCGTCGAGCTCGGCGGCGGAAACCCGGCCGTCGCGGACCAGGTCCGCCATGGCGACCGCATCCCAGCGCCGGTACTCGTCGACGGAGAGTGTCATGGACGAATAGTGAATCGCTCGATCGCGTTTGACCAGGGTTCTGATCGCGCCGCAGCCACCCGACCCGGGGACCTTGTCGACGCCCCGCTCGTTGGGGAGTCGTCACAGGGGACGACCGAGGGAGCGCGATGCCGTCCGGAGCACGTCGGGGTGGGCGACCGCCGTCGGTGCCGCACGGATGGCTGCCGGTCGCGCTGGTCGCCGGCATCGTGGCGGTCGCGCTGGTGGTGCTGACGCGCCAGACGGGCGGGGAGGCGCCGCGGTCGGCGGAGTGCGCCGTGGCCGAGGCCGGGGTGCGGGTGGACGCCGCAGCCGTGCCGGACGGCCCGGTCGCCGGCTACGGCGGTGACCAGCTGGCCAACGCGGCCGCGATCGTGAACGCCGGGCAGGCGCTGGGCCTGGACACCTGCGCGCAGACGATCGGCGTCATGACCGCGATGGGGGAGTCCTCGCTGCGGGTCCTGGACCGGGGTGACGCCGCCGGTCCCGACTCGCGCGGGCTGTTCCAGCAACGGGCCAACGGTGCCTGGGGCTCGTACGCCGACCGGATGGACCCGACGACGAGCGCGACGAACTTCTTCCTCGCGCTGCAGGAGGTGCCGGACTGGCCCTCGCTCCCGCCGACGATCGCCGCGCACCGCACCCAGCGCAACGCCGATCCGTACCACTACGAGCGGTACTGGGATGCCGCCGTCGAGGTGGTCACCGCGTTGGCCGGGCGGCCGGTCACGGGGGCCGGGTCACAGCAGTGACAGGTCGAGCCGTTCCGACAGCAGGTGCAGAGCGGCGCGTCCGGCTCGCGAGTTCCCCTTCTCGTCCAGGGGTGGCGACCACGCGCACACGCCGAACCGCCCGGTCACGTCGCCCATGACCGCTCCCGCGACCCCGCTCTTGCACGGGAACCCCAGGTCGTAGGCGAACTGGCCGGCGGCGTCGTAGGTGCCACAGGTCAGCATCAGCGCGTTGACCCGTCGGGCGAGGGGCTCGGACAGCACCGGCGCGCCGGTCCGCGGGTTGACGCCGTCGTTGGCGAGGAAGCGGGCGGCCCGGGCCAGCGTCCGCGTGGTCACCGTGAGGGCGCAGAGGCGGACGTAGAGCTCCACGACCTCGTCGACCGGGTGGTGCACGTTCCCGAACGAGCTCATCAGATGGCCCATGGCCCGGTTGAGCGAACTGCTCTCCCGCTCGGCGTCCAGCGCGGTCTCGTTCACGGCCGCCTCCTCGCCCACCAGGTCGCCGAGGAGCCCGGCGACGGCGCCGAACGGGCCGTCCGCTGCGTCGAGCAGGACGTCGCAGATGACCAGGGCTCCGGCGTTGATGAACGGGTTCCGCGGCACCCCCTTCTCGTGCTCGAGCTGGATCAGGGAGTTGAACGGGTCCCCGGACGGCTCCCGGCCCACGCGGTCGAACAGGTCCTCACCCACCCGTTGGAGGGCGGCCGTGAGTGCGAAGACCTTCACCACGCTCTGGATCGAGAAGCCCACGTCGGCGTCGCCGGTCACGTGCTCCGTCCCGTTCAGCTCCGCGAGCGCCAGGGCGAAGCGGGCGGACTCGGCCGAGGGCAGTTCCTCGGGCTGGTCCTCGACCTCGCCCTCCTCGGCGAGGTGCCGCGACCGGTCGGCGACCTCGGCGAGCACCGCCTCGAGGTCGCTGGTGTCGTCCGGGGCGGAGGTGCGCGCGGGGGGCATCCACCCCCGCTACCCGTCGGCGGACGCGGACACGCCCGCGCTGCCTGGCGGCCCGGCCCCCCGAGCGGCAGGCGAGCACCGGTTGGTCCGTCGACCTCGCCGCGCGGCACCGGGAGGCTTGTGCTCGCAGGCGACGCACTTCTGCTTCCTGTCGAGCGAAAGTGTTGCTAGCGTCGGTGACACGGCTCACAGTCCTGGTGCAGGCAGGGGATGCGCGCCCGGCGGTCGGTCCACGGAGCCTCCGACGTCGGGCAGCACGGCAGAAGTGACCTGCGATGGACGACGGGCGCCGCCACACCACTCGAGGGGAATCCATGAAGGTGACTCGAAACCTGCGCCACACGATGCGCGCCGTGCTGTTCGCCGCCCTGTCGTCCGTTCTGTTCCTGGGGCTCGTCGGCACGGCGAGCGCGGCCCCGGCCGCCACCGGGGCCACGGGCAGTTCCGACTGCGTCGACCGGCCCGTACCGGCGAGGGCGGTCTCCATCCAGCTGTGGACCTTCGCCGACTACATCGGCTTCGGCGACGACGCGGCCACCCAGGCCCGCCACGAAGAGGTGCTCCGCCGGCTCAGCGAGATGGGCTACCGGAACGTCGAGCCGTTCACCCTGAGCGGGTTCACCGCGGAGGAGTACGCCGCGCTGCTCCGGGAGTACCGGCTCAATGCCTCGGGACGGCACGTCGACGTCGGCACGCCCAGCGACCCGGCGGACATCGCGCAGATCCTCCGGGAGAACCGCGTCCTCGGCGTCCAGTACTTCGGCTCCGGGGCCACCCCGAGGTTCACCACCGAGGCCGAGTGGGTCGCCTACGCCGAGTACCTGGACACGGTCGGGGCGCAGGCCCGCCAGGCCGGGCAGTGGGTCATGGTCCACAACCACAACTGGGAGTTCGAGACCACCTTCGGGGGCCGCACCGCCTTCGACATCCTCATGCAGCACAGCGAGCGCCGGCACGTCGTGTCGCAGCTCGACCTGTACTGGGCGGTCTTCGCCGGCGCCGACCCGATCGAGCTCATCGAGCAGTACGGCAACCGGATCCGGCTGTTCCACGTCAAGGACCTCAACGAGGCGCTGGACCGGCGGATCGAGATCGTCGGTCGCGGCGGCATCGACTTCTCGTCGATCTTCCGGGTGGCCGGCGGCAGCACCCGGTACTTCGTCGTCGAGCACGACCCCCGCTTCGGTGACCCCTCCTTCGACCCCTTCGAGGCGGCCCGGGAAGGGTTCGCGTACCTGACCTGCACGTCGCGCTGACGTAGGGCGCATCGCGCACTCCGGAGGAGGCGGTCCCGGGCTCCCGGGGCCGCCTCCTCCTGCGCTGGGACGGCCCGCACCAGGCAGCCTCGCCCGGTCGCTGGCAGGGTGGGCGGCATGGTCGATTCCTCTCCCGTCGTCGTGGTGACCGGTGCGAACGGGCTGGTGGGCACCGCGGTGTGCCGGGCACTCGTCGAGCGGTCGGCGCAGGTGCGCGCCGTCGTCCGCCGCGCCGGCAGTGCGCCCGCGCTCGACGGGGTCACCGAGCACGTCGGCGAGTTCGCCGACGAGAGCTTCGCCCGCGCGGTGACCCAGGGCGCCGACGCGGTCGTCACGACGGTCCACCCGATGGGCTCGTCCCGGGAGGTGCAGCACCGGGTGGGCGTCGAGGGGACGCCGGTCGTCGCCCGGGCAGCCCGGGACGCCGGTGTCTCCCGGCTCGTGCACGTGTCCACGGCCGGGGTCTACGACCGGTCGGCCGGCGTCGGGGACGTGGCCGAGGACGGCGCCCTCCTGCCCGAGGGCAGCGGCGACTACCCCGACACCAAGAACGCGACCGACGCCGCGCTCGCGCAGGTCGGCGGACTCACGACCGTGCTGGTCCGCCCGCCGGCCATCATGGGCGCGGGCGACACGTCGGTCTGGAACACGCTGCGCCCGCAGCAGATCCGGGACGGGCAGCGCTCGGCGAACCCGGCGCAGACCTGGGCCTGGGTGCACGTCGACGACCTGGCGGCCTTCATCGCGGACGTCGCCACGGGCGCCGTCGCGACCGCCGACGACGCCGAGCGAGGCCCCGTGGCCGGGGGAACGACGCCGGTCGTCGTCGCGGGCGAGCCGGCGACCTGGCGGGACTACCTCGGCACGGTGGCCGACGCGTTGGGCGTCGCACCCGAGTGGACCGACGAGCCGGTCTGGACCGGGCAGCTGCGCACCGACCGCGCGCGGGGCTGGGGCTGGACGCCGCGGGTGAGCCTCGCGCAGGCCCTGGACGAACTCCGCCGGGGCCTGACGACGGACGCGTGACGGTCCCGCGGCAGCCGCAGGGTCACGCATCACGCGAGTTGCCGCGGTCTCGGAACTTGCAGCTGCCGGGGCTCGTTCGCCGGCCATGGGCGACACCGACCGATTGACGCGCAGGCTCGCAGCCCACCCTCGCGTGGCCCGTGTCGAGCGGCCGGTCGCCCCCGGTGACGAGCGGACCTTCCAGCTGTCCTACGTCCGCGAGGGACCGCGCAGCGATCGGCCGCTGCTGGTGGTCCCTGGTGGTCCCGGACTCGCTTCTGTGCTGCCGTACTCGTCCTTCCGGGCCTCGGCAGCCGGCAGGGGAGTGGACGTCGTGATGGTCGAGCACCGGGGGGTGGGCCTCTCCCGGCAGGACGCCGACGGCGTGGACCTGCCGCCGGAGGCGCTGACCGTGGACCAGGTGGTGGACGATCTGGCGGCCGTCCTCGATGACTGCGGGGTCGACCAGGCTGTCGTCTACGGGTCGTCCTACGGGACCTATCTCGCGCAGGGGCTCGGGGTGCGCCATCCCGAGCGGGTCGCGGGCATGGTGCTCGACTCCGTGATGCTCGGCGCCCACGACGGCCAGGTCGTGCGGGAGTCCCTGCGCGACCTGTACTGGCACGGCCGTAGCAGCCAGACCGCCCGAGCGGCCGAGTTGATGCGCAGGGCCGTCGCCGCCGGCGTGGTGCCGGTGGAGACGACCGGCGCGGTGACCCAGATCGTCCACGAGTTCGCCGGGCCTGCCGCGCTCGAACGACTGCTCCGGCTGCGCCTGGACGGCCGCGGCCGGTGGATCTGGAACCGATTGGCGCATCTGGGCGCCGACGAGATCACCACCGGCAAGCCGTTGTTCATGGAGCCCGACCTCGTCGGCAGGATCGCCTACGGCGAGCTGGGCTACGCACCCGTCCCGGACGGTCTGCCGCTCGACGTCAGGCTGGAGTTCGCGGCGAGCGCCGCTGATCAACCGCCGTTCACGGGTGAGCCGTTCCACCTCGCCACCGAGCTACCGCGCTTCCGGTGGCCGCTCGCCGTCATCTCCGGTGACCGGGACGTCCGGACGCCCCGCGCCATCGCGGAGCAGGTGGTGGACCTGGCACCGGACGCAGTCCTGGTCCCGCTCACCGCGACCGGTCACAGCGCGCTGGACACCCATCGCCGTGCCGCGTTGCAGGTGGCCGAGGCGGTCCTCTCCGGTCACCACCGGACGCTGCCGGAGTGGGCCGCCGAGCTCTCGTCGCTTCCGCGGCGAGGGCCTACCCGGCTGCTGGGCCACGCCATCCGGACTGCGATCGGAGTGCGGCAACTACTGCCGAGGACCCCTGCACGGACACGGGCAGACGGGGTGCGGGACACCACCGAGCGGTGACCCCCCGGCCAACGTGCGTCCCGCCTCGGACGGGTTCGGTTCACCTCCGGAAGGGCCGAGTGCCTGCTCGGCGAAGCTGATCCGGTGACGGGGCGCGCCACGAGTCGCGGTCGGACCACCGGTCCCCCCACGATGTCCGCGTGGGGGAGAGGCCGGTGGCGGCGCGTGCGGACGGTCATGGGAGAGGGCCGGACGTCCACCGCTCCGACCCCGCCCTGGCCGACTTCCCGGAGCGGGCCCCCGGGACCCGGCGCTGGTGCTTCGCCGACCAGCTCGGTCCGCACTTCCTGGACGGGCCGCAGCAGCCGGTGCTGCTGATCGAGTCCCGGGCGGTGTTCGCCCGGCGCCGCTTCCACCGCCAGAAGGCGCACCTCGTCCTCTCCGCCCTGCGGCACCGCGCCGCCGAGCTGGGGGAGCAGGCCGAGTTCCACCAGGTCGGCACCTACGCCGAGGCGCTCGACCGGGTACGGGACCCGTTGAGCGTCTGCGCCCCGACGTCCTGGGGGAGCCGTGACCTCGTCCTCCGCCGCACGGGGGTGGAGGTGCTCGCGGCCCGAGGGTTCGTGAGCAGCCAGGCGGAGTTCGCCGCGTGGGCCGCGGGCCGCGGCCGGCAGCGGCTGCTGATGGAGGACTTCTACCGCGACGCCCGCCGGCGCCACGACGTCCTGGTGGACGGCGCGCAGCCGGTCGGTGGCCGGTGGAACCTCGACGAGGAGAACCGGCAACCGCCGCCCATCGACGGCCGTTCCCCGGCGCCCGAGCCGTGGTGGCCCGAGGAGGACGAGATCGACGAGGAGGTCCGCGCCGACCTGGACCGCTGGGCGGCCGCCGGCGACGTCGCCTTCGTCGGGGACGACGGTCCACGGCTGTTCCCGGTGACCCGGCGCGAGGCGGTCCGCCGACTGGACGACTTCCTCGGCACCCGGCTGGGCGCCTTCGGCCCGCACGAGGACGCGATGCTGCGCGACGAGCGGTGGCTGGCCCACTCCCTGCTGTCGCCCGCGCTCAACCTCGGGCTGCTCGATCCCCTCGACGTCGTCGGGCGGGCCGAGCGGCGCTACCGCGACTCCGTCGCCGACGGCGACCCGCTGCCGCTCAACAGCGTCGAGGGGTTCGTCCGGCAGGTCATGGGCTGGCGTGACTACATCTGGCACATGTACTGGCACCTCGGCCGCGACTTCCGGCGGCGGAACTTCCTGGCCGCCCGCCGGGAGGTGCCGGACTGGCTGGCCGGCCTGGACGACGCCGCGGTCGACGCGGCCTGCCTCTCCGACGTGCTGGGCGACCTCCGCCGCGACGGCTGGGTGCACCACATCCCGCGCCTGATGGTGCTCGGCAACTACGCGCTCCAGCGCGGCATCGACCCCTCGGCGATGACCGACTGGTTCCACGAGACCTTCGTCGACGGCTACGAGTGGGTGATGGTCGCCAACGTCGTCGGGATGAGCCAGCACGCCGACGGCGGCGTGCTGGCCACCAAGCCCTACGCCTCCGGTGGCGCCTACATCGACCGGATGAGCGACTACTGCGGCGGCTGCCGCTACAACCCGAAGAAGCGGCTCGGGGAGGACGCCTGCCCGTACACCGCGGGCTACTGGGCCTTCCTCGACCGCACCCGCGAGCAGCTGGCCGGCAACCACCGCATGCGCCGGCCGCTGCAGGGCCTCGACCGGCTCGCGGACCTCGAGGCCGTGGTCCAGCAGGAAGCGCACCGCGGGACGGAGCCGCCGTAGCCGGGCGACGACGGCGCCACCGGCCGGCAGCAACGCATCGGGTTGCACTTCCGAGCCGGTGTTCTCCCCGAAGCACAAACACTGCCAGGGTTGGGGAGCCTCCGTCGGCGCAGCGAGGGGCAATCGATAGCAACATCTACGATCAGTCGCGCAGGGCATGGTCAGATCACGATGCAGTAACGCTCCGTTTCATGGTGTGGTTTCTCCACAGGTCACATAGACGCGGGTGGTCGAGTGCTCCCGGAGCCGGTGTGCCGGCTGTTCGAGCCCGGCGTCCCGGGCACCTTTTCCGGGGAGTCCGGCGTGCACAGACAAGCGTCATCCCGTCGAACGGCCGTGCTGCTGGCCGTCAGCACGATCGGGGTATCCACGACGGCCTTGAGCGTGGTGGGTGTGGCGTCGGCGGCGGATCCGGTGCCCTCCCTGTCGTTCTCCACCGACGAGGGCGCCGTGTCGTCCGGCCCCGTTCCCGAGGGCATCTGCGCCATCACCTGGCGGGTCATCGGTGGCGAGGGTGGGGTCGACAGCAACACCACCGCGGGCCTGCCCGGGGGCGAGTTGATCCTGACGACGCAGGTCGGCACCGGAGACGTGTTCACCCTGAACGCGGGCGCCATGGGCACTACGGACCAGGCCGGCGGGCCGTCGGTGGTCACCCTCGCGGGACAGGCCTACCTGTCCGCCGGCGGTGGTGCTGTGGCCGGCGGTCCGACCGCGACCAATGTCGGGTACGACAAGCGGCTCAGCATGTTCCCCCAGTACGACTCCGCACAGCCCTTCGGAGGTTTCGGCGCGGAGGGTTCCGAGCGCACGGGCAACGGGCTCGTGGAGGGCACGGGCGTGCTCTGCTCGGCTCCTCCTGCGCCCTACGTCGGCCAGCCCGACGTGTACGTGTTCGACGACTCTGCGGTCGTCTACTTCACGCCGCTCGGCGGGCCGCTCCCGGGTGGTGGGCCGGCCTTCGACCCTGCGCGGGGCGTCGCATTCCAGCCGGCCGACGGTTGGGAGTTCTCGCTGGACGGGACGACGTGGACGTCCTTCGATGCGGGCGGCGACGAGCGGCGGCGCGCCTTGTCCTTGTCGGGGCTGGACATCGGCGAGAGCTACACCGTCAGCATCCGGGCCACCAGCCTGGTCGGTCCCGGTGCGGCGAGTGCGCCGGTGGTCGTCCGTCCCGTCCGTACCTACCTCGCGCCGTCCGAGGTCACGGTGAGGACCGGTGTCAAGTCGCTGACCGTGTCCTGGACGCCTCCCGCGGACGTCGCTGGTGTCACGGGGTGGCTCGTCGAAGCCGTCCGGATGGTCGACCCCGGTCCGGAGGCCGAGGAACCTCCCTCCAGTTGGTGCGAGACCACCGCGGCCGACGATCTCGACTGCACGTTGCCGGTCGCGGCCGGCTCCCAGTACGCCGTGACGGTCCGGGCGCTCGCCGAGGGCGACTACCAGGGCCTGTCCGGCCACCCGGCCTACAGCGACGTGGTGCCCGACTTCGTCGCGCCGGCCACCGTGCCGACCGCCACCGCGCCGCTGCGGCTCAGCGATGCGGACACGAAGGTTGAGGCTGGGGAACAGGTGACCGTGAGGGGGTCCGGCTTTGCGCCGGGCTCGTCGGTCGACATCGTCATGTATTCGACGCCGCAGTTGCTGGCCACCGTGGAGGCCGATGCGAACGGCGATGTCGCGACCCTTGTCACCGTGCCCGCCGGACTCGCTTCTGGTGTGCACACGCTCCTGGCCGCCGGCGTCGACGCCGATGGCAACCCGCACTACCTGACCGTCGAGGTGGTCGTGGCGGAGGATGCCGCGCCCGCCGCCGCTGACGGGACCGGTGCCGTGTTGGCCGACACGGGCTTCACGGCGCTGCCGGTGCTGGGGGCAGGCATGCTCGCGCTCACCGCGGGTGGCGGCCTGCTCCTCGTGTCCCGGCGACGCCAGACCTGAGCGCGACGTTGCGGTCACTCCGGCCCCGACCCGCCGAAGCGGGTCGGGGCCGGAGCGCGCCATCGACCGAGGAGCGGTACGGCAGATCCTGGGCCAGGAGTCCGGGATCGATACGATCGAAGGCGTCGGTGAGGCGACGAAGGACGGCAATGGCGTCCCGGCGTTCGGGGGAGCGGGGATGTTGTCGACCTGAGCCGTCGAACACGGCTGTCGCTTTCGCCCACGCCGGCAGCGCCGCTACGTTCTGAGGGTGTCCGGCGACGACGTCCAGGGCTGGGACCTGTCAGTACATGGCCAGCGGCATCGCGTGGAGATCACCGGTTCGTTCTCCCGGACGGTCACCTGGTACGTCGACGGGCGACTGGTCGCCGTCAAGAAGTCCTCGGAGGACACCGTGCGGCTCGAGCCGGGTGACCGGTTGGAGAAGAGCGGCTCGGGAACCGACGCGGATGCCGAGGAACTCCCGGACGTCGGCGCGATCCGGGTGAAGTTCACCGCCCTCGGGCGACCCAGGCGGGTCACCTGGTACCAGGCTGACGGCGAGGTCAGCGCCTCCACCCGGGCCCTGCTCGGAGCGGGTGGGATCGATCTGGATCCCGAGCCCGGGTCGCCCGCTGCCCTCCGCGAGGAACGGATCCGGCGGCATCCTCGACGGTACGCGGCGGTGACCGTCGCCGGAGGCGTCGGCAAGGTCGTCGTCCCGCTGCTGCTCGGCCTCCTCGCGGTCCGGCTGGCGATCGCCATCCCGTGGCCGGACTGGAACCTGCCGTCGATCCCGTGGCCGGACGTCGACCTGCCGTCGATCCCGTGGCCGGACGTCGACCTGCCGGACTGGCAGGTCCCGGGCTGGGTGAGCTGGCTCGCCGACAAGATGACGTACGTCTGGCCGATCATCCTGGCGGCGGTCCTCGCCCGCACGGAGATCAAGCGCCGGCGCCAGCAGGATGCGCTGAAGGCGCAGCTGAAGGCCGAGGCGCTCGGCGACGAGGACCCGACCGGCTCGCATTCGGACCAGTCGCGGATGCCGGGGCAGACCGATCGCGACCAGGGCCCCACGTCGGCGAACTAGGCAATCCCCTCGGTCGGCAGCCGCCTGCCCGACGCGGTACGGGTCGCGCCCGCCGCCCGCCCGGGTGAGGCTGGACGGGTGAGGATCCTGGTCACCGGCGCGTCGGGGTTCGTGGGCAGCCGATTGGCCACCGCGCTGGAAGAGGCGGGCCACGACGTCCGGGCGATGACCCGACGGCCGGAGAGCTACCAGGGGGCCGGCACCCCGGTGGCGGGCGACGTCGGCGACGAGGCATCGCTGCGGGCGGCGCTCGAGGGCTGCGAGGCCGCCTACTACCTGGTGCACTCCCTCGGCGACGCGGACTTCGAGCGCAAGGACGCCGACGCGGCGCGCGCGTTCGCCCGGGCCGCCGCCGCGGCCGGGGCCGGTCGGATCGTCTACCTCGGCGGCCTGGGCAAGGACGACGACCGGCTGTCGCCGCACCTGCGCAGCCGCCGCGAGGTCGAGCGGCTCCTGGGCGGCACCGGGGTGCCGGTCACGGTGTTGCGCGCTGGCATCGTGGTCGGCCACGGCGGGGTGTCGTGGGAGATGACCCGCCAGCTGGTGGCCCACCTGCCCGCGATGGTCACCCCCCGGTGGGTCCACACGCGCACCCAGCCGATCGCGGTCGCCGACGTCGTCCGGTACCTGGTGGGCGTCCTCGACGCACCGGAGGCGGAAGGCCGGGTGTTCGATGTGGGCGGGCCGGAGGTGCTCACCTACCTGCAGATGCTGACCCGCGTCGCCGAGCTGCAGAACCGGCACCTGTTCGTGGTCCCCGTGCCGCTGCTCAGCCCGCAGCTGTCCTCGCGCTGGCTGGCCCTGGTCACCGATGTGGACGTGGCCACCGGCCGCTCGCTGATCGACTCGATGTCGATCGAGGTGGTCGTGACCGACCCCGCCATCCGCTCGGTCGTCCCGTTCGAGCCGGTGGACTACGACGAGATGGTGCTCACCGCCCTCCTGGAGCGGGCGCGGGAACGCCGGCAGCAGGTGGGGGAGCGACGCGGCGGCTGGCTGAGCCGCGGAGCGCGGCGGTGACCCGCGGCCGACGACTGCGGGGGCTGCGGGCCGCGGCCGAGCGGGCGGCCGGGCCGCTGCTGCGGAGCGTCCCGCGCGACCACTGGGAGAGCGACGCGGCCTTCCGCCGCCGCCGGCGGGTCACCGGTGTCGTCGCGGTGACCGGTGCGTCCCTGCTGGGGGCGTCGCTGTCCACGCCGCCGGGCTCACCACGGTTCTACGGGCTGACCCTCGGGGTCGCCGGCACCTGGGTGGTCGGGGGGCTGGCGTCCGGGCCACTGCACCTGGGACGGATGTTCGGGCCCGGGGACCGGCTGCGCCGGCCCGTGATCACGCCGGTCGTCTCGGGGGCCGGCGCCTTCGGGGCCTTCTACGCCGCGGCGCTGGTCGCCCGGCGGATCCCGCTGATGGAGCGGGCGATCGGCTCGGTGCTCCGCTACGCCGACCAGGGGTCGAACCCGCTCGTGCTCACCACCACGCTGGCCAACGGCGTGGCGGAGGAGGTGTTCTTCCGCGGCGCGCTCTACGCGGCGGCGGGCGCGCACCGGCCGGTGCTGGCCTCGACCGCGGTGTACGGACTGGCCACCACCGCCACCCGCAACCCGGCGCTCGTGCTGGCGAGCGTCCCGATGGGGCTGCTCTTCGCGGTGCAGCGCAGGATCACCGGCGGGATCCAGGCGCCCGTGCTCACGCACGTGGTGTGGTCGGCCCTGATGCTCCGCTACCTGCCGCCGCTGTTCGCCGACCGCCTCGCGGAGGAGCGGTCGCGGTCGCCCGGGTGAGAGCCGGCGACGGCCGGCGACGGTCCTTCGGCAACGCTCCGCACCACCGTCACGGCGACCGCTGGCTCCCGGAGGCGGTCGGCTCGCCGCGGTAGCGCGCCCGTACGGGGTGGCGTGGTCAGCGCGAGTCGCTGCTGGAGCCGGCGCGGGGCGAGAACGCCGATCGCTTCACGAACACCGTCCGCATCACCATCTCCTCGCTGCTGCGGCTGCCCCTCCGCTACGCCGGCTTCCTGCTCGTGGCCGGGCCGGCACTGGTGGCGGTGCTGGTCTCGGTCATCTGGTTGGCGCCCGAGGGCGGTCGGTTGCGATCTTGCAACGGAGCGCGTTGGGATCAACAACCATCCCCGTCTGCCGTTTGTGAGGTCGTCGTCTCCGTCGTCGCGGAGGGACGCGTCGGGGGAGGAGCGGGGAAGACATGCGGATCGCGACGAACGTGGCCGCGCTCAACGCGTCGCGGCTGCTGCGGCAGACCGACGACGGCATGACGACGACCCTCCGCCGGCTGTCCTCGGGCCTGCGCATCACCAGCGCCGCCGACGACGCGGCCGGGCTGGGCATCTCGGAGGGGCTGCGCGCCCAGTCCCGCGGCATGACCCAGGCCGTCCGCAACGCGCAGGACGGCATCAGCGTGGTGCGGACGGCCGAGGGCGCCCTGACCGAGGTCTCGGCGATGCTGCAGCGCATGCGCGACCTGGCGGTGCAGGGGGCCAGCACCGGAGTCATGGGCGAACTCCCGACGCGGGCGATCGGGGCGGAGTTCGATCAGTTGAAAGCCGAGATCGATCGCATCGCACGCACCACCGCGTTCAACGGCACGGTGCTGCTCGACGGCAGCTACGACCACCTGCTGCAGGTCGGGGCAGCACCGGGCGACACCCTGCGGATCGCCTTCGGGGCCCCCGGCGAGGGCACGACCGCCACCGACCTCGGTCTGTCGACGGCGCACGTCACCCGCTACCAGGATCCGGACACCGGCGAGTGGGGGAACGGCTGGGTCGGCGTCCAGTCGTCGGCCACCCCTGCCGTGTCGGACGACGAGGGGACACCGGCGGCCGGCAGTTTCACGCTGGCCGGCGAGGAGTTCGCCACCGGCGAGTACCAGGCGAGCTTCCGCGCGCTGACCGGCGTGGTGCGGTACGGCGGGCAGGACTTCTCGCTCTCCTCGGTGGACTACACCGGTGCGGAGACAGCGCAGGAGCACCTCGACGCGCTCAACGCCGCGGCACAGGCAGTCCTCGGACCCGGCTTCGCACCCTTCACCGCCACGTCGACTGGGCTGACGACCACCGGTGCCACGCCCGGCCCCGGCTCGACCGTTGATGAGGCGGAAGAGCTCAGTCCCCGGTACTTCGTGTACGGCGGGATGGCCGCGATCATCCGGGCCGTCGACGGGGCCATCGGGCGGGTCTCCGAGGTCCGCGCCGAGCTGGGGGCCTACGAGAACCGGCTCGAGCACACGATCCGAGCGCTGGGTGTGGCGGGCGAGAACGCGGCGGCCGCGGAGTCGCGCATCCGGGACGCGGACATGGCCGTGGAGACGATCGCCCTCAGCCGCAGCCAGATCCTCGCCCAGGCCGGGGCGGCGATGCTGGCACAGGCCAACCGGCGACCGGAGTTCGTCCTCCGCCTGCTCGCCTGACGCGCGGCGCCCCGGGCGCCCGTCTCACCGGCTGCGCAGCGCTTCCCGCAGCGGGATCTGGCCGCCGGTGCGGAGTACCGAGTCGGCGTAGATGCGGCCGGCGACCCCGATCGCGGCCGCCGTGGACTCGTGGGGATGGGTGGTCAGTCTCGCGGTGCTGGGCGTGGCCTGGGACGGCGCCCGTGTCCTGGTCCGGGACATCGCCGAGCGGCGGGCCAGCGAGGTCGACGAGTACGAGCTGGCCCAGCGCCATGCGGCACGTGACGCCGGCTATGTGGCAGCCCTCGTCTCGGCGCTGGTGCTGTACCTGGTGCTGTCGGTGGCCGGCCAGCTCGCCGAGCGCGGTCCGACCACCTGTTGCTGCAGGCGCACCAGCTCGTGCTCGCCGCCTTCCTCCCGCGGCCGCCAGCCCGTCGTTCCTCCTGGCCTGGCGGCTGCGCCATCAGGCCGACCCCGGCGACTAGCTGCGTCCGGCCGCGCGGCCACATGACCACCGGCAGCCGCGGCGGGCCGGCACCTGCGCCGCCGTTCGTCCCGGAGCTCAGCCGAGCAGGCCCAGATGGCGTGCTCGCAGCACCGCCAGCAGCCGGTCCTGCACGCCGAGCTTGCGGTACACGTGCTCGAGGTGCTTGTGCACCGTGCGCGGGGACGTGCCCAGTCGGCGGGCGATCGACGCGGCGGTCAGACCCTGCCCGAGCAGGTGCAGGACGGCGACCTCCCGTCCGGTGAGGCCGAGCTGCTGCGCGGAGGATCGCTGGGCACCCGTGACGCCGGCGAGGATGCCGCGCTGCCGCAGCACCGCGCCCAACGCCGGTGCCAACGCCGTCGCCAGGGCTCGGTCGGCCTCGGTGAAGTCCCGGTCCGAGCGGCCGACGACGTAGGCGTGCATCCCCGCGCCGACCTGCAGCGGCAGGCACAGCTGGTGGGTGACGCCGAGCGGGCGGGCGAACGCTGACCACTCGGCCGTCATCTTCCGGGCGGCGACGCCCCGGGGGACGCTCGCCGTCGTCTGGGGTCGGTCGGCACCGGTCACGGCGTACCAGCGGATGAGCGGGTGGAACGTCGCGTCGACCGGTCGCTCCACGGCCTGTGCGGACAGGAACCCGTGCGGCCAGCAGCCGATCAGGTGGTCGGTCCAGGTCGTGTCGACGGCGTTGCGCATGCACGAGGAGGCGTCGAACGACTCACGCAGCAGCTCCACGACCGTGTCGTGCGGGAGGGACCTGTCGTCGGGGTCCGCCCGGAGCAGGTCGCCGACGAGCGTGAGCCAGGCGGCGTAGCACCGCTCGGTGCGTTCCACCCGTCAACGGTAGGAGGACAGGGCGCATCGAGGGGACTTCCGCGGCCCCGATGGCTGCCGGCGCCGACGTACGCACGTGTGCGTAGAGACCGCCGTCCGCGCCGTCCCTAGCCTCCGGTCTGAGGCAGGGACGGCGTCACCCGAGGGGGACAGACATGCCCGGTTCGAGCGGGGAACACCGCCTGCAGGAGCGGTACGGGACGTCCACCCGCGCCCGTGCCTTCTACGACCACCAGGTGCTCGAGCGTCTCAGCGAGCGGATGCAGAGGTTCGTCGAGCGGATGGACATGGTGTTCATCGCCACGGCCGACGGGTCGGGGCAGGCCGACTGCTCGTTCCGCGCCGGGCCACCGGGCTTCGTCGGCGTACTGGACGAACGGACTCTGGCGTACCCGGAGTACCGGGGCAACGGCGTCATGGGCAGCCTCGGCAACATCGCGGAGACCGGGGGCATCGGCATGCTGTTCATCGACTTCTGCGGCGATGCCATCGGGCTGCACGTCAACGGCCGGGCAACGATCCTCGAGAACGAGCAGGTGCTGTCCGCTGGCCCGTTGCCCGAGCACGTGGTCGACGGACTGCTGCAGCAGGGCGGTCGCCGACCGGATCGCTGGGTACGCGTCGACGTCGTCGAGGCATACATCCACTGCGCCAAGCACATCCCCCTGATGTCGAGGCGGCCGGACTCCGCCCAGGCGTGGGGGACCGACGACCATGCGCGCAAGGGCGGCGACTACTTCGGGGTGAAGCACCTCCCGCGCCCGTGGGTCGACGCCACTCCGGGCCCCACGTTCGGCGCGGTGGCGCACTGAATCAGGTGCGCCGCGGGACCGCGCGGGTGACCGCTACCGCGGCGACACCAGGGCCCGGTCACCACGGTGACCGGGCCCTTCGTCGGTGGGCTCGGAGGACGTCCATCGACGCGTCTGCCGACCCGTCAGGCTGCGACGCGAGGCGCTCCGCTCCCGGGCCTGCGCCCGCTCAGGGGCCGGCGAAGACGCCGTCGCCGAGGGCCTCGGAACGACCGGGGGCCGGTTCGGCGTAGCGACCGGCCTCCTGGCGGGCGACGACGAAGTGGTGCACCTCGTCGGGTCCGTCGGCCAGGCGGAGGGTGCGCTGGCTGGTGTACATGTTGGCCAGCGGCGTCCACTGCGACACCCCGGCGGCGCCGTGGATCTGGATGGCCTGGTCGATGATCTGGCACACCTTCTCCGGCACCATCGCCTTCACCGCCGAGACGTAGACGCGGGCCTGGGAGTTGCCGAGCACGTCCATGGCCTTGGCGGCCTTCAGCACCATGAGCCGGCAGGCATCGAGCTCGATCCGCGCCCGCGACACCAGCTCCATGTTCTTGCCGAGGTTCAGGATGGGCTTGCCGAACGCCTCCCGGAACTTGCCCCGGCGGACCATCAGCTCGAGCGCCTTCTCGCCCTGGCCGATGGCACGCATGCAGTGGTGGATGCGCCCGGGGCCCAGGCGCACCTGGCTGATCTCGAAGCCACGGCCCTCGCCGAGGAGCATGTTGGAAGCGGGCACGCGCACGTCGGTGAACCGGATGTGCATGTGGCCGTGGGGGGCGTCGTCACGGCCGAAGACCTGCATCGGCTCGAGCACGTCGACGCCCGGGGTGTCCATCGGCACGAGGATCTGCGACTGCTGTGCGTGCGCCGGCGCGTCCGGGTTCGTCTGGCACATGACGATCATGATCTTGCAGCGGGGATCGCCGGCCCCGGAGATGTAGAACTTCTCGCCGTTGAGGACGTACTCGTCGCCGTCGCGTACCGCCCGGAGCCGGACGTTCTTGGCGTCGGAGCTGCCGACGTCGGGCTCGGTCATGGCGTAGGCGGAGCGGATCTCGCCGTTGAGGAGCGGCTCCAGCCACTGGGCCTTCTGCTCGGGGGTCCCGACGCGCTCGAGCACCTCCATGTTGCCGGTGTCAGGCGCCGAGCAGTTGAGCGACTCCGAGCCGAGCGGGTACTTGCCGAGCTCGACGGCGATGTAGGCGTAGTCGAGGTTGGTCAGGCCGCCGACCTCGGAGTTGGGCAGGAAGAAGTTCCACAGGCCGGCCTCCTTGGCCTTCGTCTTGGCCCCTTCGAGCGCCTCGAGCTGACCCGGTGCGTACGTCCACGGGTCGGGGTGCCCCGCGCCGAGCCGGAAGTACTCCTCCTGCATCGGCGCGACCACGTCCTGGAGGAACCGGACGACGCGGTCGTAGAGCGGCCGGGCCTCCTCGCTCATGCGCAGGTCGAACAGCTCCGTTGGCTCAGCGGTGTGCATCAGGTCCCTCTCAGCTGGTCCGTGCGGCGGCAAAGGGGTTCTACCGGAAGCGCGGCGACGACATGGTCCCGGTAGGACGGGGCCCCGAGCGTGGCACAGCGGCGGTCAGCCGCTCGAACCGGATCGGGCCCTCGACGGACACGGGGCGGCAGGTGGCGTCCGCCGCGGTCAGCCCCGAGCGGTCGGCGTCCGTGCGCGAGAAGGGAAGTCCCAGGCCGGTGACCGTGACCCGGAGCAGGACGAAGGTGCCCAGCTGCGGGGCCGTCCTCCCGTCGAGGACGCCAGCGTGGTGGTGGGACCCTCGACGACCCGATGGTCGTCCCGGTCGCCGTCGCCGGAGAACACTGAGGTGCAGGACCTGCGCACGGCAGCTGGTCCCTGGAACCGCCGTCCGTCTGGAGAGGCGGCCTGGTCAGATCGCGACTGCTGGCTCGACGACGGCGTCGCCACGTCGGGCCAGCCGACGTGTCGCCGTCACAAGCACGCATGCGCCGGCTCCGCACGTCAGCAGGCCCGAGATCGCCTCCCACCAGGGCTGGGCGTCCCAGGGGCCGATCGCGTAAGTGAAGGCGGCGACGAGCGGCGATGCCAGGAGCAGCAGCACCGCCGCCGCGCGGCCCGCCCAGCCTCGGGACACAGCCGCGAGGTGCCCGAACAGAAACGGGGGCACCAGGAACCAGAGCAAGAGGGTGGCGTCCGAGGCCACGGGGCGGACGACGGCGCCGTCGAGACCCGAGCGCAGAGTTGCCAGTCCGACGTCGATCATGACCAGCACGGTCGCGAGGAGAGCCGCGGCGGGCGCGAGACCCGGCTTCCGTCCGGTCAGGACCCAGGGCAGGGGGAGGAGGGCGACGGCAAGGACGAGGAGGGACGCACCCGCCAGCTGTGCGGCCGCCCCCGCAGGCAGCCACGGCTCCATGGGTGGGAGGAAGTCGTAGAGGTGGTCCATCCGCGTCTCGCACGTCTGGGTCTCGTGATCCCCGCGCCACGGGCATGCTCCGGCCCAGCGCTCCCGGGATGCGGCGTACAGGAGACCCCCGGACGCCATCAACGTCGCCGCCACCCACACCCTCGACATCCGCAGCACCGTGGCTCCTCTCATCGCACGGTGTATAGCGTCTCGGCAGGCAGCGTGTCTGTTGACTGGCGCGACTTCGCCATAGGCCGGTGAGGCGACGACAGTTGTGATCCACCGGCTCGTCGCCGTCGGGAGCGTCGTCGACCGAGATGGCTGTGCTGGGGGGCGACGCGTGCCCCTGGAGGACCGGCGCCGTCACCGAACGATCGAGTGCCCGGAGGTCCTGACAAGGGACCCGGCCCGTGCGACCGCATCAACGGGCCAGGAAGTGGACACCGATCCAGAGCCAGGTGAGCAGGACGACGGCGCGGCCGGGCGTCGTCCGCATCGCGGCGCCCAGAGCTTGACCCGCGGTGGCCGGGCCGACTCCGAGGCGGGCGCAGAGCTCGATCGCCAGACCGACGCCGAGCAGACCCAGGAAGCCGGCAGAGCTCGTGAGGATGGCGTTCGTCATCGCTGTGGCCGGCGCCGCGGGCGATCGAGCAGCCAGGCCCCGACAGCCAGCCAGCACAGGGTGGCGGCGCCGCGCAGCAGCGGTTCGGCGAGGAAGGTGTCCGCGAGATCGCTCGCCGTCGGCAGCTCGTCGTCGGCGAGCGTCACGAGCTCCCAGGAGACGGCGGCGGTTGCGAGGGCGAGCCACGGCAGCCCTCGTCGTCCCACCGGTGGGACGGTCTCGCCCGAATGCCGGACCAACGCGACGACGACGACGGCGGTACCGGCGGTGCCGATCACGAGGAGCGCGCCCACCGACAGCTCGCCCCAGGCCATCACGGCGGCGGCACAGCACAGCGACACGGCCGCGAAGGTGAGCCGGCGCGCGAACGGGGAAGACCTCACCCGTGCATGCTCGCGCAGGAGGCCGCCGGGGCGCGCTCCTGTTCGCCGCTTCCGTCGCCGTGCTCCTCGGCACCTGGAACAACGTCGTGATCACCCGGATGCCGGGCTACCCGCAGTCCTATGTCGCGGTGAACCTGGCGGCGACGGGCCTGGTCCTCGTGGCGGCTCGGTGTGTCGGTTTCACCTGGCAGGAACTCGGATTCGATCGGCGCAGGGCGCGGGCTGGACTGCGATGGGGCGGGGTGTGCGTCGCGGTGGTCGCCGCTGGTTACGCGGCCGGCCTCTCGATCCCTGCGGTCCGCCCTCTGCTGGCGGATGCACGGCTCGCCGATGCCGGCTCCGCCGAGGTCGCGTACCAGACGCTGATCCGGATCCCGCTCGGCACCGTCCTGTGGGAGGAGATCGCCTTCCGTGGCGTCCTGCTGGCGGCGCTGCTGCGACTGGTCTCGCCGCGTGCGGCTGTCGTGGCCTCGGCGGCCCTCTTCGGGCTCTGGCACATCCGTCCCACGCTGAGCGCGACCACGGCCAACGCTCTGACCGACGGGTCTGCGGGACTCGTCGTCGCCGTGCTGCTGGGATGTGCGTTCACGGCGGCCGCGGGGGTTCTCTTCGCCTGGCTGCGCCTCCGGAGCGGCAGCCTGCTGGCCCCCGTCCTCCTCCATCTGGCGACGAACAGCCTGGGTGCGCTGGCCGCAGCCGCCGCCCACCGACTCGGATGAGCCCAGCCGGGGCGTCCGCTGCGCCGGCGCCGAGGGAGAGAACGGGGGGAGGAGGACACCCGGAGGCCGTAGACCTGGGTCAGCTCCCGGAGGTCAGCGAGCAGGTGTTCAAGAGCTCCGGATCGGTGGCGCCGTTGCCGGCCGGGCGCGGCACGGTCGTGCTCGCCGGCGGACGCTGGCGGTCCTCGACCCAGGCGGTGAGGGCGTCGAAGGCGGTCCGGAAGCAGGGCAGCATCGGGCGCAGGGTGTCCGGGTCCAGCCCCACCAGGCTGTCCACGTGGTTGCCGCCCTCGATGCGGTAGTAGCGGTGCAGCCGGCTCCGGTACTCGTCGGCGACCATCTGGGCGTAGACGTCGCTGTCGGTGCCGATCGGCAGCAGGGTGTCCAGCGTCCCGTGCAGGGTCAGCAGCGGCTTCTTGATCTTGCCGGTCAGGCTGATCCGAGCCAGTGCGTCGTGCACCGCCTCCGACTGCGGGTCGGCGAACCACGCGTCGTAGGCCGCGTCACTCGCGCACGGCGCCAGGATCTCGGGCAGCGTCGTGCCGGCCGTCGACCCCGGGCAGTCCGGGTCGTACGCCGGGTCGAACTCGGCCCGGTAGATCTTCTGCGTCAGACCCCAGTAGACCTGCTGGTGGTACGGCCACAGCGCCTCGGACCCGCGGGCGAAGCCGGCGGCGTACATGTCCTCCGCGCCGACTCGGCCCAGGACGTAACGCACGGCCGTGGGCAGATAGGTGAACAGATTGGGCCCGTCCGCCGTGAACAGGGTCCCCTCCCAGTCGACCCCGCCGTCGTAGAGCTTCGGGCGGTTCTCCAGCTGCCAGCGCACCAGGTAGCCGCCGTTGCTGATGCCGGCCATGTACGTCCGCTCGGGCCTGTGGCCGAAGCGCTCGCGCAGCGCGCCCTGCGCAGCGATCGCGAGCTGGGTCACGCGCTCGTGCCACTCGGCCACGGCGTCACCAGGCTGGTCGCCGTCCAGGTAGAAGTCGGTGCCGTTGTTGCCCTTGTCCGTGGAGGCGAAGGCGAAGCCCTGAGCGAGCACGAAGTCGGAGATCAGGAAGTCGTTGGCGTACTGCTTGCGGTTGCCCGGCGCGCCGGTCACCACCAGGCCGCCGTTCCAGTCGTCCGGGATGCGCAGCACGAACTGGCTGTCGTGGTTCCAGCCGTGGGTGGTGTTGAAGCTCGAGGTGTCCGGGAAGTAGCCGTCGACCTGCAGCCCCGGCACACCGCTGGGGTTGGCCGTGCCGGGCGCATGGAGAGAGAGCCAGTCCGCTTGGTCGGTGTACTGGCCCGCGGGTGCCTGGAGCAGTCCGGCGGTGGTGATGTCCGGCAAGCAGGCGGTGACGGCCAGCTCCGCGCCCGGCACGTGCACCGTGTCGTCGGGGGTGCACTGCACGCTTCCCGGACCGTCGCCGGGCCGGTGGCCGCCGGGATGTGCGGCCGCCGGTCCAGCCGGCAGGGCGAGTGCCACCGCGGTGCCGAGGGTGAGGAACAGGGCGGTACGTCGTCGCAGGCGCATCAGGACTCCCTTGGCGGACGGGGCCACGAGATCGTGACCCAGGTCACGTCCGGGAGCAAGTGTCTGGCCTCGTCCCAGGTGGACCCACAGCGGCTCTCCGGCTGCCGGTACCGACTGCGCCTTCTTCGAGCATGCGTGCCGCGAAGAAACCTGCGCTCGGGGCAAGGGTGCGGGGAACCGGTGATCGAGGCCAGGGCGGCGACTCCGGTCCGCCGGCATCGAGCGGGCGTGCCGACGCCCGAAATAGCAGAACCCCCGGCGGTCCGAAGACCCTGGGGGTTCAACTCGCTGTGTCCGAGGGGCGACTCGTCACATACGCACACGGCTGCGACCGGGTGACGAGTGACAAGTGGACGGTCCGGCCGGTCAGGAGGCTGACCTCCCTGCGAGCCCTGTCCCATCGACCGTCACCGCTATGACGCCACGTCCTCGGGGTCGACATGCTCGCCGCTGAGTCCCCGCGCGTGCTGGTGCTGCTCGTGGAAGGCAATCCATTCCCGGCCGGCCTTCTCCCGGTGTGCTCGCTCGGTGCTCTCCCGGAACAGAGGAAGGGCGTCGCGTTCTTCCTCGTCCAGGTGCTCTTCGTTGACTTGTCGCGCATGTCGCAGGGCCTCCCACCAGTCCTTGCTGCCGGCTTCGTGCTGCTGCACCGCGGCGACGCTGTCCCGTAGCTCGTTGTGCTCTCGGACGGCGTGCCGGGCCTCCTCGACTCCCTCGTCAGCGGCCCGCGCCAGCTCCGGGTACAGCACCGCCTCCTCACCGCTTGCGTGGACCTCGAGGAGTTCGGCCAGCACCGCCCACGCCTTGCTCAGCTCGTCTGCGTCGGTCAGCGCATCGATGGCCTCGAACTGGCTCCGCATGGCGTCGTGTTCGAGCTCGACGAGGACGGTGATGTCCAGGTCCGGACCCACCGACGGATGCTCCTCGCCGCGGCCCGCCGGAACGTCGCCGTTCCGCTCGGAGCTCGACGGCTGGCTGACGACGACGGCCCCGTCGGCGACCGCGACCGACCAGACGGCGACCCCGGACGGCGCTGGGCCCTCCACGACGTCACCGGTCCTCACGTCGAAGGTGGCCTGGTGGCAGGGGCAGATGACGTTCTGTCCGTCCAGCTCGCCCTCTGCGAGAGAGCAGCCGGCGTGCGGGCAGGTGTCGTCGAAGGCGCGCAGCTCGCCCGCCAGCATGGCCACCGCCACCACCGAACCCTCGTGCTCGACCACGATCATTTCGCCGTCGGCGGGCGGTGCGGGTGCAGGAGGGTTCTGGGCTGTCATCTCCCGGTTCTACCCGACGCGAGGCGCGCTACCCGACCGCAGGTCACGCACCGACGTGCCGGCTGAGTACGCCATCGACTTCGTCCGTCCCGGTCGAGGGACCGGACATCGGTCGGCCCGGCGCCCGCCTCTTCAACCACAGGATCCGCCGATGTCCACGGACGACAAACCCCGTCCGGTCTGGGGACCGTGAGGGCTCCTGATCCGCAGCCGGCCCGCGGTTCTCGTACAGGGAGCAGGCGGAGGTGCCGACACCGGGAACAGGAGAACCCCCGCCGGCCGAGACGCCGTGGGGGTTCAACTCGGTGTCCGAGGGGCGACACGCTACATACGCACACGCCTGTAGGTGTGAGGGTTTGGCCGCCAGGCTGGCGTACCCGGACCTCCGGCTGGCCGCGGGGTCAGCGTCGCGGATCAGCGGACGGTGCGGATCGGCACGCCCACCACATCCGGCTCCCGTTACTGATGTACAGCGGTCAGACGCGGTTAGGAGGCACCTCGTAAGTTGTCGCCGACACGAGAACTATAGGGCGGCACCGTTGATGCGGTGTCGATGGCCCGGTCTCACGGAGGAGGGGTCGCCGGACCGCCCTGGCGAGACACGGTGCCGAACGCGCGCCGCGCCCGTCCACTGCGTGGCGGGGAATCTGGGTTCAGGTCGCGTTGCGTCCAGAGGCCGAGGTCCCCGCCTACCTGGGCATCGCGAGGCCGACGACGGCGACGTGGGCACAGAGGCTGCTCGTGGCGCAAGCCGTCGTGTAAAAGGTGGGCGGCGTCAGCCGCGGGGGCAGCCGATGCAAGTCTTCTTGACCATCGCCCGCGACCAACGGGCCAGCAATATGGCGTGGCCACGTGCGGTTGACTGGACGCGCAGCCGACCGCGCTGCCAAGCGGTCGAAATGCTGGCTTCGTACACGGCGTGCCGAGTAGGACGGAGCGGGGCCGGATCGGATCAGCGCATTCCACGTTGTGTTCGGTAGGTCGCCCGCGCTGCTCGACGCGCTGCTCGCCAATTCCCGAACTGGTAACCGAGGTAGCCCCCCACCGAGGCACCGACAGCTAAGGCCGCGACAATCACGTCTGTCACTGGTAGCTCCGTCCCTGAGCACCTCGCCATCTTGTTGCCACACCCTGACCGCCAGCATCGCCATGCTTCGTAACCACGCGGCGCGGGCGGGTGACGGTCCGACGCCGAACGGCGTGTCGACACGAAGCGTCGTGGTCGTCACCGCCCGCATGCCCGTGGGCGGCCGTCGCGCGGGTGCGGAGGGGCGATACGACGACGACTCGCGTGAGGGACTCCCCACCGTGAAACCGCAGCAAGGACGACGTCGACCCAGATGAGGATCCTGCGAGGGTGGCGACCCGGACCATGCCCCAATTGATCGGCGCACGTGCCGAGCGGCTTCGGTTCGAGCTGATCCGAAAGACACATACGTCTCGGCGCAGGTCCGGGCGGTCCGCAGCCTAGGTCCTCCCGCTAGCATCCTGTTGCGGTCGAGGACCGCGCTGCGGGCACTGGAATGCCAGGGCCGATGCGAACGATCGGTGGGGGAGCGTGCCAAGAAGGCGCACGTCCTACTCCGGACTTCTCCCTGGTCCCACCCTCCAACGTTTCGTCGATGCCTTCCGCGCTGCCTCGTCGGGCGTGGTTGGTGTCGTCGCCGCCTCGGCCAGCCGCGGCGCCGACCAATGGCAGTTTGAATCGGAGGACGAGTTCTTCGCCTACTTCTCCGCCGGAGTGGACTCGGCCGACCTAGCCCTGGAGTCGGAGTTCGGCACGCTGCGGCTCAGTGTGGACGGGGCCGGATCGACGACCACGTTGGTGGTTGCTCTGCCGACGATCGCGGCTGTCGAACTGGCCTTCGCCTCGCTGGGCCCCAGTGCCACGCCGGCCGAACCGCCGTCCCCGGTCGTCTTTATCGGGCATGGCAGGAACCCCCAGTGGCGGGAGCTCGCCGACCATCTACGCGATCACCACGGCGTCCAGGTCCTCACCTACGAAAGTGCGGTGCGTGCCGGGATACCGAATCACTCCGTTCTGCAGGAGTTAGCCGAGCGAGCCACGCTCGCGCTCCTCGTCCACACGGTGGAGGAAGTCAACGAGGCCGGGGACGGGCGGGCTGGCGACAACGTCATCCATGAGACCGGGCTATTCCAGGCCCTCCTCGGTGCCCACCGAGCGATCGTCATCCGCGAAGACGGCTGCCGGTCCTTCGCCAATGTCCACGGCGTCAACGAGCTTCGGTTCGCCCCCGGCCGTATCGTCGAGGTGTTCGGCGAGGTGCTCGCTGTACTGCGTCGAGAGCATGCTGTGCCCTGACCGCCGGGCACCGTGCCACAGCCCGTCGGGTCGACACCTGCAGCTGGGGGGACGGCGTGAGTGTCATCTTCGTTGTGGATCCGGTACTGACTGGCCTGAGCGTCGACGCGCGCGAGTTCATAGATGCTGCCGTCCCGCTCCTGCAAATGTCACTCGTGACGGTGCTGGGAACCGAGGAGGCCTGCGACCAGTGCTCGCCCGCCCCGGGCGACGCGGTCGTCGTCCTGAACAGCCGCCGACCGCTCCCTGACGCGGTGCGCGGAGTTCTTGACGAGGCGGTCGAGAACGGGGCTGTCATCTTCCCGGTGGCTCTCGGTGCTGCGGATCGGTCACCGCCGCTACCTGTGACCGGCCGGCAGAGCTTCGACGTGACGGACGCCTTGCGCCGCCGAGATTTGCCGGCCAGCAGCGTCCGCACCGTCGCCGAGGAATTCGCTCGCAGGGTCCTGGCGCAGATGCTTCCCACCATGGTCCCGGACCGGATGCGGCTGTTCCTCTCCTACCGCCGTCACGACGGAGAGGAGTCCGCTGCGCTGCTCGATCGCGAGCTGAGCGCACGTCATCCAGGCTCGGTGTTCCGCGACCTGATCGACATTGACGCCAGCCAAGATGCGCAGCGGTGCATCGACGAGAGCCTGGACGTCGCCGACGTCCTAGTCCTCCTCGACACCTTTTCCACGGGGGAGTCCCCGTGGGTCCAGTTGGAGATCGCGGAGGCGCTGGCACGAAAGATCCCAATTGTCTGGGTGCAGCTGGGGCCGGAGGAGTCGGGCGCGCGGCCGCGTCCCCAGCTGCCGGTCCGCCCGCAAACGACCCCGCACGTCCGCGTGCCGGAGGAGGCAATCGATCCGGTCCGCGTCGGCGCTGTCGCGGACGAGATATTGGCCTGGGCTTTCACAGTCGCCCAAGAGCACGCCCGCTCTGCGCTGGCGTCGTTCCGGGGCATCAGGGCCGGCGCGAAGGCGCGAGGCAAGAAGATTGAGGTCCTCGACGGACGACGCCTGATCTACCAGGTGAGCGATCCGACCACGTCGTCACCCTGGCCCCAGCGACCGCGTACCGACGTACTGCAGGTCTTCGGGCGTCATCCTCGCGATGAGGATCGCCGCAGCCTCGTCGCGTGGTTGGAGGCGGAACAGATGGGTCCGCACGACAGGGCCTGTCGGGCCTACGACGCGGCCGTCCTGCTCGATCCCCTGCCCATGGTCACGGCTAGGGCCGCTGCGGACGGCACCATCGTGGCCAGCGCGCGGGACTACCTGGCCCGGGTGCAGCCGGAACCCCTCGAGTCGGCGGGGGGCAGTGCGCCGCACGGCCCGTGGCTCCTTTTGCTGGGCAGTCACCCGGAAGGCGTGGAGCAAGGGCACGCCACCGCAGCCGCGGAGACGGTCGTCCGCGTCTGGCTTGAACGCGGGGGACGGGTCGCCATGGGCGGCCATCCCACCTTCGTTCCGATGGCTGTCCGTCAAGCCACCCGTCACCGGTGGGTGGGCGAGCCGCGTGTCCGCGTCTACCAATCGGACTATTTTCCGGCCAGAGCAGCCTTGCAAGACGCGGCCGGCGAGCTCGAGGTGATCGTGACCCAGGACGCCGGTACTCGGGCCGCCTCCCTCACCGTCATGCGCCATCGCATGGTGAGAGACCTCGACTACGCAGCAGTGGTCGCCATCGGAGGGCGAACCGCCGAGGAGGGAACCCATCAGCCCGGCCTTGAAGAGGAGCTCCAGCTAGGGCGGGAAGCCGGCTTGCGCGCCTATCTCGTCGGGGCGGCCGGTGGGTACACCGCCTTCATTGCCGACAAGCAGGCACGCGAGAGGTACGCCTCGCTGGGCAACACCCTCAGCGTCGAAGAGAACGAGCGAATTCGAACGAGCGAGGACTACGAAGCTATCTCGGAGACCGTGTGGGCGGACGCGCAACGGACCGCCGACCCGGAGCTCGGCTGAGCGAGCCGCAGCCGGACTGCGGCAGCCCTCACGTCGATACGTGCCCGACGTCCATCGACGGTTCAAGCGGGTCTTTGACGGCCATTGCCAGGGCAAACGGCAGCGTGGTTGATCGGCGGACAGTGGCCGGTAGACGGGAAGTGGAACCGGTATTGGTCAGTCGGGAGACATGTATGGCCATGTGGCGACGAGGCACGTGACCCATGTAGGTCACGAAGGGGACTGCCCGAACTTCAGTTGACTCGGGTCGGTAGGGGCGGTCAGGCCGCGTAAGCGGCCTGGGTCAGTATCTCGAACTCGATGGGGATCATGCGGCCGAGGGCCTCTTGGCGCCGGCGGCGGTGAAAGGTCCTTTCTATCCAGACGACGATCGCCAGCCGCAACTGTTCGCGGGTGGTCCAGCGTTGGCGGTACAGGACGTTCTTCTGCAGCAGGCTGAAGAAGGACTCCATGGCCGCGCTGTCCGCGCAGGCACCGATCCGACCCACCGACCCGCGCAGCTGCGCCTCGCGCAGGACCCTGACGGAGGCGTGGGAGCGGAACTGACTGCCCCCATCCGAGTCCACGCTCGTGTCGACCCCGCCGCGCAGCGCGAGGGCGTTGCGCAGTGCGTTGACCGCGAGATCGGCGGTCATCCGGGCGCCGATGGAGTAGCCGACGAAGGCTTGGACCAGCGGGTACAACATTTTTGGGAGCCCGTCGCGGGCGAAGTAGGCCGTCGCGCGGAGCAGAACTTCGTTGTCCTGCTCCAGTTGCTTGGCCCGTTTGCGCAGCTCGCGGTTCTTCGCCTCCAAGTCGACGCCGGCGCCCGAGGCGGCCGCCGCGGGGGTTCCACCGGTGAGGCCGTCGTCGCGGTCCGCGATCTTCAGCAAGCGCTGCAGCAGGACTCAGAGACCCTAAACTCCTGGCGACTTCCGCGATCGACCGGTCGCCCTGCCGGGCCACCGCGATCACGTCCCGCCGAAACACCTTGGCGAACGGCTTGGGCACGCTGCTGATCCTTCCCGCGAGGCCGCAGCCTCGCAGTTAAGGAGTCAACCGGGCCCTGGACAGTCCCTCCGCAGGCTTCGCCAGGCGCTCGACCCATCACGCGGAAGTGTCGGTGGCCGCAGTTACGGTCCGACGACCCATCCGAACCGAGGGCAGCAGAGGAGGGCCAGTGGCCCACAAAACGTATGTGTCGTTCAAGGCAGAAGACTTGGCGTACAAGGACGCAGTCTTGAAGATGCCCCACCTGGACTGCATCCACAAGTCACTAAACGAGTCGATCAACTCAGAAGACGAGGACTACATCCTGCGAAGGATCCGCGATGAGTACCTGTCCGACTCGACCGTCACGATTCATCTTATTGGGTCTTGGGGGGCCGAGACTCGTGGCTGGCATGAGCAGAGGTTCATTAAGAGGGAACTGCAAGCGTCGCTGTACGACGGCAGCGGGAACACAAGAAGCGGCATCCTCGGCGTCGTCCTTCCCGCGGCGCACCTCAGTGTGTTCGGCGGCACGTACGCGTGTTGGGAGTGCGGCGGTTCACATAATCATGTCGCCATCAACGACAGCACGACGATCAGGGAGTTCAGCTACAACTACTACATTCCGCACGGTCGCTGTTCGTGGTCCGAGGCAGACCGCTACTGCCTTCTGGCGTCGTGGGACGACTTCAGCGCCGACCCCACAGGGCTGGTCGAACAAGCCTTCGCGAAGCGGGACGAACCGATCGCAGAGAGGGCCCGCGTTCGTCCGTAACTGCGGCAAGCACCTACAGGTCGGCCCCCACATGGGCAGCCTAGCGGTCACTACCACCGCAACACTCACCGAAACTGAAGGCCGGTCACTGTGACCCACTACACTGTGAACACAGACGTCACGAGGGAGCGATGCATGCCGGGGCTGCGTACGTACAATTTGTTCATCTCGCATGCATGGGACTACTCGGACGCCTATGAGCAGGCAGTTGGTCTGCTGAGTGGCAGCAGTTACTTCTCCTGGAAAAATTATAGCGCTCCGACTGCCAGACCGGCCGTGCCGGCTGGCCGCAGAGCCACTAAGGCGGAATTGACACAGGAACTCAAGGACCAAATCCGCGGGACGCATGCCGTCATCGTGATTGCCGGGATGTACGTGGCTCAGTCTGACTGGATTCAGACGGAGATTGACATCGCCTCCGGGTGGGGTAAACCAGTAATCGGGCTCAAGCCCCGCGGCGCGAATCGCACACCCGTCGCTGTGTCTGATGCAGCCGTCGAACTGGTCGGCTGGACAACTGCCAGCCTCGTTGCTGCCGTGCGTCGGCACGCACTGAGCGCAGCATGATCATCGTATTCGGTGGAGTTCAGGTAGATCGGGATGCCGAGCAGAATCGCTTCCCGGCTTCGGCTGTCGACGAGGTAGCGGAAAGACTGCGTACGCTTCTAGCACACCTAAAGCCGCGGATCGCCGTGGGAGCCGCTGCAAATGGAACCGACCTTCTGGTCATTGAGGGTGCACTAGCGGAGAGCGTTGAGGTTCATGTGGTGCTCCCCTTCGCCAAGAACGTCTTCCGCTCTACAAGTGTGGAAGACAGAGGGCCGGAGTGGGTCGCGCGTTACGACCGCCTAATGGACCAGTGCAGGAACGATGTAGTCGAGGGCTATGAGGATCCCGAGGACGGGGACGTCTACCTCCAGCACAACGGCGAACTGCTCGACCACGCACAGTCTGTCGCGCAGGAGGACGAGCGAATCTGGACGGTCGTCGTCAGACCCTCGGGCAGCAGCGGCACGGTGACGGATGACTTGGCCAGCAGGGCCACTGACCGAGGTCAGCTCGTCCTCGACCTTGCACCTGTGCCTGACGCAAAGCCTACGGTCTTCGTGGCAATGCCCTACGGGTCAAAGTTCGACCCCGTGACGCGCAGAACCATAAACTGCGATGATACCTTCAATCGCGTTTACGTGCCCGTCCTTGAGGACTTCGACACGCACTGGAAGCGCGCCGACCTTGAAACTGACAGTGGCGTCATTCACGTCGGCATGATCCAGGATCTTGCAACGAGCGATTTAGTCATCTGTGACTTATCGGCTGGGAATGTCAATGTAGCGTATGAAACCGGCCTGCGACATGCCCTAGCGGACAAATCCACCCTTCTGGTGTTTCCCACTTTGACTCCGTCAGGTAAGCATCAAACTCCGCCATTCGATGTCATGCCGATTAGGCATGTGAGGTTTCCGCGGAGCGCTCGCCTTACTGAAACCCAGGCTGAGGCAGGAATCAGGGCGCTGCGCGACTACCTAAACACCGCACTGCGCCCGACCGAGCCGCAGGAAGTAGACAGCCCTGTTCACGCCTGGTTCGCTCCCTCCGGCTCGGGTCGGCTTACGACTCGTTCGAGCGCCGCGGCGTTAGCGTCGATTGAACAAGGCATACGTAGCGAGGTGCAGGCCGCCCTTCGCTCGTCGAATGCCGAGAGAATGCAGGAGGCCCTCCTGCGCCTCGACGAGACACCCGAGCTAACGGAGTCGGCCCGCTCCGGGTTACGCATCCAACTGGGCGCTGGCCTGTTGTCCGAAGGACAGTATTCGGAGGCGAAGGCTTTACTGGAGCTTGCGCAGCCGGCTCCCGAGAGCCCTCTCTGGCTGCTCTGGGCCCAGCAGACATCCTTGGCGTACCGACGACTGGGAGAGGCGGCCATCAGGGATGGTAACGACCCAGAGCAACACTTCTCGCACGCTGAATCGCTGCTGCAAGAAGCCCTGTCTGCCGCTGGCGACAGCAGTGAGACGTGCGGCATCACCGCCGGGTTGGCGAAGCGACGTGCTATTGCCGCCCTGCGATCCAGTAATCACATTAGGGCTTCTGGTCACATCGCGCGCATGGTGGACCTTTACCGCCGCGGCTGGGTAGTTGAGCCTGACGCATACATGGGGGTCAATCTACTGGCGGGACTACGAATCCAAGCCCAGCACTTCAGCGGAGACGAAACTGTGTTGACCGAGGCATCTAGCGTGGCTCCCGTAGCCTTGTTCTTCGCAGAGCGCGAAGCAATACAGGACTCCAGCGCATTCTATCCAGCGGCCAGCGTGGCCGACGTACACCTGAACCGGGCGCTACTGCTTGATGGGCAGGAAAGGGAGGCCGCGATCAACAAGGCGGCATCCGCGTACGCGTTGGCGGTGGCTCTACCAGTGGCCAAAGACAATCTGCGTGCCGCCGTGGACCAGTTTGAGTTCTTGCTGATGTGTGGCGATGACCCGGATGTCATCGAACCGCTCGCTGATCTCGTGGCTGCAGGTCGGTAGGCATGGGTGGCGTCCCGCGAGGTGGCGGAAGTTCGGGTCACTGACCGCGTAGGTGATCACGTGCGAGGGGCCATCGTGTGATGGTCAGCGAAACCACGCCAAAGGTTTTCGCGGAAGCTCACAGCACACAATCGCCCTAACCTGTCTTCCCTGCTCGAGGTGGTCGACGCACTGAAGGCCGCCGATGTCGACGACCGGATCCGGTCGGCGACCACCACGACCTACCAGCCTGGTCGAGGCTGGGCCCACCGCGGTGATCGGCGCCGCGCCGCACCAGCGCACCGACGCCCGGGTCACGCAACGCGTCGAATCCCGGCCGCGGACACTTTCCACCACCGCCGGGGAGCGGGAGCTGCGGATCCCCAAGCTGCGCGGCGGGTCGTTCTTCCCTTCGCTGCTGGAGCGCCGGCGGCGGATCGACCAGGGGCGTTCGCGGTGGTGATGGAGGCCTACCTGCATGGTGTCGACGCGGAAGGTCGACGACCTGCTTGAGGCGCTGGTCGCCGACACCGGCAGCTCCAAGTCCGAAGTCAGCCGGATCTGCGCCGATCTGGACGCCGAAGTCAGCGCCTTCTCCGACCGCTCCCTGGCCGAGCAGCCCTTCCCTTACGCGTTTCTGGATGCCACCTACTGCAAGGCGCGGGTCAACTGCCGCGTGGTCTCCCAGGCCGTCGTGATCGCCACCGGGGTCGCGGCTGACGGGCACCGGGAGGTGCTCGGGTTCGCCATCGGCGACATCGAGGACGGCGCCTTTTGGACCGCGTTGCTGCGCTTACTGAAGGTCCGCGGGCCGTCCTGCTGGGCGCGGCCTGGCAGCTGCGAACCTCATGGAGATTCCTTCGGGCGTCTTTCACGGTGCTTGAACACCGCTCACCCGATCGTGTGTGTCCGAGGACCGACGTCAACAGATTGCACGTGGCGCCTGGAGTCTTGGTCCCTGCCTGCCGGCGGTGGCTAGGCCCCGCTCAGCGGAGCCGAACACGCCGGGGATGGGCGCTACCGGGTGCGCGGGTCCCCCTGAGCGACACAGCGGACAGGACTTCCACCGGGTCGAGCGTGGAACGAGCGGACCGACTCACCGGATGCGCCTGGTGGCTGGTGATCTGGCGGGGCGTCAGGCAGGAAGGGCCACCGACAACCGGATAGCTTGCCTCCGTGGCGCACGCAGCAGACTCCGTATCGCAGGGCCGCCCCCGTCCGCTGAGTGACTCTGAGCTACCCATGATGTTCAAGGCAACCGACGAGTCGTCCAAGCGCGGCCGGCAGAGCACCTTTCGCCGGATGGCGGTCTACCTCGGCCTGCTCGTACTAGCTGCTGGGGGAGCTGCCGGGAACTGGGAGTCGAATGACGCTCAGTTCGACATCGGCGCGCTGGTCGCCGCTGCGGGCTTTCTTGCGGCGCTCGTGCTAGGGCTATCTACGGCGGCTCGACGCCCGGAAGCACAGTGGTACGAGGGTCGTGCCGGAGCTGAGTCCGTGAAGACGCTCGCGTGGCGCTACGCAGTCGGTGGTGAGCCTTATCCGGTGGGTGCGCCCGATGCAGATGCTCGCTTACTGAAGCGACTCTCATCCATCCCCGATCAGCTTCCCGGAATCGCCTGGGAACCAGTCACTCCTACGGAGCAAATCACGGGCGCCATGCGTGCGCTCCGCGCCAGCACGTGGGAGGAACGCTGGGAGGCGTACGTGCAAGGACGAGTGGTCGATCAACTCGAGTGGTACTCGAAAAAGGCAACGGCGCATCGAGACAGGGAGCGGCGCCTAGGGATTGCGGTTGCCGTTGTTACAGGCATAGGAGCTGCGGCCGCGCTCGCCCAGGTCGTGAACTGGCTCGAGCTCGACCTCATGGGCGTCCTGGCTGCGTTGGCCGCCGCCATCGCGGCGTGGGGTCAGGCACAGCAGCACCGGACACTCGCCACCGCGTACAGCCTCGCGGCGCAGGAACTTGCGATGGTCCGGGACCAGCTCCAGACGCTGCATTCAGAGGCAGACTGGCCCGCAGCGGTCGACGACGCAGAGGAGGCTATCTCCCGCGAACACACGATGTGGCTCGCACGTCGGGGACGGAAAGCGCCAGGCGTGGTCTAACAGGCCGAGTTGTACTTCTTCCGAGCGCGGCCGTTCCTGATGAGCTGGTCACGCGTCCTACGAGCGTCGAAAGCGTCCTGAATCCAACTCTGCAGGCTTGCCTTGCTAGAGGGGTACACGTAATACCGACCGTAACCAAAGTCGCTTCCTTGACGGTCGCGGAGCACGTTATCCGACACTCGATCGGGAAGAGTGACACCCGCGGCAACGCTAGGGAGCTGGATGGCGAGAAGACCGTTCAGTCGGTTCACCCGGTCCCGCCGCAGGGACGAATAGATCTCCCAGTCGACGAACTTGCGCGCCCACGTGCACTTGCCAACAAGCACGATCGTCACTGTGGATTCCGACAGGTACTTATCGCGGACTCGGTCCATGATGTAGTCGGTGTCCTCGCTATCGATCCACGGGTCGTCCTCGTCGACGCCGAGACACTTTGGAATGAAGACCGAATCGAAGGATTCCACGAACCCGAGCACCTCCTCGGCGTCGGCGGCGTGGTAGCTCAGGAAGCACTTGTGCCGGACGTTGCCGTCGGCAGCCTTGTACTCGAGAACGTGCTCGTTTGCCTGGCCGATCTCTACGAGTCGCTGCTGTGCGCGACGCATAGTTTCAAATGACATGGTGGAACCTCCCGGCATGACGCTAGCCAGCGGGTACGACAGATGCCGCCCGACACGCAAGCAGCAGACGCTGGGCAACACACGGCTGTCGGGGCCCCGTAGCTGCCGCGCGGCGGAGCGGACACCCTGTCGGCCGCGGTGGGCGCCGAGCCTGCAGGGACGGGGCCGTCGGACTCGTACGGCGGCGGGTGCGTGCTCTGTAACACAGCACCCGCAAACTGCATCGAAGTCGCTCAGCCATCCGACTCAAACCGGAACCGCCGGCGATGAGCCTGCAAGTGCTCTTGGCTGATGGTGTGCGCGGGGTGCACGGCGAGAGTGGCGACTGTGGTGCCCGCGAAGTCCCGGACGATCAGAGCGTCATCAACGTAGAGACCGCCGGCGTCGAACAGGCTGTGGTGGTTCGGGCAGAGACACAGGACGTTCTCCGGCACGTCCGGCCCGGCGTGCGTTCCACCCAGCGCGACGATGTGAGCTCCCTCGGCGAGAGTTCCGCCAGGGACTCGCAAGGTCTCCTTGCAGACCTGACAGGCGCCTCCGTACAGTTGCTTGACCGCCTGGGAGACGCGCGTGCTTCGAGCGACCCTCGTAGTCACTCCGGTTGTGCTCGTCGGCGTCGGGTTACCTTCCGGGAGGTTGACGGGTGGTACGTACGGAGCCGCCTCGTCCGAGGCCAGCTTGACCAAGTGGAACATCCAGAGTCGGAAACCGTCCTTGCCGATCCAACTTTCGTGGTCTGAGACGCGGAACAGCCCGTCGTATCTAAAGCCCGTTGTGGGGAGTAGCTCTGGTCTCCGCGGTAGCCACGCACTACGCGAACCGGCAGGCCCTCGAGTTGGTTCGTCACAAGGCGGCGTTCCCGGGCTGGTCGAGGGTCTGGTCTGCGACCTGCCTGCTTGTGTTTGCGTCGCGGCCGCCAGCGCCCGTGTAGATCAGCTCGGACCCGTAGTCTTCGTCGGCGTACGCGCCATTCACGACGATGGACTCCGCACCTGTGGCCTTGGTGCCGCAAATCCCGCCCTGGTTTGGGCGGTGGACTTGCGAGGCGGCCAGATCGTCTCGGTTTTCCAGGTGCTTCCGATGGGAAAGCCAGGCAGTTGCTGAGGCACGGCTGAGACTCGTGCTCGAGAGGCCGAGGTTGCGCAGCGGAACGACCTGGCTGCTCAGTTCGAGGCCGTTGCCGCGGTGCTCGCGGACCTCGACGTCGAAGCTGTGTGGCTCGAGGCGAGCCAGGAGGAGCGCCGCGTCCTCGTTCAGGAGCTGGTCGAGGAGGTTGCCCTGTTCCCAGACCATCTGGAGGTCACGGTCGCCGGCGCCCCGCGCCTGAACGTCACGCTCGAAGAGCTCGGCGTGCAGAACTGTGGTGTCCGAGGGGGGACTTGAACCCCCACGCCCGATAAAGGGCACTAGCACCTCAAGCTAGCGCGTCTGCCATTCCGCCACCCGGACGAGTGCGTGGAGAAGACTACCTGACCGTCGCGGGCCGATCGCGCACCCCCCGACGTGGTCGTGGCGGGTCACACGGGGGCCAGCGCCACCCGTCCGCGCCCGGCCCGCTTGGCGTCGTAGAGCGCCGCGTCCGCCGAGGTGTAGAGCCCGCGCCGGTCCCGGGAGCCCTGCGGCACGTGCGCCACGCCCAGGCTGATCGACAGGGACAGCAGGGTGCCGTCGGGCAGGCACAGCGGCTCGGCCCGCACCGCGTGCAGCAGCTCCTCCGCGCGCCGCGCCGCGATGTCGCGGCCGCACCCGGGCAGCAGGACGGCGAGCTCGTCGCCGCCCAGCCGGGAGAGCACGGCGTCGTCGGTCCGGATCCGCCCGCGCAGCACCTGCGCGAGGTGCACGAGCACGTCGTCGCCCACCGGGTGCCCGTGGGTGTCGTTGATCGACTTGAACGAGTCGACGTCGATCAGCACCAGGGCGGTGCCGCCGGGGACCGACCGGCCCATCGCCGACTCCAGGGCCTGGTCGAACGCGCGGCGGGTGGCCAGGCCGGTCAGCGAGTCCACGGTCAGCTGCCGCCGCAGCGCAGCGACGAGCTGGTCCTGCGTGTCGTGGGCGCGCACCAGCAGGACGGCGATCACCACCAGCAGGGCGCCGAAGAACGCGAAGTCGGCCAGCGCCGACGCAGGCGGCAGGAGGACCAGGAGCGAGAGCAGGTAGGTGACCAGGGCGCTCGCCGTCACGAGGACCACCGCCGGCGTGCGGAGGTGGACGGCGGCCCACAGGACCGGGAACGCGTAGAAGGCCTGGGAGCCGGCCGAGACGTCGGAGGTCAGCACGTTCAGCGCTCCGGTCAGCGCCACGCCGCCCAGCCCGAGCACGAGGCCGATGTGCGCCCGGTCCAGCCGTTCCGGGGACACCAGCCGGCACGTGAGCGCGGCACCCAGCAGGGCGGCGATCCCGGTCCAGTGGACGACGAACGCAGGCGTGCCGCCGTCGGACTCGTGGAAGACCGGCAGGACCATCACGATGGCGGCGCTCGCCACCAGCAGCACCCGGGCATTGGCGACGGCAGCACGGGGCTCTCGGGCGCCGTAGGCGCGCAACGACCTCACTCCAGGTCCATCGGCTACAGGTACCGATCAGTTCAGCACCTGATCACCCGTCAGGGGCAGACGGCGATCCGGTAGGGGACGATCGGCCCATGGCCGAGAACCCCGCCCCGCTCGCCGGCGCCCAGGACGAGGTCGCCGAGCTGCTCTCCGACCTGATCCGGATCGACACCACGAACACCGGGAGCACCGCCACCAGCGCGGGGGAGCGGAGAGCCGCGGAGTGGGTCGCCGGCAAGCTCGACGAGGCCGGGATCAGCAGCGTCATCCACGAGTCCGAGCGGGGCAGGGCCAGCCTGGTCGCGCGCATCCCGGGCGCCGACCGCAGCCGGCCGGCGCTGCTGGTGCACGGCCACCTCGACGTCGTCCCGGCCGACCCGGCGGAGTGGAGCGTGCACCCGTTCTCCGGCGAGGAGCGGGACGGCTACATCTGGGGCCGCGGCGCGGTCGACATGAAGGACATGGACGCGATGGTGCTCGCGCTGGTCCGTGATTGGGCGCGCACCGGCGTGCAGCCCCCACGGGACATCGTCCTGGCCTACGTCGCCGACGAGGAGGCCGGCGGGAAGCTCGGTGCGCACTTCCTGGTCGACGAGCACGCCGACCTGTTCGAGGGCTGCACCGAGGCGATCAGCGAGGTCGGCGGCTTCAGCATCACCGTCCGCGACGACCTGCGGCTCTACCTCGTGCAGACCGCCGAGAAGGGCCTGGCCTGGATGCGGCTGACCGCCGCCGGCAAGCCCGGCCACGGCTCCATGCTGCACGAGGACAACGCCGTCACCCGGCTGTGCGAGGCCGTCGCCCGCATCGGTGCGCACCGCTTCCCGCTGACGCTCACCCCGCCGATGCGCCAGTTCATCGAGGCGGTCGAGGACGCCTACGGCGTCGAGATCGACGCGGGCGAGCCCGAGCTCGCACTGGCCCGCCTGGGCAGCATCAGCCGGATGATCGGCGCGGCCCTGCGCAACACCGCCAACCCCACGATGCTCGACGCCGGCTACAAGGCGAACGTCATCCCCGGGACGGCGAGCGCGACCGTCGACGGCCGCTTCCTCTACGGGCAGGAGGAGGAGTTCGAGCGCCAGCTCGCCGCGCTGATCGGCGAGGGGGTCCAGCGTGAGTGGCTGGTGCACGACCAGGCGGTGGAGACGACGTTCGACGGCCCGCTGGTCGACCAGATGGTCGCCGCGCTGAAGGCGGAGGACGACGCCGCCCGTCCGGTGCCGTTCACCATGAGCGGCGGCACCGACGCCAAGAGCTTCCAGCGCCTGGGCATGCGCTGCTTCGGCTTCTCGCCCCTGCGGCTGCCCGCCGACCTGGACTTCGCCTCGCTGTTCCACGGCATCGACGAGCGGGTGCCGGTGGAGTCGCTGCAGTTCGGCGTCCGGGTGCTCGACCGGTTCCTGCGCAACGCGTGATTCGATGCGGGGGTGACCGACACCACTCCCGCACCCGCCGCCGGATCCGTCGCCCTGATCACCGGAGGAACCGGCGGCTTCGGCCGCGCCCTCGCCACCAAGCTCCGGGCGCTGGACGTCACCGTCGTCCTCGCCGACCTGGACAGCGAGCGCAACCGCTCGGTCGCCGCCGACCTGGGCTGCGAGTTCGCCGTCCTCGACGTCACGGACAAGGCCGCCAACGAGGCCCTCGTCGCGCAGATCGAGGCCGACCACGGGCGCCTGGACGCCGCCTACCTCAACGCCGGCATCTCCGCGGCCAAGAGCGACGACGCCCTCGACATGGACGAGTTCATGAAGGTCGTCGCCATCGACCTGTTCGGTGTCGTCTACGGCGTCGAGGCCGCGCGCCCGGCCATCAGGCGGGCCGGCGGCGGCGCGATGGTGGTGACCGCGTCGCTGGCCGGGCTCTCGCCGATGGCCGGCGACCCCGGGTACAGCGTGGCCAAGGGCGGCGCGATCGCGTTCGTCCGCTCGATGGCCCCACGCCTGGACCGCGAGGGCATCACGATCTCCGCCATCTGCCCGGGGTTCGCCGACACCGCGATCATCGACCGGATCCGTGACCAGTTCACCGCGGCCAAGTTCCCGGTGCTCACCGCCGAGGAGGTCGCCGACGCGATGGTCATGGCCTGGACCTCGGCCGAGCCCGGCGCCGCCTACGTCATCCAGCCCGGCGTCGGCACGGTGCCCTACAAGTTCAAGGGCGTGCCGGCGGCGAGGACCGCGACCGGCGAGACCGCCGTCGTCCCGGAGGCGCTGCGTCCGCCGTCGATGCGCTGAGCGCGGGTCAGTCCTGCCGGCAGGCGAAGAGGAACGCCGGCGGGACGTTCCACGGCGTCACCCGCCACCGCACCGACGAGAACCGTGCGCGCAGCTCGGGCAGCAGGAGCGGTGAGTACTGGATGACGACGGTGGTGCCGCCGGGAGCCAGCGCGCCGGGGAGCACGTCGAGGATCCGGCGGCGCAGCCCCGGCTCCAGCGAGGTGTAGGGGAGCGCGGAGACGACCACGTCGGCCCGCGCGTCGCCGAGGTGGGCGCCGAGATTTTCCGCGGAGTCGCAGACCACCTGGACGCGCGGGTCGTCGAAGCGCTCGTCCAGCAGCTTGGCCAGGCGGGGGTCGATCTCGAGGGTGATCAGCCGCGCGCCGGGGCGCAGCCGGGCCAGGATCTCCTGGGTCTGCGCGCCGGTGCCGGCGCCGAGCTCGACCACCAGCTCGGCGCCGGGCACGTCGGCCATGTCCAGCATGTCCCGCACCGCCGCCCGTGAGGTGGGCAGCACCGCGCCCACCTGCCGCGGGTTGGCGAGGAACGCGCCCAGGAAGCGCAATCGGTCGGTGAACTGCTCGATCATCGGGTCCCCCTCCGGGCCACCGGCAGGGAAGGGTGGCCGCTCGTGGGCACCCTGGCACGTGGGCCGGGGCCGTGGCCAGGCGAAGCAGGCCGCGTGACCGCCGTCACCACCGGTCTGGCAAGGTCGGGGCCATGCGTGCATGGCGGGTCCACGAGCTCGGCGATCCCTCCCAGGTCATGTCCTTCGACGAGGTCGACCAGCCCACCCCCGGCGAGGGGCAGGTGCTGGTGAAGGTGCGGGCGGCCGCGCTGAACTTCCCCGACGTGCTCATGGCCATGGGCACGTACCAGGAGAAGCCGCCGCTGCCGTACACGCCCGGCGTCGAGCTGTGCGGCGAGATCGTGGAGACCGGCCAGCGCGTGATCGGCGGCCCCTCCGGCGGGCCGGGCGCGTTCGCCGAGTACGCGCTGATGGACACCGCCAACGCCTGGCCGGTGCCCGAGGGGATGTCCGACGAGAAGGCGGCCGCCCTGTACCTGACCTACCAGACCGGCCACGTGGGCCTGCACCGGCGCGCCCACCTGCAGGCGGGGGAGCACCTCCTCGTGCACGCCGGGGCCGGCGGCGTCGGTTCGGCGGCCATCCAGCTCGGCAAGGCGGCCGGCGCCACGGTGATCGCCACGGCCGGCGGTGCCCGCAAGACCGAGCTCTGCCGCGAGCTGGGCGCCGATCACGTCATCGACTACACGACCGAGGACTTCGTCCCCGTCGTCAAGGAGGTCACCGGCGGGCGCGGCGCCGACGTCGTCTACGACCCGGTCGGTGGCGAGGTCTTCGACAAGTCCCGCAAGTGCATCGCCTTCGAGGGCCGCATCGTCGTCGTGGGCTTCACCAGCGGCACGATCCCGCAGGCCCCGGCCAACCACCTGCTGGTCAAGAACTACAGCGTGGTGGGCCTGCACTGGGGCCTGTACAAGAAGATGGACCCGGCCGTGATCGGCACGGTGCACGACGACCTCACCCGGCTGGTGGTCGACGGCTCGATCGACCCGCTGGTCGGCGCCACCCTGCCGCTGGACCAGGCGCCGCAGGCCCTGGCCCGGCTCGCCTCCCGGGACACCGTCGGCAAGGTCGTGCTCGTCCCCTGACCGGCCCGGTGGGGACCGGCGCCTAGCCTGGTCCCCACCATGCCGTCCCGCCCGCTGCCCCTCGTCGACGACCGGGCGCACCTGCGGGCGGACTGCTCCCGGTGCGCCGGCCTGTGCTGCGTCGCCCCGGCCTTCGCCGCCTCGGCGGACTTCGCGATCGACAAGCCGGCGGGCACGCCCTGCCCGAACCTGCGGGACGACTTCCGCTGCGGCATCCACGAGCGGCTGCGCGACGACGGCTTCCCCGGGTGCACCGTGTTCGACTGCTTCGGCGCCGGCCAGCGGATCACCCAGGGCACCTTCGGCGGCCGCGCCTGGCGGGAGACCCCGGAGCTGGCCCGGGCGCAGTTCGCCGTCCTGCCGGTGGTGCGGCAGCTGCACGAGATGCTCTGGTACCTGGCCGAGGCGGGGACCCTGCCCGTGGCGGCCGGCCTGCGGTCCGACGTCGAGCGGCTCCGGGCCGAGGTCGAGCGGTGCGCCGGCGGCACGGCCGAGGAGCTGAGCGGGCTCGACGTCGGCCGGCTCCGGGCCGAGGTGGGGGAGCTGCTGGGCCGGCTGAGCGGCCAGGTGCGCGCCGGTAGCCGGGCGCGCGACCGCCGCGGCGCCGACCTCATGGGCCGGGACCTGCGGCGCACGGACCTGCGCGGGGCCGGCCTGCGGGGCGCCTACCTGATCGGCGCCGACCTCCGGGGCGTGGATCTGGGGACCGCCGACCTCCTGGGCGCGGACCTGCGCGCGGCCGACGTGCGCGGGGCGGACCTGAGCCGGTGCCTGTTCCTCACCCAGCCGCAGGTCTCGGCGGCGCTCGGGGACGCGGGGACCCGGATCCCCGCCGCGGTGCGCCGCCCGGCGCACTGGGTCTAGATGACCGGCTTGGGCAGGTAGGAGAGCCGCGCGCGGCGCCGCAGGATGACCTTGCGGGTGCCGTCGGTGTGCAGCTGCAGGCGCGCCAGCTCCCAGCCGCCGACGTCGGCCTGCAGGCTCAGCATGGTCGCCGCCGCGGACCGGGACGTGCCCGGCGGGATCCGCAGCGGCGCGAACTCGTAGTCCCCGGGCGTGTCCATCAGGCCGATTGTGCCTGCCGTTCACGGTCGGGGCACGGGTTCGTCACCTCCCTCACACCACCCCGCCCTGCCGGGTCGCCGGTCGGACGGCACGATGGGGGACGACCGCACCCGCTTCCCAGGGAGGACGACGACGTGACCCAGCCCGGTTTCTCGAGCGACGTGCCCGACGCCGACCGCGCGGAGCAGGAGGCGCTGCTCGACCCGCCCGCCCCCGGCCGCGCCGGAGAGGCGACGCCCCCCGGTGGCGACGTGCCGGAGGCCGATGCGCTGGAGCAGCAGCTGGCCGCCCGGCCCGGCGAGGCCGGCAGCCCCCGCGGGCCGATCGGGTACCGCGAGGCCGACGACGCCGACGTCCTGGAGCAGGATGCCGCCGTCCCGGTCGACGAGGACGACGTCGCCCGTTGACCCACCGCACCGGTCCGTCGGCCGGGTGAATTCCCGGCTCCGACCTGCCCCGGGTCCGCGTTCCGGCCAGAGTGGACGCCGGACCACGTGGAGGGAGGAGCGCATGACCCGCGACGAGGACGGCCCGGCCGTTCCCGAGGACGAGGTGCGCGCTGCCACCGAGCGGTGGGCGCGGGCCGCCGGCGTTCCCCTCGCGACGGGGCAGGGCCCGGCGCCGCAGGAGCCGCCGGCCGCGCTCCGGTTCCTCCGGGGTGCCGTGGCGGGCGCCACGCTGGGCCTGCTCCTGCTGCTCGTGGCCCGCGGCACCGGGATCACCGCCGTCCTGGGGGTGGTCCTCGCCGGGGCGGTCTGCCTTTTGGTGACGCGGATCCACGCCCAGCGGCGGCAGCGCGCTCCCGGACGGCCGGCGCCCTCGCGGGGCTGACCGCGCCGACGCCTCTTACCGAGGCCACCCTCTTTGGTTAGGCTGCCCTAACTGATCGAGGAGGGGTCATGCCGAGCTGCCCGAGCCACCCCGCGTCCGAGCGCCGTCCCGAGACCGACGCGCTGCGCCCCACCGCCGTCGAGCGCGCCCGCACGGTCGCCACCCGCGCCGCGGCGACCGCGTGTGCCCGCGGCGTCGAAGGCGGCCGGCTGCTGGCGCACACCGTCACCCGGGCCGGCCAGGTGCTGCTCGTCGTCCCGGCGGACGGCGACCTGCTCGCGGCGGTCCGCGTGGCTCCGGACCAGGACCTCTCCGCCCTCGTGATGATCAGCGACCACGCCCCGGTGACGCTGCGCCGGCCCGTCCGCGCCCAGCTGTGGCTGTCGGGCTGGGCGACGCCGGTCCGCCCGGCCGACCGGCGCGCGGCCGTCCTCGACTTCGCCGAGATCCGGCCGACCCCGGCGCTGCTCGACGTCGGGGGCACCGCCGAGCTGCTGCGCCTGGATCTCGCCGAGGTGGTGCTCGGTGAGGGCGGCGAGGGCGTCGACGTGAGCCCCCAGGAGTTCGCGGCTGCCTCGCCCGACCTGCTGGCCGGCGTCGAGGCCGACCACCTGCGGCACCTCGCCACCGGCCACCCCGACGTCCTGCAGCAGCTGGCCGGCCGCCTGCCGGCCGGTTTCGTCGGCCCCGAGGACGTGGTCCGGCCGCTCGGCCTGGACCGGTTCGGCTTCCGGCTGCGGGTCGAGGGCCCCTACGGGGACACCGACGTCCGGATCCCCTTCCCGCGGCCGCTCACCTGCGCCGGCCAGCTCGGCCCGGCGGTGGCGCAGCTGCTCTGCGCCGCCCGCGCCGGGCGGGTCCGCGAGGGCTGAGCTCAGCCGGCGATCTCCCGCAGCAGCTCCGCCAGCCGGGTGCGGCGCGGGCGCACGTCGACGTCGCGGACCGCCCGGGCGAGCGCCGCACCGCTGGCGTGCACGATCGACAGGTGCCGCTGGGCCCGGGTGAGGGCGGTGTAGACCAGCGGGCGCGACAGCATCCCGCCCGCCTCGGGCGGCAGCACGACGACCACACCCGGCCACTCCGAGCCCTGCGCCCGGTGCACGGTGATCGCCCAGCCGTGCCGCAGGTCGAACAGCGCCTGCCCGTTGACGGTGACCGGGCCCGAGGCGAACGCCACGTCGAGGGAGCCGTCACCGGCCTTGGTCACCACGCCGACCTCGCCGTTGGCGAAGCCGGTGGGCTCCAGGTCCAGGTGGTTGGCGGTGGCGACCACGCGGTCGCCCGGGTCGAAGCCGAAGACCGCGCCCTCGCCGGGGTTGAGCTGCGCCTTGAGCGCCTTGTTCAGCTCGATGGTGCCGGCCGGCCCGCGGTGCACGGGGGTGACCACCTGCACCGCGGACGGCTCGATGCCCAGGGCGCGGGGGATGGAGTCGGTGACCAGCTGCACCACCCGCCGGGAGGCCTCGGCGCTGCCGGTGGCGGGCACCACGACCACCTCGCGGTCGGGGGAGTCCACCGGCGGCAGCTCCCCGCCCCGCACGGCCGCGGCCAGCCGGGCGATCGCCCCGCCCTCCGCCTGGCGGTACAGGGTGGTCAGCTCGGTGACCGGCACGACCCCGGAGTCGATCAGGTCGCCCAGGACGTGCCCGGGGCCGATCGAGGGCAGCTGCGCCGGGTCGCCCACCAGCAGCAGGTGCGTGCCGTCCGGGCAGGCCTCCAGCAGCGCCGCGGTCAGCTCGACGTCGAGCATCGAGGCCTCGTCGACCACGACGACGTCGGCGTCCAGCGGCCACTCCTCGGTGCGCGAGAAGCCGCCGGAGGCACCCTGCGCGCCGAGCAGCCGGTGCACCGTCACCGCGGGGTGGTCGGTGAGCTCCTCCAGGCGCTTGGCGGCCCGCCCGGTAGGGGCGGCCAGGGCCACGTCGGTGCCCTTGGCCTGCAGCAGCTTCACCACGGCCGCGACCGTGCGGCTCTTGCCGGTGCCCGGCCCGCCGGTGAGCAGGCTGACCCCGGCGGAGAGCACCTGCGCCACGGCCTGCTTCTGCGCCTCGTCCAGGCCCTTGGCCACCGAGCGCACCGACGCCGGGTCGGCGATCCGCTCCGCGGCGGCCGCCAGCCGGGCCACGCCCTCGGCCACGGCCTCCTCGGCCATGCCGAAGCGGGCGAGGGAGAGGGTGCGCAGCGAGGGGTCCGGCTCGGCCGGCTCGTCGGCGTCGTCGTCCTCCGGGAGGGGCGGCTCGTGCTCGAGCACCTCCCCGGAGTCCACGGCGGCGATCACCGCCGCGGCGGGGTCGCCGATGCCCTCGGCCCGGAGCGCGGCCACGACCAGGTCGACCGGCAGCACGGTGTGCCCGTCGCGGGTGGCGGTCCGCAGCGTCAGCCCGACGATGGCCCGGCCGCGGCGGGCGTCCTGCCTGTCGGCGCCCTTGAGGACGGCGATCGCCAGCCGGTCGGCGTCGCCGAGGGCCACGCCGGGCAGCCCGAGCAGGGCCCAGGGGTCGTCCCGCAGCCGGCGCGCGGCGTCGGGGCCCAGGCCGTCGGCCACGCCCGCGGCGAGCTTCGCCGGCAGCCCCGCGGTCACCAGCATCTCCACGACCTCGTAGGTGGGCGCGGCGGCCAGGAAGCTGGAGAACAGCCGCTCCGCCCGCTGGCGGCCCACCCGCGGCAGCTTCATCAGCCGGTCGGCCGTGACGTCGTCGGGGCCGGTGATGCCCGCGGCCGGGAGGTCCGCCGCCGTCCGCTTGCCCAGCCCGGGCCACAGCCCGGCGGTGCAGAAGGCGGCGAAGACCAGGTCCGGTCCCGGGGTGGTGGGGTCGGCGGTCACCGGTCCGACCGTCGCTCGGGGTAGGTGAAGGGCGGCGCGGAGACGTCCTCCAGCGCCGTGCGGATCGCCGCGGGCAGCCGGACGACGTCGGCGTCGAGCGAGGCCTGCAGCTGCTGGGCGGTGCGGGCGCCGACCACCGGTGCCACGACCCCGGGCCGGTCGCGCACCCAGGCCAGCGCCACGGCCAGCGGGCTGGTGCCCAGGCCGTCGGCGGCGGTGATGACGGCCTCCACGATGCGGTCGGACTTCGACGACCGGAGCCCGTCGATGAACGCCTCCCACTGCGGCGAGGCGCCACGGGACTCCGTCGGCGTGCTGTGCCGGTACTTGCCGGTGAGGAGCCCGCGGCCCAGCGGCGACCACGCGAGCACGCCCAGGCCCAGCGCCTCGGCGGCGGGCACGACCTCCCGCTCCACCCCGCGCTGCAGCAGCGAGTACTCCACCTGGGTGCTCACCAACGGGGTGCGGCCCGGCCACGCCCGCTGCCAGGTGGCGGCCTGGGCGGTCTGCCAGCCGGTGAAGTTGCTGACGCCGATGTAGCGCGCCCGGCCGGAGGCGACGGCGAGGTCGCAGGCGGCGAGGGTCTCCTCGAGCGGGGTCGTCTCGTCCCACGCGTGCAGCTGCCAGAGGTCGACGTGGTCCAGCCCCAGGCGCTCCAGGGAGGCGTCCAGCGCCGAGATCAGGTGCCCGCGGGAGGCTCCGCGGCCCATCGGCCCCTTGCCGGTGCGCCCGACCGCCTTGGTGGCGACGAGGACGTCGGACCGGGGGACGACGTCGGCGAGCAGGTGCCCGAGGACCCGCTCGCTCTCGCCCTCGCAGTAGACGTCGGCGGTGTCGACCAGCGTCCCGCCGGCGTCGACGAAGGCCGTGAGCTGCATGGCGGCCTCGTCCTCGTCGGTGTCACCGCCCCACGTCATCGTGCCCAGCGCGAGCCGGGACACGACCAGACCGCTGCGCCCCAACGCCCGTTGCTCCACGACCGGCCAACCTACCGCCGCCGGCCGGCGGCCACCCGGGAGCACCGGGCCTTCGGGGCGGCGCGCCGGATGGTCCCGGGGTGACGCCTAGGGTGAGCACCCGTGCCCGAACGCCCGCGCCTCCGTCCGGCCGCCCGCATCCTGCCCGGGGGGTGCTGAGATGGGCTGGATCGAAGCGATCGTCCTCGGCCTCGTCCAGGGGCTCACCGAGTTCCTGCCGATCTCCTCCAGCGCCCACCTGCGGGTGGTGGGGGAGGCCTTCGGCTGGGAGGACCCCGGCGCGGCGTTCACCGCCATCACCCAGATCGGCACCGAGGCCGCCGTCCTGCTGTACTTCCGCAAGGACATCGGGCGGATCATCGTCGCCTGGCTGCAGTCCCTGGCCGGCCGCCGGAAGGGTGATCCCGACGCCCGCATGGGGTGGCTGATCATCGTCGGCACCCTGCCGATCGTCGTCCTCGGCCTGCTGTTCCAGGACCAGATCGAGACGACGCTGCGCGACCTGCGGATCGTCGCCGTCGCGCTGATCCTCTTCTCGTTCATCCTGTACTGGGCCGACCGCGTCGGCGCCAAGCAGCGCGACCTCCCGGAGCTGACCGTCGGCCACGGCATCGCCTTCGGGTTCGCGCAGGCGATGGCGCTCGTGCCCGGGGTGTCCCGCTCCGGCGGCACCATCACGATGGGCCTCTTCCTCGGCTACTCCCGGTCGGCCGCGGCCCGGTACTCGTTCCTGCTCGCCGTCCCCGCCGTCCTCGGGTCGGGCTTCTTCCAGGTCTACGAGTCGCTGAGCGGCGACGTCGAGGGACGGGCCATCTCCTGGGGGCCGACGATCCTGGCGACGGTCATCGCCTTCGGCGTCGGCCTCACGGTGATCGCCTGGCTGCTGCGCTACCTGGACCGGGGCAGCTTCACCCCGTTCGTCGTCTACCGGATCGCGCTGGGCCTGTTGATCCTCGTGCTGGTCTTCGCGGGCGTGCTCGACCCGGTGGGCACGACCGAGATCAGCCCCTCGCCCGCGCCGCGCTGACGGCGGCGGCGCTCACCGCGCCGCCGCGCGGTTCGCGTGGGCGCCGATCGCCGCGGCGATCGGCGTCGCGTCCCGGACGGGCACGGTGTGGTGGGTGGCCTCCGGCAGCACCTGCACCTCGCCGGTGGGCAGGCGCGCCGCGGCGGCGGCCACGGTGGCCGGGTCGTGCGCCCGGCTGCGCCCGGCGACGACCACGAGCGTGGGCACGTCCAGCGCGGCCAGGTCCGCCGCCGAGGGACGACGGGTGCGCACGATCGGCGTCCGCGGGGACTCCGTCGCCCCGCGGACGTAGACCTCCACCCAGGCCGGGTCGAGCGGCCGGCCACCGGTCTCCCAGGCCAGGAACCGCCGGATCCGCGTGGCTGAGGGGCGCAGCAGCGACGGCGCGGCGTGCAGCAGGTAGCGCGGGCTGAAGCCCGCGAAGCAGGCGGTCGGGTCCAGCAGCGCCAGTGACGTCGGCCGCGGGACCGCTCCGGCCAGGGCGTAGGAGAGCGCCAGGTGTGCGCCGGCCGAGTGACCGGCCAGGTGGAACGGGCCGTCGGTGGTTCCCGCGAGGACCTCGCCGAGCCAGCCGGCCTGGTCCGCCGTCGACCGGAACGGGCGGCTGCTGCCGCTGCGCCCGGGGTTGCCCGGCTGGTCGGGCGCCAGCACGCGGAACCGGTCGGCCAGGGCGGCGGCCACCCCGGCCCACGCGGTGGCCGTCGCGCCGTCGCCGTGCAGCAGCACGACGGCCGGAGCGCTGGCCGGTCCCGCGGCCAGCAGGTGCGTGCGCCCCCACGACGTCGGGACCTCGATCCGTGCCGAACCGGCCGGCCAGTGCGCGGCCGCCGCCTCGTAGCTCGTCGCGAAGTCCACCCCGACAGGTAACTAGGCTGTCTAGCTACTTGGCAACCTAGACTGCGGCGGTGGCCCCGGAATCCCGCTCGGCGCCGGCTGCCGTCCACCGGCTGCGTGCCCTCACCGTCCTGCTCGACACGGCGGCGGGCGCCTTCGCGGCACGGAACGGGCTCACCGCGACCGACGTCCGGGCGCTGACCTGCCTGCTGGACCGGGAGCGGGCCGGCGTCCCCGCCAGCCCCACCTGGCTGGCGGGCGAGCTCCGGCTGACGACCGCGTCGGTGACCGCCCTGCTGGACCGCCTGGAACGTGCCGGCCACGTCCGCCGCACCGCGCGGACCGACGACCGCCGCCGGGTCGACGTCGTCGTGCAGGAGTCGGCCAAGGATCTGGGCTGGGCGTTCTTCGGCCCGCTCATCGACGCCACGGCCGACGTCCTGGCGGCCCGGACGGCGGACGAGCGAACGGTGATCGATGCGTTCCTCGACGACATGGTGGCCGCGGTGGGCGGCCTGGTCGGTCACGGCGCGGCCGGGGAGCGGTGAGGACACCCTGCGCTCACTCCGTGACCGACGTGGTCCCGCTCCGGCGAGGCCGGACGACGACCGTTGGAGCAGCGCGGTGGCGACCCGGAGCCGCACCGGCTCCGGGTCGCTACGGGTGCCGTGGAACTCAGCCCTCGGCGTCGAGATCCAGCGTCCCGATCATCGCGTCGAGCACCGCGACGTTGCCCTGGTGGTCGAACTTCGGCAGACCGACGGTGTCGGCGACCAGGGTGCGCGGGCCGTCCTCGCCGTCCGGGAGCCGGACGGCGTACCGGGTCGAGGGCGTGCCCTCGGGCCAGAAGCCCTCGCCGGTGGCGGTCCGCTCGATCCGCACCGACTCCCGGCCGTCCACGGTCAGCTCGCGGCGCGCCTGCTCCCCGGGCTGCTCCTGGGTCACCCGGTCGAAGGCCACCGACTCGACCGAGAAGGCGATCGCGGCCACGCGCACGTCGGTGGCGTCGGGCACGTCGAAGTCCTGCGGGGAGAACCGGCTGCAGGCCGGCACGGTCTCACCCGCGTTGACCGACCAGTCCGAGGGGTAGTCGACGGCGTACCCGGCCGGGCTGGTGCACGTCTCACCGAGGGAGATGCCGCTGCCCGGCTCTCGGTCGAGCACGTCGATCACGATCCGCTGGGGGTCGGACAGCCGGGCCACGGCGAACGGGCGCTGCTGGTCCAGGCCGGCGTAGAAGGAGTAGCGGCCCTCGAAGAGGGTGTCGGCGACCAGGGCCTCCAGCACGCTGGTCCCGGCGATCTCCAGCCGCTGCTCGCCGTCCCACGGCTGGACGTCCTCGGGGGCGTCACCGGGATACAGCAGGTTGGACAGCGTGATCCCCAGGGTGGCCTCACCGGGGACCTCCAGCGGCTTGCCCGAGCCCGCGCTGCGCGGGTCCTCGGTGTAACCGATCTCGTAGCCGGCCTCGCCGTCGCCGGAGAGCTCGAAGACGATCCGGTCGAAGCCGTCGTGCGCACCCAGCCGCACGTCGGTCAGCGTGACCGGCGATCCGGTGGCGTCGGCGTCGACGTCGGCGGTGCCGCCCTGGCCGACGGGCTCGAGGCTGCCGGAGCCGCCGTCCCCGCCGGACTGGTGCAGGACGTCGACGACCAGGCGCGCCGGGTCGGCGAAGGTGGTCACCCCGAAGGGCACCCGCTCCTCCAGCCCGATCGTCCAGGACAGCAACGACTCGAAGTCGCCGGTCTGGACCGCCTCGGCGATCACCTGGCCGCCGGGGGCGGTGATCTGCTCGCGCCCGGTGTAGGTCTCCCGGGGCTGCTCGCCGGAAGGGTCGACCCCGCTGGCCGGGCTGACCTGCACCTGCAGGAACGCCGAGCCGGCCACCTCTACCTGCCGACCCGAGCCGTCCTCGGTGATCGGCGGCTCGACGTAGCCGACCTGGTAGCTGGGGACCTCGTCGCCCTCGAACTCGAGGACGAACCGGTCGAAGGTCTCGTGCCCGGCGGCACGCACGTCGGTCAGGTAGGCGGGGGTGCCGCTGGCCGGGAAGTCCCCGGTCTCCACGGTCTCGGTGCCCGGGTCGCCGACCGGGGGCAGTGGTTGGTCGGCCATCAGGAGCGTGCCGGGCCCACTCGGCCCGGTCGGGACGACGTCCGGTGGTATTGGCGTGGTGGAGCCGGTGGTCACCAGCAGCGTGCTGGCACCCAGCCCGGCGAGGAGCAGTCGCATCATCGCGATCTCGCTTCCGGTCTCGGGGTTTCCGGTCCCTCGGACCCCTGCCCGCACACGGCGCCCCTTCAACACATCCGGTCTCCTGTCATCGGATCGTCATGTGCACCGGGCCACCCGGACCCAGGAAGCCGTCCCCGGGGCCACGGACCCGGGGACGGGCGGACCACCGCCTACGCTCGCCCCGTGACCACCGTCATCCTCCTGCGGCACGGCCGGTCGACGGCGAACACCGGCGGCGTGCTGGCCGGCTGGACGCCCGGCGTCCAGCTGGACGAGACCGGTCAGGCGCAGGTGCAGGCGGTGGGGGAGCGGCTGGCGAAGGTGCCGCTGGCCGCCGTCGTCAGCAGCCCCTTGGAGCGCTGCCGGCAGACCGTCGGCGCCGTCGTCGCCGGCCGCGAGCTGGAGCCGCAGACCGACGACCGGCTGGGTGAGGCGCGCTACGGCGACTGGACCGGCCGGAGCATCAAGGAGCTGGTCAAGGAGCCGCTGTGGAAGGTCGTGCAGCAGCACCCGTCCGCGGCCGTCTTCCCCGGGGCGGAGGGGGAGGGGCTCGCCCAGACCCAGGCCCGCGCCGTCGCCGCGGTCCGGGAGTGGAACGCCCGGCTCGGCCCCGACGCGGTGTGGCTGGCCTGCAGCCACGGCGACGTCATCAAGGCGATCCTCGCCGACGCGCTCGGCCTGCACCTGGACCAGTTCCAGCGGATCGTCGTCGACCCGGCATCGATCTCGGTGATCTCCTACACCGATACCCGGCCGTTCGTCGCCCGCATCAACGACACCGGGGGCGACGTCTCGGGTCTGATCCCGCCGCCGCGCAAGGGCCGCCGCCGCAAGGCCTCCTCCGACGCGGTGGTGGGCGGCGGGTCCGGCACCCCCGCCTGAGCCGCCGACGCCGACTTGCCTCCCCGGCCCGTCGGCGGCCCCGCGTAACCTGGGCGCGTGCCCCGCCAGGTCCATCTCTTCGATCGCCCCAGCCGCTTCGTCGCAGGAACGGTGGGTCAGCCCGGGGACCGCACGTTCTACCTGCAGGCCACCGACGACGCCGGCCGCACGGTCAGCGTGGCGCTGGAGAAGACCCAGGTCCAGGTGCTGGCCGACCGGATGAACGAGCTCCTCGACGAGGTCAGCAACCGGGCCGACTCCGCCATCCCCGCCGAGGCCGACGTCGACGACCTGGAGCCGCTCACCGCGCCGGTCGAGGAGGAGTTCCGGGTCGCCGCCATGGGCCTGGCCTGGGACGGCACCGCGGAGGCGGTCGTGGTCGAGGCCGTCGCCGCCGGCGAGGAGCCCATCGACGAGGACGCCATCCTCTCCGACAGCGACGAGGGCCCCGACGCCCTGCGGGTGACGATCACGCCGATGGCCGCGCGGGCGTTCGTGGCCCGCGCCCTCCGGGTGGTCGCGGCCGGCCGGCCCTCCTGCCCGCTGTGCTCGCTGCCGCTCGACCCGGTGGGCCACGTGTGCCCGCGGCAGAACGGCTACCGCCGCTGAGCGGCGACCCCTCGATGAGCGAGCGGCCCGCCGACCCCGGCCTCCGCCCGCCCGCCGACGACACCGAGACCCACCAGCTGCTCACCGAGGGCGTCATCGACGTCGAGGGCCGGATGCTGGACGCATCCAACGTGACGCTCGTCGGCGCCATCCGGACGGACACCCTCGCCGCCGAGTGCGTCTACAAGCCCGTCGCGGGGGAGCGGCCGCTCTGGGACTTCCCCGACGGCACGCTCGCCGGCCGGGAGATCTCCGCCTACCTGGTCTCCGAGGCGACCGGCTGGCAGGTCGTGCCCCCCACCGTGCTGCGGGAGGGGCCCTTCGGCCCCGGCATGGTCCAGCTCTGGGTGGACGGCGACCCCGACGTCGACCTGCCCGCGTTCGTCCGCCGCGACGACCCCGCGCTGCGCCGCATGGCCGTCTTCGACGCCGTGGTGAACAACGCCGACCGCAAGGGCGGGCACATCATCCCGATGCCCGACGGCCACGTGTACGGCGTCGACCACGGCATCTGCTTCTCCGTCGACCCCAAGCTGCGCACGCTGCTGTGGCGCTGGGCGGGCACGCCGCTGCCCGCGGAGGCGATCGCCGTGCTGGAGCGGCTGTCCGACGAGCTGCGGGACGGGCTGGGGGAGCAGCTGCACGAGCACCTGACCCGCACCGAGGTGCGCTGCACCCAGCGGCGGGTCGCCGAGCTGCTGCGCACCGGCCGGCACCCCGAGCCCAGCGGCGAGTGGCCCGCCCTGCCCTGGCCGCCCTTCTGAGCTGACCACTGACCGCCCCGATACGTCTCCGCGCGGTTATCGGGCCCGCCATTACCGCGTTCCTGCGTGTTCGCGTGCCATGAGTTCGTGTGCGTCGTCGCCGGTTCGTCTCGTCCGGGCGCCCGGCTGTCGGTGGGCCGGTCCAGGATGCGGGCCATGCCGCATCGCAGCCGTCTCTCCATCCTCCTGCTCGACCTGCCGCCGGAGCACCACGCGGCGGGGAGCGCCTTCTGGGCCGGAGCCACCGGCCGACCGGCCGAGCCGGATCCGGACGACGAGAAGTGGGCGTCGCTCGGGTCCTTCGCCGACGGGTGGCACGTCGAGGTGCAGCGGACGGGCGCGGGGACGCCGCCGCGCTGGCACGTCGACGTCGAGACCGACGACATCCCCGCCGAGGTGGCGCGCCTGGAGGCCCTGGGCGCCACCCGGCACGCGGACATGGGTTCGTTCTGGCAGCTGCTCGACCCGGCCGGACTGGTCTTCTGCGTGGTCGGCGTCCAGACCGGCGACGAGTTCGACCGCCACGCGGTGACCTGGCCGTGACGGCGGACCAGGATCACCGCTCGATCATCTCCACGTTCGTGCTCGGTGGCCTGGAGCCGCTGCGACTGGTGATCCACTACGACGACGGCACGTGGGCCTTCCTGTGCAACACCACCGCGGAACCGGAGCACCTCGTCACCGTGCACACCGGTGAGGTCTTCACCCGGTACGCGGAGGCGCTGACCGGCCTGCGGAGGCTGCCATCGGGCCACCTCGCCGAACGACAGGAGCCCGGTGACCCGTGGACCACGGAGGCGTACGTGGAGGAGTGATCGCCACCCGCCGCCCCCGTTCAGTCGTTGCTCACCAGGCCGATCATCGCGGCGGCCTGGAGCGGGTCGCCGTCGACGGTGAGGACCTCCAGCGGCACCCGGCGCCAGACCGCGAGCAGCAGGTCGCCGGCGGTGCCAGTGAGCGCCGCGATCGGGAAGGGCCGGGTGCCGGGGAAGAGGGTGCGCTCGGCGTCGGCGTCCACGGCGTGCAGGACGACCGGGTGCGCCTGCTCGGGCGGCCCATCCGGGAGCGCGGCCGGCACCATGACCTCCAGCCACTCGTCCAGCCCGTCCAGGCCCACGGCGGCGGGGATCGGCCGGACGTCGCCGAGCACCTGCTCGACGTCGGCGGTGTGCACGGTGGCCTCCTGCAGCTGGCGGCGCAGCACGAAGGCGACGTCCTGCTGCGGGGCCCACGTCCAGACCCGCCCGCCGGGGTCCGCGCCGGCCAGCGCCGTCTCCAGCTCGGCGCTCTGCGCGGAGCCGTAGCCCAGCAGCTCGCCGTCGGGGCGGCGGTGGAGCGGGACGTAGGCCGACGGGGCCTCGGGGCGGACGCGCAGCATCCAGGCCCAGAAGTGCTGCACCTCGGCCAGGTGCCAGACCAGATCGGCCAGCGTCCAGTCGGGGCAACCGGGCACGCGGGCACTCCAGCCGCCGGCGAGCACGGCCTCCGCGGCGGCGTCGGCGAACCGCGCGTTCGTCCTCCGCAGGGCCGGCAGGTACTCGTCGAGCTCCATCGCTCCTCCTCCCGCGGCCGGTGGGACCGGGACGACCCCTCCGACGTGATGACCCGCACGGACCGGCGGGTCAGCGTCGTCGGACCTCGGCTCTAGGCTCGTGCCGTGCTCTCCTGGCCCGCTCCGCTGCTGCCGACCCTGCCCGGCACCGGCCCCGTCCTCAAGGTCTACGACACCGCCCAGCGGCAGATCGTCGCGACCACGCCCGACCGGACGGCCCGCATGTACGTCTGCGGCATCACCCCGTACGACGCCACGCACCTCGGGCACGCCGCCACGTACCTGGCCTTCGACCTGGTCAACCGGATGTGGCGCGACGCCGGGCACGCGGTGCACTACGTGCAGAACGTCACCGACATCGACGACCCGCTGCTCGACCGCGCCGCGCGCGACTCCGAGGACTGGGTCGTCCTGGGCATGCGCGAGACCGCGCTGTTCCGCGAGGACATGACGGCGCTGCGGGTACTGCCGCCGGAGGACTACGTCGGCGCGGTCGAGTCGATCCCCCGGATCGTCGAGCACATCGAGCGGCTGCTCGACGAGGGCCTGGCCTACGTGCTGGACGACGGCACCGGCGACGTCTACCACGACGTGGCGCAGGCGCCCGGGTTCGGCTCGGAGTCCGGTTACGACGAGCCGGCGATGCTGGGCTTCTTCGCCGAGCGCGGGGGAGATCCCGACCGGGCGGGCAAGCGGAACCGGCTGGATCCGATGCTGTGGCGAGGGGAGCGCCCCGGTGAGCCGGCGTGGCTCGGGCCGCGCGGGACGCGCGGCCGGCCCGGCTGGCACATCGAGTGCGCCGCGATCGCCCTGGACACGATCGGCATGGGCTTCGACGTGCAGGGCGGCGGCAGCGACCTGGTCTTCCCGCACCACGAGTTCTCCGCCGTCCACGCCGAGGCGCTGACCGCCACCAAGCCGTTCGCCAAGGCCTACGTGCACGCGGCGATGATCGGCCTGGACGGCGAGAAGATGAGCAAGAGCCGGGGCAACCTCGTGTTCGTGTCCAAGCTGCGCGGCGAGGGCGTGGACCCGATGGCCATCCGGCTCGCCCTGCTGTCGGGCCACTACCGCACCGACCGCGCCTGGACGGCGGAGCTGCTGACGCAAGCCGAGGAGCGGCTGGCGACGTGGCGGCGCGCGGTATCTCGCGACGCCGGCGCGCCGGCCGCCGCGGTCCTGCACGGGCTGCGCGACCGGCTGGCCGACGACCTGGACAGCCCGGGTGCGATCGCCGTGGTCGACGCCTGGGCCGAGCGCACGCTGGCCGACGGCGACGACCTCGAGGAGCAGGCGCCCCGGGTGGTGTGCGACGCCGTCGACGCGCTGCTCGGCGTGGAGCTGCAGGGCAGCTGATGACCAGCGCCCCCGCCGGCCCGTTCCGGCTGACCGACCGCGCCGCGCGCGAGCAGGCCGAGGAGCAGCTCGCGCCCGCCGCCACGCGGTCAGCGGCCAGCCGGGGGCGGGCTCGACCCGAGCCCGAGGACGCGCTGCGGACGGCGTTCGAGCGGGACCGCGACCGGATCCTGCACGCCAAGGCGTTCCGGCGGCTCAAGCACAAGACGCAGGTCTTCCTCAACCCGGACGGCGACCACTTCGTCACCCGGTTGACCCACACGCTGCAGGTCACCCAGGTGGCGCGCTCGCTGGCCCGGGCGCTCGGGCTCAACGAGCCGCTCGCCGAGGCGATCGCGCTCGGCCACGACGTCGGGCACTCGCCGTTCGGGCACATCGGGGAGGAGGCGTTCGACCCCTACGTGCCCGGCGGGTGGCACCACGCCGCCCAGGGCGTGCGGATCGTCGAGGTGCTCGAGGACCTCAACCTCACCTGGGAGGTCCGGGACGGCATCCGGGCGCACAGCTGGAAGATCGACCCGCCGCCGGCCACCAGGGAGGCCGAGTGCGTGCGCTACGCCGACCGCATCGGCTACCTGTCCCACGACGCGCTGGACGCCGCCCGCGCCGGGGTCATCCGCACCGCAGACCTGCCGGCGCGCGCCGTCGCCGTCTTCGGGCAGCCCGGCAGCCAGATGGTCGGCGCGATGATCGACGCCGTCGTCGCCGGCTCGCTGTCCCCGGCCAACGCGGCCGGCGCGGTCGTGATGGACGCCGAGGCGCTGCAGGCCATGCACGAGTTGCGCGACTTCATGTTCGCCCGCGTCTACGCCTCCGACGTCGCCGCGGGCCAGAAGCACCTGGCCGTCGACGTCATCCGCCGGCTCGTCGACCACCACCTGGCGCACCCCGAGCTCATCCCGGCCACCTACCGCGACACCGAGGCCGACCCGCTCACCCAGGTGGTCGACCACGTCTCCGGGATGACCGACCGGTTCGCCCTCGCCACGCACGACCGGCTGTTCGGCACCGACACCGCGGCGCAGATGCGCCCGCTGCTGCCCACCGGCTGACCGGCCCGCAGCCGCACCGCGCCGCGGACCGCCCCGCGCGCGGCCGGGTCCTGCTTCGATGGACCCGGCCCGGAGCGGGTCCACGGCCACGAAGGGGTCCGGCATGGCGCAGCAGCTCCCGACCGATCGCACGTCCGCGTTCGCCGCCGCCGCCGACCGGCTGCTGGCGCAGCACCCCGGAGACGAGCAGGCGCGCATGCTGCACGCACCCGGGCTGCGGACGGGCGGGAAGTTCTACGGCTTCGCCGCCGCGGACGCACTGGTCGTCAAGCTGCCCGCCGACCGGGTCGCCGCGCTGATCGCCGGCGGACAGGGCGAGCCGTGCTCGCCCCGGCCCGGGCGTCCCATGCGGGAGTGGGTGGAGATCCGCGACCCCGACGAGGCGGCCTGCCTGGCCTACCTGCGGGAAGCCCGGGCGTTCGTCACGGGTGGCTGAGCGTCGGCTGTCGGGCTGTCGCGGCCTCCGTCGGGTCGGGACGACGACAGGCCGGCACCCGACGGCGGACCGGACGTCAGGCGCCGCCGGCGGAACCGCCGCGGCGGCGCAGGTAGCGCTCGAACTCGCGGGCGATCTGATCGCCGTTGGCCTGCGACAGGTCGACCTCCGTCGCCCGCTCCTCCAGGGACCGGACGTACTCAACCACCTCGGCGTCCTCGCTGGCCATCTCGTCGACGGTCTGCACCCACTCGTCGGCCTGCTGCGGCAGGGCTCCCAGCGGCACGGTGGTCTCCAGGACCTCCTCGACCCGCTGCAGCAGCGCCACCGTGGCGCGCGGCGACGGCGGCTGCGACACGTAGTGCGGCACGGCCGCCCAGAAGCTGATCGCCGGCAGCCCGGCCTGGACGCAGGCGTCCTGGAACACGCCGAGGATGCCGGTCGGCCCCTCGTAGCGGGAGGTCTCCAGCCCGTGGGCCCGCGCCGACTCGCCGTCGTAGGCCGATCCGGTCACCGGCGTCGGCCGGGTGTGCGGCGTGTCGGCGAGCAGGGCCCCGAGCGCGACGACGATCGACACGTCGAGCTCCTCGAGGACGTCGATCAGCTCCTCGCAGAAGCTGCGCCAGCGCATGTTGGGCTCGATGCCGCGGATGAGCACCACGTCCCGGCCCAGGCCCTCCGGGTGGGCCACCGAGATGCGGGTCGTCGGCCACTCGATGCGCCGGCTGACCCCGTCGACCAGGGAGACCGTCGGCCGGTTGACCTGGAAGTCGTAGTAGTCCTCGGGATCCAGGGCGGCGAGCGGCTTGGCGTCCCAGATCAGCTCCAGGTGCTCGACGGCGCCCGTGGCGGCGTCACCGGCGTCGTTCCAGCCCTCGAACGCGACCACGACCACCGGGTCGGTGAGCTGCGGGAGGTCGGCGGCGCTGGACTGGGGACTGATCACCCCTGTCAGCCTACGTCGATCCGGTCGCCGGCCCCGGGTGCGCGCCACGCGTCCGGGTGACCGGCGCCGACACCCGGCCGCGGACGCGCGGAATGAGACCATGGCCCAGACGTTGCTGCTGTCGACGCCCCCGGTGTCCCGTCCGGGCACCGCGGCGCGGCAGCACCCGGATCGGCCCGCACCCGGATCGGCCGGCCCCAGATCGAACCGCGAGGAAGCCCGTGCCCGCATCCCCCTCCGTCCGTCCCGACGCCACCGCGCAGCTCACCGCTCTGCTGGAGCAGCGCATCCTGGTGCTCGACGGCGCGATGGGGACGGCGATCCAGCGGGACCGCCCCGACGAGGCCGGCTACCGCGGAGAGCGGTTCGCCGACTGGCCGAGCGACGTGCAGGGCAATAACGACCTGCTCAGCCTCACCCAGCCCGAGCTGATCGCCGGCATCCACCGCGAGTACCTCGAGGCCGGCGCCGACCTGATCGAGACCAACACCTTCAACGCGACCACGATCTCGCTGGCCGACTACGGCATGCAGGACCTGGCCTACGAGCTCAATGTCGCCTCGGCCCGGCTGGCCCGCCGCGAGTGCGACGCGATGACCGAGCGCACGCCGGAGAAGCCGCGGTTCGTCGTCGGCGCCATCGGCCCGACCAGCCGGACGGCGTCCATCTCGCCCGACGTCAACGACCCCGGCGCGCGCAACGTCACCTTCGACCAGCTCGTCGAGGCCTACCTGGAGCAGGCCGGCGGCCTGGTCGACGGCGGCGCGGACGCGCTGCTGATCGAGACGATCTTCGACACGCTCAACGCCAAGGCGGCGATCTTCGCGCTGGAGACGCTGTTCGAGCAGCGCGGCCGCCGCTGGCCGGTGTTCATCTCCGGCACGATCACCGACGCCTCCGGCCGCACGCTCTCCGGTCAGGTGACCGAGGCGTTCTGGTACTCGGTCCGGCACGTGCAGCCGCTGCTGGTGGGCCTGAACTGCGCGCTCGGCGCCAAGGAGATGCGGCCCTACATCGCCGAGATCTCGCGGGTCGCCGACACCTTCGTCTCCTGCTACCCGAACGCCGGCCTGCCCAACGCCTTCGGCGAGTACGACGAGTCGCCCGAGGAGACCGCCGCGATCGTCGCCGAGTTCGCCGACGCCGGCTTCGTCAACCTCGTCGGCGGCTGCTGCGGCACCACGCCCGCGCACATCGCGGCCATCGCCCGGGCCGTCGAGGGCAGCACCCCGCGGACGCCGGCCGTGACCCGGCCCGCGCTGCGGCTGTCCGGCCTGGAGCCGCTGGTCGTCACCGAGGACAGCCTGTTCGTCAACGTCGGCGAGCGCACCAACATCACCGGGTCGGCCCGCTTCCGGAACCTGATCAAGGCCGGCGACTACCCGGCCGCCCTCGCCGTCGCCCGCCAGCAGGTCGAGGCCGGCGCCCAGGTCATCGACGTCAACATGGACGAGGGGATGATCGACGGCGTCGAGGCGATGGACCGCTTCACGAAGCTGATCGCCGCCGAACCCGACATCAGCCGCGTGCCCACGATGATCGACTCCTCCAAGTGGGCGGTCATCGAGGCCGGGCTCAAGTGCGTGCAGGGCAAGGCGATCGTCAACTCCATCTCGCTGAAGAACGGCGAGGAGGAGTTCGTCCGTGAGGCGGAGCTGTGCCGCAAGTACGGCGCCGCCGTCGTCGTCATGGCCTTCGACGAGGACGGTCAGGCCGACGACCTCGAGCGCCGTAAGCAGATCTGCCGCCGGGCCTACGACATCCTCACCGGCCAGGTCGGCTTCCCGGCCGAGGACATCATCTTCGACCCGAACGTCTTCGCCGTCGCCACGGGCATCGAGGAGCACGCGAACTACGGGCTGGACTACATCGAGGCCACCCGCTGGATCAAGCAGAACCTGCCGGGCGCGCTGGTCTCCGGCGGCGTCTCCAACGTCTCGTTCTCCTTCCGCGGCAACAACCCGGTGCGCGAGGCCATCCACGCGGTGTTCCTCTTCCACGCCATCCGAGCCGGCATGGACATGGGCATCGTCAACGCCGGCGCGCTCGAGGTCTACGACGAGGTGCCGGAGCTGCTGCGCGAGCGGATCGAGGACGTGATCCTCAACCGGCGGCCGGACGCCACCGAGCGGCTGCTGGAGATCGCCGGCGACTTCGCCGGCGACGGCACCGTCAAGGAGGTCGCCACCGAGGAGTGGCGCAGCCTGCCGGTGGGGGAGCGGATCACCCACGCGCTGGTCAAGGGCATCGACGGGTTCGTCGAGGACGACACCGAGGAGCTGCGGCGCGAGATCGCCGCCCGCGGCGGCCGGCCGATCGAGGTGATCGAGGGTCCGCTGATGTCCGGCATGAACGTCGTCGGCGACCTGTTCGGCGCCGGGAAGATGTTCCTGCCGCAGGTGGTCAAGTCCGCCCGGGTGATGAAGAAGGCCGTCGCCTACCTGATCCCGTTCATCGAGGCGGAGAAGCAGCCCGGCGACGCCGAGCGCAGCAACGGCAAGGTCGTCATGGCCACCGTGAAGGGCGACGTCCACGACATCGGCAAGAACATCGTCGGCGTCGTCCTGCAGTGCAACAACTACGACGTCGTCGACCTGGGCGTCATGGTCCCGGCGCAGAAGATCCTGGACGCCGCCAAGGCCGAGGGCGCCGACATCATCGGGCTCTCCGGCCTGATCACGCCCTCGCTGGACGAGATGGTCACCCTGGCGTCGGAGATGGAGCGGCAGGGCTTCACGATCCCGCTGCTCATCGGCGGCGCCACCACCTCCCGGGCGCACACCGCGGTGAAGGTGGCGCAGAAGTACTCCGGCCCGGTCATCTGGGTCAAGGACGCCTCCCGCTCGGTGCCGGTGGTCGCCGCGCTGCTGTCGGACGACCAGCGCCCGAAGCTGCTCGCCGAGACCGACGCGGACTACGCGGCGCTGCGGGAGCGGCACGCCGCGCGCCAGGACAGCCGCTCGCTGCTGCCGATCGCGACCGCACGGAGCGCCGCCCCACCGATCGACTGGACGGACTACTCGCCGCCGCGCCCGCGGATGCTCCTGCAGCAGGCCAAGGACGTCTGTGCCGGTCCCGGCTGCGACCACCTGCACGACGCGGCCACCCAGTTCGTCAAGGCGCTGCCGGACTACCCGCTCGAGGAGCTGCGCGGCTACATCGACTGGCAGCCGTTCTTCAACGCCTGGGAGATGCGGGGCCGGTTCCCGGACATCCTGCACAACCCGGCGACCGGCGAGGCCGCCCGGCGCCTCTACGAGGACGCCCAGGCGATGCTCGACCGGATCATCGGGGAGCGGTGGCTGCGCGCCAGCGGCGTGTTCGGGCTCTTCCCGGCCAACCAGGTCGACGGCGACGACATCGAGGTCTACACCGACGAGTCCCGCACCGCCGTCCGGACGACGCTGCACCAGCTGCGCCAGCAGACGGAGGGTCGGGACGGGTCACCACGCAAGTCGCTGGCCGACTTCGTGGCGCCGAAGCGGACCGGGCTGCGCGACTACGTCGGGGCGTTCGCCGTCACCGCCGGGTTGGGCTCGGCCGAGCGCGTCGCGGCGTTCAAGAAGGACAACGACGACTACAGCGCGATCATGCTCGAGGCGCTGGCCGACCGGCTGGCGGAGGCGTTCGCCGAGCGGCTGCACGAGCGGGTGCGCACCGAGTTCTGGGGCTACGCCGCCGGCGAGCGCCTGGACAACGAGTCGCTGATCGCCGAGAAGTACGCCGGCATCCGCCCGGCCCCCGGCTACCCGGCGTGCCCCGAGCACACCGAGAAGCTGACCATCTGGGACCTGCTCGACGTCGAGGCGGCCACCGGCATCCAGCTCACCGAGAGCATGGCGATGTGGCCGGGCGCCGCGGTCAGCGGCCTGTACTTTTCCCACCCGGAGTCGCAGTACTTCGTCCTGGGCCGGGTCGGCCGCGACCAGGTCGAGGACTACGCGCAGCGCAAGGGCTGGACGGTCGACGAGGCGGAGAAGTGGCTCTCGCCCAACCTGGGCTACCGCACCGAGGACGAGTGACCCGGCCGGCCATCCGGCGGGGTCACTCGACGACGAGCACGTCGGCGAAGGCTGCCGAGTGCCGGCTGGTGAACCGGTGCTCACCCGACTCCTGAGGGGCCAGGAAGGTCGTCAGCGTCCCGCCGGGGACGGTGACGTCGAACGACCCGTCGGCCGCGGTGAGCGTCACCTCGGCGTCGGTGGCGTTGTGCACGGTGACCCGGGAGCCGGCGGCCACCGGGCCGGCGACGTGGAAGCGCGTGGCGTCGACCAGCACACCCACCGACAGCTCCCCGTGGTCGTGCCCGGCCATCGGGTCCGCGGTCGCGATCGCCTGCGGCCCCTGGGCGGCGGTGCCCGGAGCGGCGTGCCCGGCGGCCATCGGTGGCGGTGAGGCCGCGAGCGCGACGGCCAGCGCCACGGTCGCGAGCATGAGCACCACCTCCCCGGCGGCGAACCGGCGGAAGTCTCGGCCGTCGCCCGCGCGCAGCCGGGGCAGGGTCAGCCGGCGGTGGTGCAGGCCGAGCACGCCCAGCACGGTCAGCCCGGCGGTCTTCGCCAGCAGCAACGCGCCGTAACCGGTGCCCAGCGCGGCGAGCGCCGCCGCGGTGCCGCCCAGCACCAGCACCGCGGCGAGGACACCGGAGCCGGCCGTCGCCAGGAAGCAGGCCAGCGCCACCCGGCTGTACCGGGTCGCGGCCCCGGCCGCCGCCGCCCCGCGTGGGCCGTGGACGAGGAGGGCGAGCAGGCCCCCGACCCAGACGGTCGCGGCGACGACGTGGACGCCGAGCGTCGTGACCGCCAGCAGGTGGTCCTCCGCCCCGGCCGAGTGCCCGCTGAGCACGACGGGGACGACGAGCGCCGTCAGCGCCACGACCAGCAGCAGGCCCGCGGCGGGCACGCCGGTGCAGCGGCGGGCGGCGACCGCGACGAGGCCGCCGAGCGCCACTCCCAACAGGGCCGCGCGACCGGCCCCGGTGTCCTCGACGAAGATGCGCAATGACTCCCCGGTCAGCGAGGTGGGGGCGGTGCCGACGAGCCGGCTGACCGTGAGCAGCGCGCCCAGCGCCGTCGCCACCGTCCAGGCCAGCGCCCAGGCGGACGCCGCCCGGAGCGCCCGCCGCGACTCCCCGGGCTGCCCGGCCGGGCCGGGCAGCAGGACGGCAGCGGCGAGCAGCGCGCCCACGGTGCCGACGGCGGCGATCCGACCGGCGAGGGTCACCACGGGCAGCCCCCACTCGACGAGCCGGCCGGCGCCGGGAAGCCCGGACGGTGCGGTGGCGGGGGCCCCGCCCCCGACGACCAGCGCGCCGGCGAGGAGCGCGGCGAGACCCCCGCCCGTGAGCAGGACCGCGCGCCACGGCGCCCGGCCTGCCTGCCGCGGCCGGCCCTCGACGGGTGCGGGCGGCGCAGACGCCACGGTGCCGGCGGGGCTCACGCGCGCCTGCGCAGCCGGTCCACCACGAGGACGCCGAGCCCGATGAGGACGATGGCGCCGACCACGGGCCACACCGCCGAGCCGTCGTCGGCCGGAGCGGCCACGTCGTGGCCCGCGGCCGCCGGCGACGGCGCCACGGGCTCCTCCGCCACCGGCTCCTCCGCCGGCACCGCGGACGCCGGACCGCTCGGCATGCCGGCCGTGGCAACGGTGAAGTCGAAGCCGCCCGACAGCGGGTGCCCGTCGGAGGAGGTGCTCCGCCAGTCGACGCGGTAGGTCCCGGCGGGCAGGTCGGCGGCGAGCGGCTGGACCACCGACGTACCGCGGATCTCGGCGGCCCCTGCGGAGACCGGCGTGCCGTCGGGACCGACCACCGCGACCTGGGTGCCGAGCGGGAGCGGCTCGCCGGTGAAGTCCAGCTGGACGGCGGAGGGCGCCGTATCGACGGTGGTCCCCGCTGCCGGGCTGGTGCCCACCAGACCGTCGTGCGCGAGCGCCGACGGGGTCGCACCCAGGAACAGCACGCCGACCAGGGCGAGCAGCACTGCCGCACCTCGTCGCCGGCGGCTCTGGTCGAGGGGCGCGCGTCGCGGAGGAGTCATGCCCGTCCTTCGTTCGCAGCCGGGTTTCCGGTTGCCCGTGGCCCGGCCAGCGTGGGGGACCACCCCTTCGTGGTCAACCCGGTGCCGCGCCGTCGAAAGTTTTCCGGTGGGGGTGAACCGATCCGGCCCCAGGGCCCGAATGCAGGTCGGACAGCGCGACAGCAGGGGGACCTCCTGCGGGGGATCGCCGCTGCTCCGGGTCTCCGGACCGGATCCACGGACGGCGCACCGGCGCGCCGGCCGGCACGACGGGTGGACGGTTCCGACCGCCGCCCTCACTCCGAGCACGAGGAGCACACCATGCGCAAGGCACTCGCACTCCCGACCGTCGCACTCGCCGCCGCGGCGTTCCCGCTGCTGGCCGTCTCCACGGCCTCCGCCCACGAGGGCGCCCACAGCTACCAGGCCGACCTCGGCGCGGTGAACCAGTCGGGCGTCACCGGCACCGGGATGGTCACCCTGGACGGCAACACCGCGACGGTCATGGTCGAGGCGACCGGGCTGCTCGCCGGCTCGCCGCACGCCCAGCACTTCCACATCGGCGCCCTGGGCGAGTGCCCGACCAACGACCTCGCCGACGACGCCGACGGCGACGGCTTCGTGAGCGTCAGCGAGGCCGCGAAGTACTACGGCGCCATCGGCACGTCGCTGACCACCAGCGGCGACACCGGCCCGGACAGCGGCCTGGCGATCGACCGCTTCCCGACCGCCGAGGGCGGCTCGATCAGCTACGAGCGCACCTTCGAGGTCACCGACGACGTGCACCAGGCGTTCGAGGACGGCACCGCCGTGCTCGTGGTGCACGGGATCGACAAGGACGGCAGCGGCGCCTACGACGGGAATGTCATGAGCGACCTCGACCCGTCGCTGCCCATGGAGGCCACCGCCCCGGCCGCCTGCGGTGCGCTCGAGGTCGCGCAGATGGGCACCGCCCCCGCCGGTGGTGCCGAGACCGGCGCCGGTGACACGGCCGGCATCGAGAACCAGGCCGCCATCGGGGTCGGCGCCCTGGCCGCGGTCGGTGCGGCTGCCGCCGGTGCCGTCGCCTACCGCCGTCGTCAGGCCGAGCAGGTCTGATCCGGCTGCCGGGGGGGGGGGGGGGGGGGGGGGGGGGGGGGGGGGCGGGCGGGGGGCGGGGGGGGGGGGCGGGGGGGGGGGGGGGGGGCGG
>NZ_JBJHAM010000015.1:0-90085 GCF_054051035.1 Blastococcus sp. SYSU DS0619 | reverse complement strand
AGTTACGGCGGCCATGGCGAGAGGGAAACGCCCGGTCACATTCCGAACCCGGAAGCTAAGCCTTTCAGCGCCGATGGTACTGCCCTGGAGACGGGGTGGGAGAGTAGGACGCCGCCGGACAACCATTCCCGAAGGGGCCCCAGCATTCGTGCTGGGGCCCCTTCGTCATGCCCGCACCCGCCTCGACCGCCGCGGTGGCCGGCCCCGCCCCCGCGACGCTTCCCGCCGTAAAACGCCACCGCCGGGCCGCCGGGCCGGCCACCCTCACGAGGCTCCACCGCGGAAAGCACGACAGCCGAGGAGAACGGCGTGCATCGACGCCATAGCCGGCGGGTGCGGCCTCGCCTCCGGGAGAGGTGTGCGGTCGGTCGGGGTCGCGGCGAACATGCCGACCGGCGGCGCAGGACCGCGGTCTCTGCGGGCATGGCATCGGGCACGGCAAGGCCCCTGTTCCGTCACGTGGCGGAACAGGGGCCCGGGTGCCAGGAGCGCGGGTCAGGGAACGACGCGACGGATCCCACCGAAGGCGAGCACGCCCAGGACCGCGGCCACGGCGAGAGGGAGACCGACGGCCAGCGTGGCGATGTCCCGGTCCCCGAGCCACGACCCGAGGTCGTCCCATCCGCGCCGCCAGCTGATCAGCACGATGAGTCCGCCGATCACCGCGGTGAGGCCGATGATGAGCCCCCAGATGCCGTTGAGCCCCCAGCGCTTCTGCACGATGCCGACACCCACGCCGATCGCCATGAACGCGAGCATCGGCGTCCCCGACACCAGGACCTGCAGCCAGAAGCTCTCCACGTACAGCGGCCCGGGCGCCCAGTAGGAGAGCGCGACGCCCCAGCCGTCCGTCGCCCGCTCGATCCGGGTCAGGGTGGCCACGGCGAGCCCGTAGCCCACCGCCTGCACCGCCGCCACGAGCGCCGTCCCCAGGAAGAAGGCGCGGCGGCTGAGGCTCACGCCCATCGCGAAGGGCAGCAGCTGGGTCACCGCCTGGCCGAAGATGAACGCCACCGCCGCGTACAGAGCCACGACACCCCAGGTGGTGGCGCCGGGGTCGTCCTCGCCGATCCCGACGCTGCCCCACAGGGCCACGTTGATGGCGAAGCTGATCCCCACGACCACCCAGGGGACGCCGAGGATGACCAGCGGGTGCACCACGTGCAGGCGCGCGGCACTGAGGATGCGGTTCATCGGGAGACCTCCTGGAGGCCCGTGGGAGCGGTCGCGGGGGAGACGGAACGCAGGCTGAGGGCGACGACGAGCGTCTGGAGCGGAGTGGGCTCCCAGGCGAGGTCGGCCGCCGCGGCGTCGTCGCCGTCGGCGTCGCCGAGGAGGCGGACGACGGCCCGGCTGTAGCCGGCGAGCGACTCCTGCTGCAGGAGCTCGTGGCGGGCCGCGAAGGCGGCGACGCGCTCCTGCGGCCCGGTCACGGTGACGGCGCTGGCCCGCAGCGTCTCGGCGTCGGCGTCGACGAGCAGCCGGCCGTGGTCGATGAGCACCACGTGCTCGAGCAGGTCGGCGATCTCCTCGATGAGGTGCGTGGAGAGGACGACGGTGCGCGGATGCTCGGCGTAGTCGGCGAGCAGCCGGTCGTAGAAGAGGTGCCGGGCGACGGCGTCGAGCCCGAGGTAGGGCTCGTCGAAGAGGGTGAGCGGCGCGCGCGAGGCCAGCCCGATGATGATGCCGACGGCGGAGTTCATGCCTCGCGAGAGCTTCTTGATCGGGCGCTTGGCGGGGAGCTCGAAGGCGTCGACCAGCGAGCGGGCCAGGGCGTCGTCCCAGCCGGGGAAGACCATGGCCGCCGAGTCCAGGGCGTCGCGGACCCGGAAGTGGTCGGGGTAGCGCTGCCCCTCCTTGATGAAGCAGATGCGGCCCAGCACCTCGTCGTTCTCGTAGGGCCGTCCACCGAAGACCTCGGCGTGCCCGCTGGTGGGCACCCGCTGGCCGGTGAGCACCTGCATCAGCGTGGTCTTGCCGGCGCCGTTCCGGCCCAGCAGACCGGTGATGGCGTGCTCCGCGAAAGCGGTGGTGACGTCGTCGAGCGCGGTGTGGTCGCGGTAGCGCATCGTGACGTTCCGGATGGTGGCGACGGCGGTCATCGGGGGTCCTCCCAGCGGTCGATCATGGTGGTGAGCTCCCGCGCGGAGATGCCGAGCTTCTGCGCTTCGGCCAGGAGCGGACGGACGTAGAGGTCGGCGAACTCGCTGCGCCGCCGCTTGAGCAGTTGGTCGCGGGCGCCCGTGGCGACGAACATCCCGACTCCTCGTCTCTTGTAGAGGACCCCGTCGGCCACCAGCTGGTTGAGCCCCTTGGCGGCGGTCGCGGGATTGATCCGGTGGAAGGCGGCCAGCTCGTTGGACGAGGGCGCCTGGCTCTCCTCGTCGAGGGAGCCGTCGACGATCGCGTTCTCGATCAGGTCCGCGACCTGCCGGAAGATCGGTCCACCGTCCTCGTTCACGGGGCGGACCGGGCCGCTCCAGGGCCGATGAGCTCCCTGGGTTCATTACTCATGTAATGAACCGTAGAGGTGGCCGCGCACGCAGCGCAAGAGGCGTTCCCGGACGGGTGGGGACCTGCCGCCCGGTCAGAGAGCCGCGGCGAGCGCCTCGAGGTCCTCCACCGTCGCGTCCAGGTGCGGGGAGACCCGCAGCACCGGCCCGGTCATCTCGCCCGGCGCCCGCTCCGGACCGATCGCGCTGAGCACGATCCCGTGCTCGGTCAGCAGCCGGGTGCGGGTCGCGACGACGTCGACGCCGTCCGGCGGGCGCAGGGTCGTCGTCGCGGTCGGCTCCCCTGCCGGTTCGACGGCGCGCCAGCCGGCCACGCCGTCCAGCAGCTCCCGCGTGGCCCGGCCGAGCGCGGCCAGCCGGTCGCGCACCCGGTCGGGGCCCGCGGCGAGGTGCTCCCCGACCGCGACGACCAGCCCGACCCGGCCCGCGACGTGCGCCTCCCCCGACTCGAAGGCCCGCATCGGCGGCACGTCCGCGGGCTCCGGCAGCACGGGGACCAGCTGCGCCGCGATCGCCGGGCGCGCGATGAGCATCCCGACCCCCCGGGGGCCGGCCAGCCACTTGCGGGAAGTGCCGTAGACGACGTCGGCGCCCAGGTCGACGTCCACGTGCCCGAGGGACTGCGCGGCGTCGAGGACCAGCGGGACACCGGCCTCGCGGCAGAGGGTGGCGATCTCGCGGGCGGGCTGCAGGAGGCCGCGGTGGCTCCCGATGTGCGTCAGGTGGACGAACCGCGGGGGATCGACGGCCAGCAGCCGGGCCACGCCGTCGACGGCGGCCCGGCCCAGGCCGTCGACCGGCAGCGGCTCCGGCTGCAGCCCCGCCGCCCGCAGCTGCGCCACATTGGGGGCGTACTCGCCGGGCAGGCAGGCCACCCGCGAACCCGCGGGCAGCCGCCAGCCGGAGAGCAGGGCGACCAGCGCCGCCTGTGCGGACTCCACGAAGGCGACGTCGGCGGCCGCCATGCCGACCAGGCCGCCCAGCACCGAGCGGCCCTGCTGCAGCAGGTCGTCGGCGGTCGCCTCGGCGACGTAGCCGCCGAGCTCCGCCTCGTGCCGGGCGTGGTGCGCCGCGGCCTCCAGCGCCCGGTGGCTCTGCCGGCTGGACGCGGCGCTGTCCAGGTGCCGGCCCGGCGGACGCGGGCGGACCGCGCGCCAGGAGGCGCCGAGGTCGTCCGAAGGCAGCGCGTCGGGCGTCATGTCCACACGCCAGGCACCGGTCAGCTCTCCAGCTGGCCCCGGGCCACCGAGACGCCCGAGTGCGCCGGATCGCCGTCGAGCGGCTCCACCGAGACGTCGACGATCGGGTACGCGGCGAGGTCGAGCCCCGCCGGCAGCTCGAACGTCTGGTTCCCCGGGCGCAGCACGCCGAGCGGGACCATCTCGACGACATCCGGTTCGATCAGCCAGATCTCGTAGTACTCGCCGTCCAGGTCCGGGGCCTCGAGGTCCACCTGCAGGGCGCGGGAGCCGTCGTCGCGGACCACGACCTCCGCACGGCCCGACGCCGGCGCATCGGCGAGCTGGTCGAGCGCCACCGCGGCGAGCGGCTCGACGTCGTCGGTGCGGTCCAGCACGGCCACCGCACCGGCGCCCACGACGGCGCCGACGAGGCCGGCCGCGGCCATCAGCAGCACCCGGGGACGGCGGGAGCGGAACGGCAGCACCTGGGCGCCCGCAGGGGGGTCCTCGGGCGGAGCGGCGACCGGCGCAGGCCGGGCGACCGCGACCGGCGGGGCCGGTGCCGTGGCGGCGGACGCCTCCGACCGCGGGGCAGGGGACACCCCGGTGGCCGCGGCGATGCCCGCCCACACCGAGGCCGGCGGCGCCACGGGGGCGACGGACGCGGCGAACTCGGGTACTGCGACCGCGTCGACGGCCCGCTGCAGGGAACGGACCTCGGACCGGCAGTCCTCGCACGACGCCAGGTGGGCGGCGTCGTCGTCGGGCAATGGCTCGCGCAGGGCGGCCAGGGCGAGCTGCTCAGGCTGGCAGTGCGTCACCGTCCACCTCCAATCGGCTTCTCAGGCGTTCGAGCGTGCGGCGGATATGGGATTTCACCGTGCCCAGCGGAATTCCGGTGCGCTCGGCGATCTGGGCGTGGGTGAGGTCGGCGAAGAAGGCGAGCTCGATGATCCCGCGCTGCGGCTGCCCCAGACGGTCCAGCTCCTCGAGCACCAGCATCCTGTCGGCCACAACGGTGTCGACCGCCGGCGTCGTCCCGCGGGCAGGTGTGGCCCCTGCCTCGGAGACGGCGGCCTCGGCCTCGCGGCGCATCCGGTCGCGGCGCGCCCAGGTGTCGGCGATCTTGTGCCGGCAGACGCCGGTCAGCCAGGCCGGGAGGGGTGCCTGGTCCGGCCGGTAGCGGGCGCGCCCGGTCCAGGCGGAGATGAAGGTCTGCTGGGTGACGTCCTCGGCGTCCGGCCCGGAGCCGAAGGCGCGCACCGCCATCCCGTGCACCTGGCCGGCCCACCGCTCGTAGGCCAGCACCAGCGCCTGCTCGTCACCGGCGGCGAAGCGGCGGCCCACCTCGGCGTCCTCCGGGTCCGCGGCACCCGGAGGCGTCGGCACCGGATCGGAGGTCACGTCGGGGACGCTACCGAGGTCGCCCACCGGCCGGGTGAGCAGCCCGGTCACCGCGCGGCGTCCACCACCGGCTCGGCGACCACGACGACGTTGTCGCGGTAACTGCGGAACTCGGGCAGGAACGGACCGCCGCAGGTGATGACGACCAGCCGGGGCGGCCCCGTGCGGGCGAAGATCTCCTCGAGCGGCAGCACCTGCTTCTGCACGAGCTCGCGGGACACGACGCGCCAGCGGGTGGTCTCCCCGGCCGCGTCGGTGACGGTGAGCTCGTCGCCGGGCTCGGCGTCGCGCACCGGGAAGAGGGCGCCGATGCCCTGCTCCCGGTCGTCCACGTGCCCGGCGAGCACGGCGTTGCCGTCCGTGCCGGGCTCCGGGCCGAAGCGGTACCAGCCCACCCGGTCCACGTCCTCCGGCAGTTCCATCTGGCCGTCCCCGGCGACGCCGACCGGGTCGATCGGTGCACTGATACCGCGAGCGGGCAGGTGGAGACGGACGGGGGCGGGGGCGGCGGGCACCACCACCGGTGACGCGTCGCGGACGGTCACCGGTGGCAGGGACCTGGTGCTGGACGGCGCCGCCGCGGTCGCGGGTGGCACCTGGACGGACGAGGACGGCGCCTCGGTCGACGGGGGCGGCGCCTCGGCGACGATGCCGGGACGCTCCAGCGCCTGGTCGAGCGGTGCGCCAGCCGTCGCCTCCGGCTGGGCCACGGCCCAGGCGATCGGCGCGCCGACGGCCAGGGCCAGGCCCAGACCGACGGAGGCGGCGGCGGGTCGCACGGTCAGTTCCTCGGTCCTCTGGCGGTCAGCGCGAGGCGCGGGCCATGCGGACAGCGCCCGCACCCGCCAGCGCGAGACCGGCCACGACGGCGGCACCGACCGGCAGCGGCAGGCCCGACTCCTCGGCGAGACCGGCCGTGCCACCGGGGACGCCGCTCGGGGCGGAGGCCGCACCGGTCACCGTCTGGGTGGCGAGCTCGTAGCCGGCGTCACCGGAACCCCAGGCGTAGACGATCGTGTTCGCGCCCTCGGCCACCGACAGGTCGGCCGGGCCGATCGCCACGGTGTCGGTGCCGGCGAGCACCACGTCGGCGGACACGGTCCCGGCCGGGACGGTCAGCGACTCCTCGTTCGGGTTGGTCACCCCGTCGATGACGACCTGGCCGCCGGCCCGGACGTCGACCGCGGGTGCGGCGGCCACGTGCCGCACGGTGACTCGCCCCTCGCCCGCGGGGACAGCGGATGTGTCGTTCACGAAGGGGGTGAGCTCCGGGTCGCCGCCCTCGGTCAGGTGGGCCACCACGGTGGCGTTGGCACCGGCGGGGATCTCCACGTCGTCGAGGCTGACCGCGACCTCGGCGGACTCCGGGTCGGCGCCGGCCGGGTACACGGTCAGGTCGTACTCGCCGCCGGGCAGCGTCAGCGGGTCGGTCAGGGTGCCCGGCTGGAAGTCGGAGATGAGCTCCTCACCGTTGGCGTAGACGTCGACCGGGGTCTCCGGGATGCCGTGGAGGACCGAGACGGTCGCCGTGTGGCTGTCGGCCAGGGCCGGGGTGGCCACCAGGGCCATGGCGCCGGCGGCGGTGAGGACACCGGCGGTGCGGCCGATCGTGCGGGTGGTGGTGTTCATGGTCTTTCCTCTCGTAGCAGGAGGTGCGACACCCCCTCTTCCGTGCCCCCCGCCGTCCTGGATGCACGGGCCGTCCGACGAATGTCATGCAACCGCACGGTCGGCCGTCGCGCGTCCACCGTGGGCGGGCAGGATGGCGTCGTGGCCGACCGTGACCGGGACGACGAGGGCCGGGCCCGCAATGCGCGGCCGCGGGATGCCCTCGGGCGTCCGCTGCCCCACGGCGCCGTGGGCGAGGGGCGCGCCCCCGAGGGCGTCGTCCGGCCGCCGGAGGTGGCGCTCGCCGAGGCCCAGGAGCTGCTGGACGCGGGCCGCCCGTTCCACGCGCACGAGGTGCTCGAGGACGCCTGGAAGTCCGCGCCCGAGGAGGAGCGGCAGCTGTGGCGGGGCCTGGCGCAGCTCGCCGTCGGGCTGACCCATGCCGCCCGCGGCAACGCGCGGGGAGCGGCCACGCTGCTGGACCGGGGCGCGGGGAACGTCGCCGGGTACGCGGCCGCCCCGCCGCACGGGGTCGACGTCGCCGGGCTGGTGGCGTGGGCGCGGGCCCTCGCCGCTGCTCCGGGCACGGCCGGTGACCCGGCCGCCGCCGCCCCCCGGCTGCGCGGCTGACCGGTTCGCCGTCGGGTGGCCCGGGCACACCCGCGGCATGACCTCGAGCGGAGCAGGACAGGACGGGATCCGGGCCGCGGCGGTGCTCGCCGCCGCCGTCGCGCAGGTGGCCGGCAGCCCCCTGGGCAGCGCGCTCGCCGGGCGCAGCGTCGGCGCGGTCAGCGACGAGACCGGCTCGCTGATCACCCCGGCCGGCTACGCCTTCACCATCTGGGGCGTCATCTTCGCCGGCGCGCTGGCGTGGGCGGTCTACCAGGCGCTGCCGTCGCAGCGCGGGCGGGAGCTGCACCGGCGCACCGGCTGGCCGCTGGCCGCCGCCTTCGCCGGGAACGCGGCGTGGGAGATCGCGTTCCCCCTGATCGGGGTTTCGGTGCCGCTGTTCCCGCTCGTGCTGCTGTTCTGCATCGTGGCGGCCACCGCGGTCGCCTGGGCGCGGCTGCAGGACCTCCCGGTCGAGGGCCTGGGCCGGGTGCTGCCGGCCGCCGTCGCCGGCCTGCTGCTGGGCTGGGTCACGGTGGCCGCGACGGTCAACGCCGGCCAGGCAGGGGTCGCCCTCGGCGCCCCGGCATCGGGCACCACCGCCCAGATCTGGGCGGTCGGCGCCCTGATCGCGGTCGCCCTGGTCGCCTGCGCGCTGGTGCTCACCGCCCGCGCGGCCGCCGGGCCCTTCGCGCTCGCCGTGGTGTGGGGCGTGCTGGCCGTCGCGGTCGACGGCGGCCCGGCCCCGGTCATGGTCGCCGCCGTCGCCGCGGCCTCGGCCGTGGCGGTCGCCCTGGTCGTCCGCACCGTCGTCCGGCGGGACCCGGTGACGCTGCTCGTCGGCTGAACCGGCCGACCGGGCTCAGCGGCCGCGGACGCGGGCGTAGCGGTCCAGCGCCACCTGGCGCTCGTGCGCGTGGTCGACGACCGGCTCCGGATAGCCGGCCGGGAGCCCGCCGGGCGCCGTCCACGGCTCGTGCACGTGCTTCGGGTCCAGGTCGCGCAGCTCGGGCACCCAGCGCTTCACGTAGGTGCCGTCGGGGTCGAACTTCTTGCCCTGGGTGATCGGGTTGAACACCCGGTAGTACGGCGAGGCGTCGGTGCCGGTACCGGCGACCCACTGCCAGCCGTGGTTGTTGCTGGCCAGGTCCCCGTCGACCAGGTGCTCCATGAAGTACCGGGCGCCGAGCGTCCACTCCTGGTGCAGGTCCTTGACCAGGAACGAGGCGACGATCATTCGCACCCGGTTGTGCACGTAGGCCTCGCCCAGCAGCTGGCGCATGCCGGCGTCGACGATCGGGAAGCCGGTGCGGCCGGTCTGCCAGGCGCGCACCAGCTCGTCGGCGTGCGGGCCGTCGTCGTAGCTCATCGCCTGCAGTTCGGGCTTGAGGTACTCCCGGGCCGACTCCGGCCGGTGCCAGAGGACGTCGGCGTAGAAGTCCCGCCAGGCCAGCTCGTCGGCGTAGCGGCGCACCGACTCGCTCTGCCCGGCCGCGGCGAGGTCGGCCAGCAGCGTGCGGGGGTGGATGCAGCCGTACTTCAGGTACGCCGACAGCCGGCTGGTCCCGTCGCCGCCGGGCACGTTGCGCCCGTCGGCGTAGCCCAGCAGCCGGTCGTCCCGGAAGCGGGCCCAGGCGGCGCGCGCCGCCTGCTCGCCGGCGGGCGGGAGGACGACCCCGTAGAGGTCCGGCGCGGCAGGCGGCTCCTCCGAGCGGACGCCGGTGCGCCACCGGACGCCGTCCGGGGACGACGCCGGCGCGCGCCAGCCGTGCTCGCGCCAGGCCCGGGCGAAGGGGGAGTAGACGCGGAACGGCGTCCCGTCGGCCTTGGTGACCCGGCCGGGCGTCACCGCGTACGGGGAGCCGGTGCGCACGAACGGGACGTCACCCAGCGACCGCTCCACGGCGTCGTCCCGGCGGCGGCCGTACGGACCGGCGTCGGCGCTGACGTGCACCGACGTCGCACCCACCTCCTGCGCCAGCGCGGGCAGGACCTGCGCCGGGTCGCCGGAGCGCAGCACCAGGGCGCCGTCGAGGTCGCCGTCCAGCGCGGCCAGGCAGTCGAGGAGGAAGCGACGCCGGGGCTCGCCGGACGGCCCCCACAGCCGGTCGTCGAAGACGAACACGGGCAGGACGTCGCCGTCCGGGCCCGCCGCATCGCGGGCGGCGAGCAGTGCGGGGTGGTCGCCCAGCCGCAGATCCCGGCGGAACCAGAGCAGCGCGGTGGGCACCCGGCGAGCCTAGGAGCGGCGTTGCCGCGCCGCTCCCCCAGCGGCTCCGCGGAAGGGCGGGCGTGGGTTCCCGCGGAAAGGCCGGTCAGGCGGAGCGGCCGAGGTCCTCGAGCCCCAGCACCCGCCACAGGCCGGTGCGGCGCAGCAGGCCGACGGTTCGCCGGTTGGCCCCGCGGACGACCACGCTGCCGCCGCGGGCGCGGCACGCCCGGTGCGCGGTGAGCAGGCTGGCCGCCGCCGGGCTCGACAGGTGCTCCACGTCCCGGAGGTCGACGACCACCCGCCGCGCACCTGTGACCAGTGCATCGTGGAGCGCCCAGCGGATGTCGGCCACCCCGTCGGCGAGCATGTCCTCGGTGAGCCGCACGACGACCTCGTCCGACCCGGCCCCGGACGCGCCGGGGTCCACGCGGTCGCGGTCGGCAGGGCGCACGGGGGTCTCCTCGGCGGTCGGCATCCGCACGGTCTCCCCCAGCCTCGCGACCCGACTTTGCGATCCTCCGTGTCGTTCCATTGCGATCGGATGACGGGAGCCGGCGCGCTCGGGGCGGGGGCCCGGCGGTGGCAGCATGTCCGCGTGTCGTTGCGGATCCTGGTCGTCGAGGACGACGACTCCATCCGGACCGCGTTGCGGTGGGCGCTGGAGGACGAGGGGTACGACGTCGCCGAGGCCGCCTCCGGGGAGGACGCCGTCCGCATGGTGGGCATCGCCGCGCCCGACATGATGATCGTCGACCTGATGCTCGGCTCGATGGACGGCTTCACCGTCATCCGCGAGGTGCGCCGCGCCCACGACCTGCCCGTCGTCGTGGTCAGCGCCCGCGCCGACACGCAGGACATCGTCGAGGCGCTCGAGGCGGGCGCCGACGACTACGTGACCAAGCCCTTCCAGATCAAGGAGATCACCGCGCGGCTGCGCGCCCTGCGCCGCCGGACCGCGCAGGCACCGGGACACCACCAGACCGCCGGGCAGGCCGGCGGTCAGGCCGGCGTGGTCCTCGACCACGACCCCCGCGCGCCGCTGGTCCTGCGCGAGGCCAGCGGCACCGTCTACCGCGGGGAGCAGCTGGTCCCGCTGACGCTGACGGAGTACCGGGTGCTGTGCGAGCTGGCGGGTGCTCCGGGGCGGGTCTTCAGCCGGCAGGCGCTGCTCGAGCGGGTGTGGGAGCACGGCTTCTTCGGGGACGAGCGGATCGTCGACGTGCACGTGCGGCGGCTGCGGACGAAGGTCGAGCGGGATCCGAGCAGCCCTCGGCTGGTGGTCACCGTCCGGGGGCTGGGCTACCGCCTGGACCCGCAGTGAGCCGCCGGTGAGCAGGATCCCGGGGCGGCGGGGGCTGCGGCGCCGCATCGTGCTGGGCTTCGCGGCCAGCACCCTCCTGGTCTCGGCCGTGCTCGTGATCACCACCTGGCTGCTGGCCCGCAGCTTCGTCGTGGAGCAGCGCGAGCAGGCGCTCACCCAGCAGGCGTTCGCCGACGCCGACGTCCTGCGCAACCGGCTGTCCGGCGCCGGGGACGACGTCGGCCGGGTGCTGGGCGAGCTCGTCCCGTTCGGCGACGCGGAGGTCGTCGTCCGGAGCGGGGACGACTGGTACTCCTCGAGCCTGGAGATCGGACGGCGGGACGTGCCGGCGGCCGTGCAGGAGGTGGTGGGCACCGGCGCGGCGGGCGCGGTGCGGGTCGAGACGGCGGACGGCCCGCGGCTCGTCGTCGCCGTTCCCGTGGTCAGCGCGGGGATCGAGTTCTACGAGGTGGCACCGCTCGACGACCTGGAGACGCTGCTGCGCACGCTGGCCGTGGTGCTCGGTGCCGGCGCGGCCGTGGCGACCCTGGCGGGCGCCGGCTTCGGGGCGTGGGCCAGCCGGCGCGCCGTCTCCCCGCTGGAGCAGGTCGCCGGCGCGGCCACCCGGATCGCCGGCGGCGAGCTGTCCACCCGGCTCCCGGCCACCGACGACCCCGACCTCGTCGGCATCGTGGCCGCCTTTAACAGCATGGTCGACGCCCTCGCCGCACGGATCACCCGCGACGCCCGCTTCGTCGGGGACGTCAGCCACGAGCTGCGCAGCCCGCTCACCAGCCTGACCACGAGCGTCGAGGTGCTGGCCACCCGGCGCCACGAGCTCCCGCCGCGGGCTCAGCAGGCCCTGGCCCTGGTGGAGGGGGAGGTCGCGCGGCTGCGCGTCACCCTGGACGACCTGCTGGAGCTCGCCTGGTTCGACGGCGCGGGCCACGTGCCCGACGCCGTCCCGGTGTCCATGACGGCGCTGGTCCGCGAGGTGCTGGCACGGACCGGCCGGCCCGACGGCCTGCTGGCGGCCGCTCCCGAGCAGGAGACCACCGTGCTCGGGGACAAGTCGCGGCTGGAGCGGGCGGTGCGCAACCTCCTGGACAACGCCGACCGCTACGGCGGCGGGCCGGAGTGCGTGGAGGTCCGGCGCGGCGACGGCGCGGTGCTCGTCACGGTGGACGACGCCGGTCCCGGCGTGGCCCCGCTGGACCGGGAACGGATCTTCGAGCGCTTCGCCCGGGCGCCCGGCTCGGCGCGCCGATCGGTGCCCGGCGCGGGGCTGGGCCTGGCCATCGTGGCCGAGACCACCGCGCAGCACGGCGGCGCGGCGTGGTGCGCCGCGAGCCCGGGCGGCGGCGCCCGGTTCGTCCTCTCGCTGCCGGCGGCGCCGACGTGAGCCGCCACCGGCTGCGCGCCGCCGGCGCGCTGGGCGCCGTCCTCGCGGTGACGGCGTCGTGCGGGGTCCCGACCGGCGAGGGCCCGTCGACGATCGCGCCGGGCGACGTCCCGTACGGGCTCGCCGCGCCGACGCCGGCGCCGTCGGCCGTGCCGTCGTCGGTAGTCGGTCAGACCGGCTGGGCCTACTTCGTCGGCGGCGACGAGGCGCTCGTCCCCCGAGCCCGCGAGACCGGCGCGGGGACCCCCGAGGAGCGGCTGGGCGAGCTGCTGTCCGCGCTGTCCGCCGGCCCGACCGAGGAGGAGCAGCGGGAGCAGCTGTCCACGGCCCTGCCCTCGGGGACGACGCTGTCGGTGACCGGCATCGACGCGGCCACGGCGACGATCGACCTCTCCGGCACCGCGCCGCTGTCCGCCAGCCGCCGGGCCGTGGCGCAGATCGTGCTCACCGCGACCAGCCTGCCGGGGGTCGCGGCGGTCCTGCTGACCAGCGGGGGAGAGCCGGTGGAGGCACCGCTGCCCTCCGGTGCGCTCACGGACGCGCCGCTGCTGCCGGCCGACTACGCCGAGTTCCTCACTCCTCCGGCGCCGACCCCGTCGCCGGACCCGTCGTCGCCGTCCGCCGCCACGACGGCGCCGGCCACCCCCGTGCCGCAGCCCACCACCGCGCCGCGGCCGTCGCCCACCGTGCCGCCGCCCTTCGTCGCCGACACCCGGCCGGACACGGCCGCGGCGTCGCCGGGGGCGGCGGTGACGGTGACCGACGTCCGGGTCGGCCGGCACGAGGGGTTCGACCGGGTCGTCCTCGAGGTGGACGGCGCGGGGCTGCCCGGCTGGGACGCCCGCTACGTGCCCGAGGCGCGCTCGGCGGGGAGCGGTGCCGCGGTGACCGTGGCGGGGGAGGCGGTCCTCCAGCTCGTGGTCACCGGGGTGGGGCTTCCCGGGGACACCGGGATCGCCCCGTACGCGGGGCCCGGTCGGCTGCCCGCCGTCGGGCCGGCCGTGCGCGAGGTCGTGCTGGACCCGGTGTTCGAGGGGCAGCTGGTGTCGTTCCTCGGCATCGCGGCCGAGCGACCGTTCCGCGTCTACCGGCTGCAGAGCCCGAACCGGGTCGTGGTGGAGGTGCTGCACCGGGGCTGAGACGACGGCGGGAGCTGCACACCGGAGCCGGCCCGGTGTGCAGCCCCCGTCGGGTGCGGAGCGGTCACCAGCGGTGGGCGACGTCGATCACCAGGCGCACCGCGTCGTCGTCCCCGGGGGTGCCGAGCAGGGTGAAGGTGCGGAACGGCAGCCGGGCGCGGGTGCCGACCCCCAGGGTGGTGCGGCCCTCGAAGGAGCCGGCCCACGCGACCTGCTGGAGGGTGCGGAAGCCGTCGACGTCGACGACCTCGCCGGGGCTGGGCGGCAGGTAGGTGGCCCGCCCGTACGCGTCGTACGCCGGGGCGTGGACGACGATCCGCAGCGCCGCGCCGCCCGCCAGCGGGACGACGTCGCCCGAGCCCTCCCGGTGCACCGCGTCGACGTAGCGCACCGAGTAGCCGGCCGCCGCCGCGGGACCGCGCAGGTCGACGACCAGGCGGTCGAAGCAGGCGTGCCGGCCGGCGCGCACGTCGGTCACGGTCAGGCCGGGGGTGGCTGCGGCGCCGTTCTCCGGAAGCGAGCCCCACACCAGCCCGCAGTACGGCGCAGCGGTCGCTCCCGCGGCCGACGCCGGGGTGAGCACGCCGACCAGCAGCGCGAGCACGCCGGCGAGGACCGCCAGGGAGCTGAGTCGGAACCTGGTCACGATGACCTCCATCGTCGGGGCCCGCGCCCGGTGGAACGGGCCTACGGACGAAGGTGTACTCGCGGGCGAGGGCCCCGGAAGCCGCCGCAACAGGGTCTCCACCAGGTCGTCGTGGCCGTCATGCGGTCGTCGTACCGCCGCAACGCCGCCGCCGGGAAACCGCCCGATCGGGGACGGCGCGACGCCGCGATCCGGGCGATCATGGGCGGGTGCCCGAGTTGCCCGAGGTGGAGGCGCTGGCCGCGTTCCTGCGCGAGAACGCCGTCGGCCACGTGCTGGCGCGCGCCGACCTCGCCGCGGTCCAGGCGATCAAGACCTTCGACCCGCCGCTGTCGTCGCTCGCCGGACTGGAGATCACCGGCGCCGCCCGGCACGGCAAGTTCCTCGACCTCGACGTCAGCGGGCTGCACCTCGTCGTCCACCTGGCCCGTGCCGGCTGGCTGCACTGGCGGGAGAGCCTGCCGGCCGCGCCGCCGAAGCCGGGCAAGGGCCCGCTCGCGCTGCGGGTGCACCTCGACGACGGGGACGGCTTCGACCTCACCGAGCAGGGCACCCGCAAGGGGTTGGCGGTCTACGTCGTCCGCTCGCCGGCCGAGGTGCCCGGCATCGCGCGACTGGGCCCGGACGCGCTCGAGGCCGATCGCGAGACGTTCGCCCGGCTGATGGCCGGCCGCTCCGGGCAGCTCAAGGGCGCGCTCACGGACCAGACGCTGATCGCCGGCATCGGCAACGCCTACTCCGACGAGATCCTGCACGCCGCCCGGCTCTCGCCGTTCAAGATGGCCGACAAGCTCACCGACGACGAACTGGTCCGTCTCTTCGACGCCGTGCGCGCGACGCTCACCGGGGCGCTCGACCGCCAGGTGGGTCAGCGGGCCGCCACGATGAAGGGCGAGAAGCGGTCGGGGCTGCAGGTGCACGCGCGCACCGGCCTGCCCTGCCCGGTCTGCGGCGACACCGTGCGCGAGGTGAGCTTCGCCGACACCTCGCTGCAGTACTGCCCCACCTGCCAGACCGGTGGCAAGCCGCTGGCCGACCGGCGGATGTCGAAGCTGCTGCGCTGACCCGGGGGCACGGCCGGTGTACCCCGGGCCCCGGGCTCAGCCGAGGATCGCCTTCGTGACGGCGGACTGCTCGGTGAGCACCCCGCCGATCACCCGCTGCGTCTCGTTGATCTCCTCGACCGCGGTGCTGATCGCAGCCAGCGCGGCCACGACCCGGTCGACCTGGTCCTGGATCGCGGACACCTTCGCGTCGACGTCCGTGGTCGCCCGCGCCGTCTCGGCCGCCAGCTCCTTGACCTCGTTGGCGACGACGGCGAACCCGCGCCCGGCCTCGCCCGCGCGCGCCGCCTCGATCGTCGCGTTGAGCGCCAGCAGGTTGGTCTGGTCGGCGATGCCGCGGATGGTCTTGACCACCTTGCCGATGTCGGCGCTGGAGTCCCCGAGGCCCGCGACCTGGTCGTTGGCCTGCTCGGTGAGCCGCATGCCTTCGCCCGCCACGGTCGCCGCCGACAGCACGTTCCGCTCCACCTCGGTGATCGACTCGAGCAGCTCCCGGCCGGCCCGCTCGAGCTTCTGCGACGCGGCGAACCGCTCCATCCCCTGGCCGAGGAGGAAGGCGGTGTTGCGCAGCGCGTCCGCGCGCCCGGGGGCGAGCGTCAGGGTCTCCGTGGCGAAGAAGTCCATCGTCCCGACGACCTCGCCGGCGACCGTGATGGGCAGGCAGACGCCGGACCGCACGCCCGCGCGCTGCGCCGCCGGGGCGCGGACGCAGTCGGTCACCTGTGCCAGGTCCTCCACGAACACCAGGTCGCGGGTCCGCCAGGCGCGCCCCGAGAGGCCGACGCCCTCCCGGAAGGAGGCGGCCAGGGTGACCTCGCGGAACTCCGTGCCGGCCGTGCCCGACTCCTGCACGAAGTGCAGCGCCCGGTCCTCCTCCCGCACCCGCCAGTAGGAGCCGTAGGCCCAGCCGAAGCCCTCGCGGATGGTGTCCAGGCACCGGGCCATGGCGTCCTCGGGGGTCGCCGCCGCGGCGATCTCCCGCAGCACCCGGGTCACGGCGTCGGTGTCCTGCGCCGCCTCGGCCTGGCGCTCCGCGGCCACGATCCGCTCGATGGTCTGGGAGACCAGCCGGCCGATGGCCCGCAGGGCGCCCAGCCGGTCGGGGGACGGGTCGAGGGTCTCGGTGGCGAAGAAGTCCATGGTGCCGACGACCGCGCCGTCCTCGAGCAGCGGGAAGCAGATCCCGCTGCGGACGCCGACGCGCTGCGCGGCCGGGGCGCGCACGCAGTCGGGCACCTGCCCCAGGTCGGCGACGAAGACGAGGTCGCGGGCCCGCCAGGCCCGGCCCGCCAGCCCCACGCCCTCGCGGAAGGACGCCTGCCGGGTCACCTCGCGGAACTCCGGTCCGGCGTCGCCGGACTCCTGGACGAAGCGCAGCGCCCGCTCGGCGGGCTCCACCCGCCAGTACGAGCCGTAGGCCCAGCCGAAGCACTTCCGGACAGCGTCGAGGGCGGCGGTGACCGCCTCGGTGGCGGTGGTGGCGCGGCTGAGGGCGGTCACCACCTCGGTCACCGCTTCCACGTTGGCCCGCGCCTCGGCGACGTGCACGGACTGCTCGGCGTGCGGCGGCCGACGGCTGAACGGCGACATGGTGGAGCTCCTCCATCGATGGGCGTGCTCGACCATCGGGATCCGGAGGCAGGTAGTTGAGTCCGGATTCATCTGGATCACCCGAAGAGATTGCGCGCAACGGATACGTTCAGGACCGTTTCGCCACGGAGGCCCGGGCTGCCGCCCCGAGGATCAGTCCGGTCGTGAGGACAGCAGCCGGGTCAGCGTCCTGGCGAGCACCGAGGAGCCGACCCCGGCGTCCTCCTGCGCCTCGGGGGTCGCGGAACCGACCGCCGTCCACCAGTCGTGCACCTGCGGCGGGTCCAGGACGTCGATGCGCCCGCCCGGCTGCGGCACGACGACGGTCGCTCCGCGCCGCTCGGCGGCGGCCAGCAGGCGCTGCACCGGCTCGGCCCAGCGGTGGAAGGCCAGGTTGAACGTCGCCCAGTGGATCGGCAGCAGCACCCGCCCGCCGAGGTCGCCGTGCGCGCGCATCGCCTCCTCGGGGTCCATGTGGATCGCGTGCCAGGCGTCGTTGTACGCACCGATCGGCAGCAGCGTCAGGTCGAAGGGGCCGAACCGGGCGCCGATCCCGGCGAATGCGGGCGTGTACCCCGTGTCGCCGCCGAAGAAGACCCGGTGCCGCGGCCCGGCGACCGCCCACGACGCCCACAGGGTGGTGTCGCGGTGGAAGTAGCGGCCGGAGAAGTGCCGGGCCTCGGTGCAGGTGAGCGTCAGCCCCCCGACGACGTGCGTCTGGTCCCAGTCCAGCTCGATGATCCGCTCCTCGGGCACGCGCCACTTGCGCAGGTGCTCACCGATACCGAGGGGCACGACGAACGGCGCCGTCTGCGTGGCGACCAGCGCCCGGACGGTCGGCAGGTCGAGGTGGTCGTAGTGGTCGTGGGAGATGAGGACGGCGTCGACCGGGGGCAGCTCCTCGATCGCGATCGGCGGCTCGTGCAGGCGCGTGGGCCCGAACACCGGCGACGGCGACACCCGGTGGCCCCAGACCGGGTCGACCAGGACGCGCTGGCCGTCGACCTCGAGCAGCGCACTGGCGTGGCCGAACCAGGTGACGGCGAGCTCGCCGGCCTGGTCGGGCAGCGGCGAGGTGGCCAGCGGGATGGGCCCGCCGGGGAGGCCCACGTGCCGCTCCTCGTGCCACTGCCGCAGCAGGCCGTCGCGGGTGTTGGCAGGGGAGAGCGCCGGCGTCGGCATCCGGTTGTGGAACTTGCCCTCGGAGAACTGCGCCGAGCCGGTGACGACCGGGCGCAGCCGGCGGCGGTGCGCGCCGAGGGCCGTCGGCAGGCCCCAGGCGGCGCGGGCGAGCCAGCCGACGGGGAGGGCGAGGGCGGCGGCGGTCAGGGCGGTGCGGCGAGCGAGGGGGGACGGCACGGTCCCAGCATCCCAGCCGCAGCTCCGTCCCGGCCGAGGAGCGGGTGATACCTCCCTGAACGATCAGGAGACCTGGTCATCCAGGGTCCTGGCTCACCATCGACGGTGAGCCAGGACCCGGAACGATCAGGTGACCTGATCACCGCAGGTCAGCCGGCGATGGCGGCCACCGGGGAGGTGCGCGCGGCGCGCCGGGCCGGGAGCACGGAGGCCAGCAGCCCGGCCACCGTGGCGACCAGCACGATGGCGCCGATCTGCAGCCACGGGATGCTGATCACCACCTCGCCGAACTCGCCGAGCGCCGAGGCGGCCCCGACCAGGCCGTAGGCGCCGCCGACCAGCACGCCGAGCACCGCGGCGACCCCGGCGACGAGCACCGCCTCCCAGGCCAGCAGCGCGCGCAGCTGGCCGCGGGTCAGGCCCAGCGCCCGCAGCAGGCCGCTCTCCTGGCGCCGTTCGACCACCGACAGGGCCAGCGTGTTGCCGACCCCGATCAGCGCGATCAGCACCGCCACGCCCAGCAGCCCGGTGACCACCAGCAGCAGGACGTCGACCACCTCGTCGATGGCGGCCCGCTCGCTGGCCACCCCGGTGACGAACGAGGTGGGCAGCGCGGTGCCGACCAGGTCGGTGACCTCGTCGATCACCGCGGTCTGGTCGACGTCGTCGGCCAGCCGCAGCCACATCGTCTCCACCTGCGCCCCGGGCACGAGGCCCTGCAGGTCGGCCCTGGTCAGCAGCGTGCGGTCGGTGTCGCCCGCCACCACGGTCAGCGTGCGCGAGCGCTCGCCGGCGGTCAGCGTCAGCGGGTCGCCCGGCTGCAGGCCCCAGGTGTCGGCCTCCCAGCCGGAGAGCACGACCTCACCAACCCCGGGCAGCGTCAGGTCGGTCGTGGAGCGCAGCACCGGGAGCGCCTGCGCCGCGTCCACGCCGCTGACCCAGCTCTCCGTGCCGTCCGGCCCGGTGACCGTCGCCGCGGTGAGCCCGGTGGCCGCGACCACGCCGTCGACCGACTCCAGCTGGCCCTGCAGCGTGGCCGGTACCGGCTCGTCGAAGCTCTGGATGATCACGTCGGTCGGGTAGTTGGCCGCCAGGCCCTCCTGGGCGGTGGCCCGGGTGGAGCTGGCGCCGACCACCATCGCCGTGGTCAGCGTGACGCCGATCAGCAGCGCGGTGGCGGTGGCCGCCGTCCGGCGCGGGTTGCGGGTGGCGTTGCCGGTGGCCAGCCGCGCGGGGAGCCCGCCGAGGCGGCCGAGCAGCCGGCCCGCCGCGGCGACGATCGGCGGCACCGCCCGCTGGGCGAGCAGCAGGAGGCCCAGCGAGCTGAGCACCCCGCCGGCCAGCGCGATGAGGAGGTCCGCCGTTCCCACGCCCCAGGCCATCAGCGCCACGCCGGTCACGGCGAGCACCAGGCCGGTCACCAGCCGGGCGACGCCGCCGCGGGAGCGCAGCGGAGCGGGGTCCGTCGGCCGCAGCGCGGCCAGCGGGGCGACCCGGGTGGCGGCGCGAGCCGGGGCCAGCGCGGCGATCAGCGTGGTCACCGTGCCGACGGCGAGGCCGACCAGCACGGCGTACAGCGGCACCGACACCCCGGACAGCGGGATGGGCGAGTCGATGCCGGACACCACCGCCGAGACGGCTGCGGACAGCCCGATCCCGGCCAGCACGCCGAGGACGGAGGCGGCCAGGCCGGTGAGCACGGCCTCGCCGAGCACGCTGCGGCGCACCTGCCGGGCGGTCGCGCCGACGCAGCGCAGCAGCGCCAGGTCCCGGGTCCGCTGGGCCAGGAGCACGGCGAAGGTGTTCGCGATGACGAGCCCCGCGACGAGCACCGCGATGGTGGCGAACACCAGGAGACCGGTGGTCAGCCACGTGGCGTCGCCGGTCAGCGCCGCGACGGACTTCTCGGCCTGCTCGGTGCCGGTGCGGACGGTGACGTCGGCGCCGGGCAGCGCGGCGCGCACCTCGTCGGCCAGGAGGGCGGGTTCGGTGCGGGCGGGGCCGGCGATGCGCAGCTCGGTGGGCTCCACGGCGCCCCAGGCCCGGGCCTGGTCGGCGGTGACGTAGGCCTTGCCGTAGACCCCGGCGGTGGGGTCGCCACCCAGGTCGACGACGCCGGTCACCGTGACGTCGGCGGTGGTGGCGGTGCCCTCGGCGTCGTAGCTGCTGACCGGGAGGGTGTCGCCGACGGCGGCGCCGACGCGCTCGCTGACCGCGATCTCGCCCGGCCGCTCCGGCAGGGCACCGGCGGTCAGCTGCTGCCAGCGCAGCTGCGGGTCGGCGGCCACGGACTCGACCAGCAGGTACTGGGCGCCGGTCCGCCCGGGGGCGACGGCCTGGACGGAGGTCTGCCAGGTCGGGTCGACGGCCTGCACGGAGGTCAGCGCGGTGAGCGTGTCGACGTGCGCGGCCAGCCCGGTGCCGCTGTCGGAGGTGACCACCACGTCGGTGTCGACGTACTGGGCGCCGGCGGCCTTCAGCACGGTGGCCCTCGTGGTCTCGTTGAGCACCAGGGTGGCGACCACGAAGCCCACGGCGATGACGATCGCCAGGGTCGAGGCGATGAGGCGGGGCAGATGCGCCCGGACGCTCGCCAAGGTGACTCCGCGCATGGCGTCAGGCCCCCAGTCCGCGCAGCGCGTCCAGCACGGACTCGGCCGTCGGGGCGTCGATGTCGCCGGCGAGCCGGCCGTCGGCCAGCAGCACGACGCGGTCGGCATAGGCGGCGGCGACGGGGTCGTGGGTGACCATGACGACGGTCTGGCCGGTCTCCCGCACGCTCGACCGCAGCAGGCCGAGCACCTCGGCACCGGAGCGCGAGTCCAGGTTCCCGGTGGGCTCGTCGGCGAAGACGACGTCCGGGCGGGGGAGCAGCGCGCGGGCGATGGCCACCCGCTGCTGCTGGCCGCCGGACAGCTCGTGGGGACGGTGGCCGAGCCGCTCGCGCAGACCCAGCCGGGCGACGACCGAGTCCAGCCAGGCCTTGTCGGGTCGCTGCCCGGCCAGCTGCATGGGCAGCGCGATGTTGTCGCGGGCGTCGAGCACCGGGAGCAGGTTGAAGGACTGGAAGACGAACCCGATCCGCTGGCGGCGCAGCTTCGTCAGCTCGTCGTCCCGCAGGCGGGTCAGCTCGGTGCCGCCCAGCCAGACCTCCCCGGCGGTGGCGGAGTCCAGGCCCGCCAGGCAGTGCATGAGGGTGGACTTGCCCGAGCCGGACGGCCCCATGATCGCGGTGAACTCGCCCGCGGCGAAGGCGACGTCGACGCCGGCGAGCGCCTGGACGGCGGTCTCACCCGTGCCGTAGGTCTTCCGCAGCCCGGAGGCGCGCACGGCGGCGGTGGACAGCGAGGCGGGCGGCTCGCCGGGGACGGTCATGACGGGAACGGACATTCGGACCTCCGGAGGCAGTGATCTTCGACGGTGATCACGCTGCCGGTCGACCGCGTCCGCCCGCGTCGGAGCGGGGAGCGATCTTCCCGCCGTCGCAGGTGGGCCCCCGGGTGGACCCCGCCGTCATCCCGCAGGAGGAGGGCTCAGCCGGTTCGGCGATGTGCGGAGGCGGCGCGTTCCGCGCCGCCGGACGCGCCACCGGCGCACATCGCCCCGGCGCCCTGCGGCGTCAGGCGTTGCGCAGCAGGTCCGCGGGGGCGACCAGGCCGGTGCGGTAGGCCAGGACGACGGCCTGCACCCGGTCGCGGGACCCGGTCTTGGCCAGCACCCGGCCGACGTGGGTCTTCACCGTCGCCTCGCTGACGAAGAAGTGCGCGGCGATCTCGCCGTTGGTGGCGCCGTAGGCCATCTGCTCGAGCACCTCGCGCTCGCGCGGGGTCAGCTCGGCCAGGCCCGGATCGGCCTCACCGGCCGGCAGGACCGGCGCTCCGCCGCGCAGCAGGGGGGCGACGTGCTGCAGCAGCCGGCGGGTGGAGCTCGCCGCGATGACGGAGTCGCCCGCGTGCACCGTCCGGATGGCGGCGAGCATGTCCTCGGGTGCGGCGTCCTTGAGCAGGAAGCCGCTGGCCCCGGCGCCGATCGCGGCCATGACGTACTCGTCGAGGTCGAACGTGGTCAGGACGACGACCCGCGGCGGCTCCGGCCGCGCGGTGACCTGCCGGGTCGCCTCGATCCCGTCGGTGCCGGGCATGCGGATGTCCATCAGGACGACGTCGGCGGGGGTGCGCGCCAGCAGCTCGACCGCCGCCGCGCCGTCGCCGGCCTCCCCCACCACGGTGAGGTCGGGCTGGGAGTCGATCACCATCCGGAACCCCGCCCGGACCATCTGCTGGTCGTCCACGAGGACCACCCGGATCGCGCTCATCGGACCGAACGGTAGGGCAGCGCCGCGTGCACGCCGAACCCCCCGCCGTGCCGCGGGCCGGCGTCGAGCCGCCCGCCGTGCAACTGGGCCCGCTCGCGCATCCCGCGCAAGCCCTGGCCCTTGCCGTCGGAGTCGACGACGGCTGCCGAGGCGCCGCGGCCGTCGTCGAGCACGGACAGCTCCAGCGCATCGGGCCGCCACTGCAGCCGCACCCAGGCCCGCCCGGCCGGCCCGGCGTGCTTGAGCACGTTGGTGAGCGACTCCTGGACGATCCGGTAGGCGGCCAGCTGGGGGCCCGCCGGGAGCGGGTGCGGCGTGCCCTCCACGATGAGGTCCACGTCCAGGCCGCTGGCCCGCACGTCCTCGACCAGGGCGGGGATCGCCGCGACGTCGGGCTGCGGGGCGTACTCCTCGCCGCCGCCGTCGCGCAGGACGCCGAGCAGCGCGCGCATGTCGGTCAGGGCCTGCCGGCCGGTCGCGGCGATCGCCTCCAGCGCCTGGGTGGCGACCTGCGGGTCCGCCTTCCCGGCGTACCGGCCGCCGTCGGCCTGGGCGATGACGACGGAGAGCGAGTGCGCCACGACGTCGTGCATCTCGCGGGCGATCCGCGCCCGCTCGGCGGTGGCGGCCAGCCGCATCTCCTGGTCGCGCTCCAGCTCCAGCAGCCGGGCGCGCTCCTCGAGTCCGGAGAGCCGCAGCATCCGTGCCCGGCGGAGGTCGCCCAGCGCCCACGCGGCGACGACGGTCACGCCGATGGAGCCTGCGGGGAAGACGGCGGTGAACACGTCGATGGAGTAGTACCGCAGGCTGGCGAGCAGGGCGCCGACGAGCCCGACGGCGAGGCCCGCCCGGCCGGCCCAGCGCGGGGCGTAGGCGGCCAGCGAGTACACCATCACCAGCGCCGCGTAGTTCGCCGCCAGGAACTGGGAGGAGACCACCAGCTCCAGCAGGCAGGCCACCACCACGGCCACCGCCGCGGCGACCGGTGCCCGGCGGCGCCACGCCAGCGGCACCACCAGCAGCACGCCGACGAGGAAGGACGCGCCCTCGGACGACCAGTACGTCCCGGCGGGCAGCACCACCGTGACGAAGCCGATCGCCGCCGCCAGCAGCCCGTCGGCGAGGAACGGCCGCTCGCGCAGCCACGCCGTCAGGCGCTCCACGGGCGCGGACCGGTCCATGGGTCGAAGCCTAGGGACCGCGCCGCCGGATCTCGTCGCCCCTCGGGAGGATCTCCGCGTCCGCCCGCAGGACGATCAGTTCTCGGTCGTCGGGTCCTCCGGCGCGGTGAAGTCGCCCTGGCCGGGGGGCGAGGAGGCGACCGGCGCCTCCAGGGTCACCTCGCCGGCCTGCTCGAACACGAAGGTGACGGGGATCGACTGCGACGAGCGCAGGGACATGTCCAGGCCGGTCAGCATCACCGACGGCGGGCCCTCGGGCTCCAGGTAGACGTTGTCGTCCTCGTTCACCTCGATCGCCCCGTCGGTCCCGTCGACCGCCAGGAGCTCCGCGCCGGTGAAGTCCGCGCCGCGGACCTCGATCAGCTGGTCGCCGGTGGTCCCGGTGTTGGCGATGGCGGCGTACAGCGGGACCTCCTCGCCCTCCTCCCACACGCCGTCCTCGGGGTACGCGAGCTGCAGGGCGGTGACCTTGATGTCCTCGGTCACGGCCTCGTCGGGGCCGGGGTTCCCGCCGATCACCTCGTCGCCGGGGACGTCGAGCGGGTTGTCCATGTCATCCACCCCCGCGTCGTCCAACGCCACGTCATCCGTCCCTGCGTCGTCACCTCCGCCGCAGGCGGCCAGGGGCAGGGCCGCGGCGAAGAGCAGGGCGGCGAGCGGGTGCGTGCGCGTGCGGCGGCGGGTCATGCTGGTCCTCCCTGAGTGGTGTACGTCCGTCCAGGGCTACCCCGGCCGGTTCCGGGCTCCCGCCGATCGGGTGGACCGCAACAGAGTTGTCGCATTGGGAGGCCGCGTGGACGACGACCGGGTGCGGCGGGTGCCGGACGACGGCGGCGGCGACCCCGCCTGCTGGCTGCGCCGGGTCTGCCCTGCGTGCGGCGGGCTGGCCGAGGAGGACCCGCCGACGGTCTGCCCCCGGTGCGGGGAGCGGCTGCCGACGGAGTGAGGGGTCAGGCCGCGGCGGACCGCCCGGCCAGGAGACGGGCAGCCGCCATGAACTCGCACAACCCCTGGCGCAGTGCCACGGCCGCCCGGTCCGCCGGCACGTGCACCTCGTCCCGCGGGTCCAGCGGCAGCCCGCTGATCGCCAGGAGTTCCTGCGACCGGATGTCCTCGGCGAGGATCCGGCGCTGCAGGGCCACCAGGTCGGCGAGCCAGCCGGGGGCGGGCCGGGGCTGTCCGGGGCCGGCCGAGACCAGCAGGCAGGTGTACACGCGGGTGGAGTCGAGGTCCTCGGGCTGCAGGAAGTAGAGCAGCGTCGTGGCTGCCCCCGAGTCCAGGAACTCCTGCCGCAGCCGCAGCCGGAACGGCGCCCGGAAGACGTAGGTGGTCCGGCGGCGCTGCCGTAGCGGGCGGGCGCCGGTGGCCACCTCGGGGTCCACGGGGTTGTCCACCCACTGCTCGCGGACGATCCGGAAGCCGCCCGGCTCGGCCAGGACCTCCACCGGGTGCACGTCGGGGCGGTCGGGCGTGCCGATCGTGGTGGCGTGGACGAACGGGCCGTGCGTCGGATCGAGGAAGGTGTCCGCGAGCGGGCCGGCCGGGCCGGGGGACCGCGTAGGAGGCAGCCACCTGGGGACGAAGCGCCGATCGGCGACTTCCGGCACCTCCAGCGTCCGGTCGATCGGCTCGGCCGGCGCCAGCCACACCAGCCCGAGCCGCTCGCGGACCCCGAACGCGGGGGGCGAGACCTCCAGGCCGTCGTCGGAACGACCCAGCGTCCAGGTGCGACCGAGCAGCCGGACCTGCAGCCAGCCGCCGGTCCGGAGCTCCGTGGCCAGCGCCACCGGGTGCCAGGCGTGGTCCAGCGACGGGTCGAGGTTGTCGAGGACCCGGCCGCCGGGCGGGCCCGGCGGTGGGGCCGGCTCGGGTCGCGGCTCGGAGACCGGCCGGGGTGGGCCGGAGCCCGTCCGCTCGGGGGCCAGCCAGACCCAGCCGTAGCGCTCCTCCACCGCCCACGGGCCGACGAGGTCCGCCCGCGGCGGTGGGCAGCCGTCCGCACCGAGGGTGGGGACGTCCGTGCAGCGGCCGTCGCCGTCGAACCGCCAGCCGTGTGCGGGGCAGACCAGCCGGCCGTCGGTCACGTGTCCCGCGGCCAGCGGTACGAGCCGGTGCGGGCACCGGGCGGGGAACGCGCTCACCTCGCGACCGGGGCCGAGGCGGACGACGACGTAGCTGCGCCCGCCGGCGCCGACCGCGACCGGCGTGCTGCCGACCTCGGCGGCGCGGGCCACCGCGAACCATCCCGACGCTGCAGCACTGGATGCGGCCATGAGCCATTGCACCCGTGCCCTGTGCACACGGGGTTACGGCGATGGAGCGGTTCGGCTACGTCTCGGTCCGACCGTGCGTCCGGCGGCCGCGGGGCACGAGGTCGTACCCCGACCCGGGGACACGTCCGGGTTCGCCGGCCCGCGCGGGCCGTCAGGATCTAGGGTTCGCTGGCTCACCGTCCGCCGGTCGGCCGGCCCGCCTGGAGGGAGACACCGTCGATGCGCGACGCACTGCGCTGGCTGCGGCCCGGTCACCTGGGCACGGAGGCGGAGCAGGCGACGTTCCGGACCCTCCACTCGGCCTCCCTCACGGCGCCGGAGCTGCGCGAGGGCCTGACCAGCGGCTCCGCCGGACGCGCGATCCGGCACCTGCGGGACCTGCTCGGGGTGCCGGCCGTCGCGCTGACCGACACCGTGACGGCGCTGGCCTGGGACGGCCGCTTCGGCCACCACGAGCGGGACGCGGCAGCTCTCGCCGCCACCGTCCTGGAGTCGGGCAACACCGTGGTCCGCGGCCGCGCGGACTTCCCCTGCTCGGACGCCGCCTGCGCGCTGCGGCAGGTCGTCGTCAGCCCGCTCGTGGTCGAGGACCGGGTGGTCGGCACCCTGCAGGCGTTCACCTCCTCGGCCTCCGCCGGACTCGTCCGGGCCGTGACCGAGGTCGCGCGCTGGGTGTCGGGGAACCTGGAACTGGCCGAGCTCGACGCCTCGAGGACGCGGCTGATGGAGGCCGAGGTCCGGGCGCTGCGGGCGCAGATCAGCCCCCACTTCATCTACAACTCGCTGACCGCGATCGCCTCGTTCGTCCGGACCGATCCCGAGCGGGCACGGGAGCTCCTGCTGGAGTTCGCCGACTTCACGCGGTACTCCTTCAGCCACCACGGCGAGTACACGACCCTGGCCGAGGAACTGCGGTCGATCGAGCGGTACCTGGTGCTGGAGAAGGCACGGTTCGGTGACCGGCTCCAGGTCACGCTCCGGGTGGCGCAGGAGGTCCTGCCGGTCGCCGTCCCGTTCCTCTGCCTGCAGCCGCTCGTGGAGAACGCCGTCCGGCACGGCCTGGAACGCAAGCCGGGCACCGGGACGGTGACCATCATCGCCGCCGACCAGGCCGGGGAGTGCCTGATCTCGGTCGAGGACGACGGGGTCGGCGAGGACCCGGAGAAGGTGCGGCGGGCCCTCGCCGGTGACGTCTCGGTCGACTCGGTGGGGCTGGGCAACGTCGACGCCCGGCTGCGCACCGCCTTCGGTGACGACTACGGTCTGGTCGTCGAGACCGCCCCCGGCGCGGGGACCAAGGTCACCGTGCGCGTCCCCAAGTTCGCGCCGGGGGTGCACCCGTGACCGGGTTCGCGACGTCCCGCACGCGGACGGTCCGTCGCGACGCCGACGACCGCCGGCGAGGAGGTGCCGTGACCGCAGACCGGTTGACCGTCCTGGTGGTGGACGACGAACGCCCCGCCCTCGAGGAGCTGCGCTGGCTGCTCGAGCGGGACGGGCGGATCGCGACCGTGCTGACCAGCGACTCGGCCACCGAGGCGCTCCGCCTGCTCCAGGAGCGGTCGGTCGACGCCGTCTTCCTCGACATCCGGATGCCCGGGCTCGGCGGGGTCGACCTGGCGCGCGTGCTGTCCCGGTTCAAGGTGCCGCCGCCGGTCGTCTTCGTGACCGCGTACGACGACCACGCGGTGGACGCGTTCGAGCTCGGCGCCGTCGACTACGTCCTCAAGCCGGTCCGCGACGACCGGCTGGCCGAGGCGGTCCGCCGGGTGGTCGGCGCGCGGGCCGGGGGACCGGTGCCGGTGGACGACGACATCGCCGTGGAGCTGGGCGGTGTGACGAGGTTCGTCCCGCGGTCCAGCGTCGGCTACGTCGAGGCGCAGGGTGACTACGCGCGGCTGCACACCGCGTCGGGCAGCCATCTGGTCCGCGTGCCGCTGACCACCCTCGAGGAGAGCTGGAAGGACGCCGGCTTCGTGCGGATCCACCGGTCGCTGCTGGTCGCGCTCCAGCACGTCGAGGAGGTCCGGATGGACGCCGGGCGGTGCACGGTGGTCGTCGGCGGCACCGAGCTGGTGGTGAGCCGGCGGCACACCCGGGAACTGCGCGACCTCCTGGTGCGGCGCGCCCGACCGGGCACGCAGGGCCGGAGCTGACCGGTGCCGGAGACCCCGCCCCGCCGGGTGCGCGTCACCAGCCCGCGCACCGGTGCCGCACGCGTGCAGCTGGTCCCGGTCGCCAGCGAGATCGACGCCCAGACCGCCCTGGGCGAGGTGTACATGTCCTCGCTGCTGCGCTCCCAGCTCCGGCTGGCGCTGCTCGCCCTCACCACCCTCGTCGTGGGAGTCGGCGGGATCCCCCTGCTGTTCTGGCTCGCGCCGGAGCTGTCCAGCGTCCAGGTGCTCGCCGTGCCGCTCCCGTGGCTCCTCCTGGCGTTCGCCGTCTACCCGTTCCTGCTCGCGATCGGCTGGCTCTACGTGCGGGCCGCCGAGCGCAACGAACGCGCCTTCACCGACGTGCTCGACCGCTCGTGACCCCCGGCCGATGAGCAGCCGTTCGTGAGCGCCGCGGGCTACAGCGTCATCGCGGTCACGGCCGTCGTCGTGGCCACGCTGGCGGTCGGCGCCTACGGCTGGCGGTTCTCCCGCACCACCAGCGACTTCTTCGTGGCCTCCCGCACCGTGCGGCCCGGGTTGAACGCCTCGGCCATCGGCGGGGAGTACCTCTCCGCGGCGTCCTTCCTCGGCGTCGCCGGTCTGGTGCTGGCGTTCGGCACGGAGATGCTGTGGTACCCGGTCGGCTGGACGGCCGGCTACCTGGTCCTGCTGGTCCTCGTCGCCGCGCCGCTGCGCCGCTCCGGCGCCTACACGCTGCCCGACTTCGCCGAGAGCCGGCTGGAGTCGCGCGGGGTGCGCCGGCTGTCCGCGCTGCTCGTCGTGGCCATCGGCTGGCTGTACCTCATGCCGCAGTTCCAGGGCGCCGGGATCGCGCTGGCCGCCACCACCGGGACCGGGGCCTGGCTGGGCGGCGTGCTCGTCGCGACGGTGGTGCTGGTCAACGTGCTGTTCGGCGGCATGCGCAGTATCACCTTCGTCCAGGCCTTCCAGTACTGGCTCAAGCTCACCGCGCTGCTGTTCCCGCTGCTGTTCATGGTGACCATCTGGCTCGGCGACGGCGGGGTGTCCCCTGCCTCGACCGGGACGACGCCCGGGGACTCCTGGGAGTCGCCGCTGGCCGGGACCGGCGAGTACCAGCTCTACACCACGTACTCGATCATCGTCGCCACGTTCCTCGGCACGATGGGCCTCCCGCACGTCGTGGTGCGCTTCTACACCAACCCCGACGGGGCCGCGGCGCGGCGCACGACCCTGTTCGTGCTGGCGCTGCTGGGGCTCTTCTACCTCCTGCCACCGGTGTACGGCGGGCTGGGTCGGCTCTACGCGCCGGACCTGATCGCCAGCGGCAACACCGAGTCGGTGGTGCTGGAGCTACCGGCACGCATGGTGGCCGGCACGCTGGGCGACCTGCTGTCCGCGCTCACCACCGCCGGGGCGTTCGCGGCGTTCCTGTCCACCTCGTCCGGGCTGACCGTCGCGGTGGCCGGCGTGATCAGCCAGGACGTCCTGGGCCGCCGGTTCGGCGGCGTGCGCGCCTTCCAGGTCGGTGCCGTCGTCGCCGTCCTCGTCCCGCTGGGCCTGGCCCTGCTGGCCGAGGGAGTGGGCGTCGCCCAGGCCGTCGGGCTGGCCTTCGCCTTCGCCGCCTCCACCTTCTGCCCGCTGCTGGTGCTCGGCATCTGGTGGCGCCGGCTGACCGACGCCGGTGCGATCGCGGGCATGCTCGTCGGCGGCGGGTGTGCCGGCGCGGCGGTGGTCGCCACCCTGCTCGGCGCGGCACCCGTCGGCTGGCCCGGCGCGCTGCTCGCCCAGCCGGCGGCCTGGACCGTCCCGCTCGCGTTCCTCACCATGGTGGCGGTGTCGCTGGCCACGCCCCGGCGGGTGCCGCGGCACGCCGCCCGCACCATGGTCCGGCTGCACACTCCCGAGGCGGTGCAGCTCGACCGAGGGATCCTGCCGCGGTGAGCCCGGCTCCCTGACCAGGGAGATCATGCGCTCGGACGTGGCACCGGGGGAGGCCGGACCGCGCCGGGCACGGCGCGCTCGGGCCGCGCCGAGGTGCGCCGCGCGACCGCTCGTCCCGCCGGACCTGCCGTACGACGACTCCTGCTCACCGCTCGGCGCAGCGGCGGCGCGACCGGCGCTCTCCTCGGCCCGTGCGCCCTACCGTGACAGGGCTCACAGTCCCGGCTGTCCGCATGCCGATGCCCCGCTCGATCGAACCAGGAGCTCGCACCGTGACCGATCCACATGAACGGCGTCTGCTGACGCCCGAGGAGTACCGCGCTGCGCAGGACTCACCGGAGTTCGTGGAGCTGAAGAAGCGCTTCCGCAGCTTCGCCTTCCCGATGACCGTGGCGTTCATCGTCTGGTACCTGCTCTTCGTCTTCCTCTCGACGTACGCGACGGACTTCATGTCGACGCAGGTCTTCGGCAACGTCAACGTGGGGCTGCTGTTCGGCCTCGGCCAGTTCGTCACCACGTTCGTCATCACGCACCTCTACGTCGCGCACGCCAACAAGCGCACCGACCCCATCGCCGACGAGATGCGCGACCGTCTCGAGGCCCACGACTTCGCGCCCGGCACGACCGCCGGCAACCCGACCGACACCCAGGGGGCCACCCGTGCCTGACGTGCTCGCCGCCGACGCCACCATCGGCAACCCGGCGATCAACATCTCGATCTTCGGCGCGTTCGTCGTCATCACCCTGGCCATCACCTTCCGGGCCAGCCGCAACAACAAGAGCGCCGCCGACTACTACGCCGCCGGCCGCACCATCACCGGCCAGCAGAACGGCCTGGCCATCGCCGGCGACTACCTGTCGGCGGCGTCGTTCCTCGGCATCGCCGGCGCCATCGCCATCTACGGCTACGACGGCTTCCTCTACTCCATCGGCTTCCTGGTGGCGTGGCTCGTGGCGCTGCTGCTCGTCGCCGAGCTGATGCGCAACACCGCCCGGTTCACCATGGCCGACGTCCTGGCCTTCCGGATGCGTCAGGGACCGGTGCGCACCGCGGCCGCCATCTCCACGCTGGCCGTCTCGCTGTTCTACCTGCTCGCGCAGATGGCCGGGGCCGGCGGTCTGGTCGCGCTGCTGCTCGGCGTGAGCGGGCCGGTGGCCGAGGCGCTGGTCGTCACGATCGTCGGCGCGCTGATGATCTTCTACGTCCTCGTCGGCGGCATGCGCGGCACGACCTGGGTGCAGATCATCAAGGCCAGCCTGCTCATCGCCGGCGCGCTCGTGATGACCATCTGGGTGCTCGCCGACTACGGCTTCAACCTCTCCGCGCTGCTCGGCGGCGCGGTGGACAGCGCCGGCAACGAGAACGTGCTCAACCCGGGCGCGCAGTACGGCGTCAGCGAGGCGACCCGGCTGGACTTCATCAGCCTGGCGCTGGCCCTGGTGCTCGGCACGGCCGGCCTGCCGCACGTGCTGATGCGCTTCTACACCGTGCCGACGGCGAAGGCCGCCCGCACGTCGGTGGTCTGGGCGATCTGGCTGATCGGCATCTTCTACCTGTTCAGCCTGGTCATCGGCTACGGCGCCGGTGCCATGGTGGGCGCCGAGACCATCGTCGCGGCACCCGGCGGGGTCAACGCCGCCGCGCCGCTGCTGGCGTTCGAGCTCGGTGGCACGGTCCTGCTGGGCATCATCGCCGGCGTCGCGTTCGCGACCATCCTGGCGGTGGTGGCCGGTCTGACGATCACCGCGTCGGCCTCGTTCGCCCACGACGTGTACGCCTCGGTGATCAAGAAGGGCGACGTCCCGCCGAACGGCGAGGTCAGGGTCGCCCGGATCACCGCGGTCGTCATCGGCGCGGTCTCCATCGGGCTGGGCATCCTGGCGCTGCGCGCCGGGATCAACATCGCCTTCCTCGTGGCGCTGGCGTTCGCGGTGGCCGCCTCGGCGAACCTGCCGACAATCCTCTACACGCTGTTCTGGAAGAAGTTCACCACCCAGGGCGCGCTGTGGTCGATCTACGGCGGTCTGATCATCTGCATCGGGCTGATCGTCTTCTCGCCGGTCGTGTCCGGCACGGAGACGTCGATGCTGCCGAACGCCGACTTCGCCTGGTTCCCGCTGCGCAACCCGGGCCTGGTGTCGATCCCGGCGTCGTTCCTCCTCGGGTACCTGGGCACGGTGCTCACCAAGGAGAAGCCGAACGAGGCGAAGTGGGCCGAGCTCGAGGTCCGTGCCTTCACCGGCATCGGGGCGGAGAAGGCCGTCAACCACTGAGCACGGACCCCGTCCTCCTGGGACGGGGCACCAGCCGAGGCGCGCGTCCCCCGAGGGGGGCGCGCGCCTCGCGCGTTCCCGGGTCGCCGGGTACGGACGCCGGACCTCGCGGTGGGGTGGCCGGCCTCGCGCTGCAGCACGCGGTCGGCGACCTCACGGTGAGGGCGGTGAGCACGTCGGCCGGCGGATGGGCGCCGGGCCCGGCGCCGCGGTCAGGCGGCGATGCGGGCGGGAGCGGGCTCGGGGGTGAGGACGGCGTCGACCGCGGTGGCCGTGCCCGCGACGGCGAGCGCCACCGGGGTGGCCGAGCGCTCGGGGCGGCGGGCGCGGACGGCCCAGCGGGCGACCAGGCCGGTGAGGACGACGAGGCCGGCGACCGCGTGCTGGCCGGGGGCGCTGACCGCGACGGCGATCGCGGCCAGGTAGACCACGGAGAGCAGGACCGCAGGGACCGGCAGGCGGGGCAGGTGCAGGTGGGGGTGCACGGCAGGACCTCCTGGAGGGGGTGGCCCGCCGGGCCGGCGGCCGCACCCGGGAGAGGGTGGGCCACCGGCACGGCGACGGCGCAACGGGGTGGTGCGAGACCTCAGGTGAGCAGGTCCTTGGCCTTCTGCAGCATCGACTGGCCCGGCATCTGCGGCGTCGGGAACAGGCGCGGGTCGCCCGGGGGCAGCACCGGGGCGTCGGCGGCGGCCTCGATCGGGCGGGCGGTGAACTCGCCGCGGCCGTCCGGGGTCGGGCCGTGCGCCCAGCGGCCGGCGGCCGCCTCGGGGCCGTCGGAGGCGAGGATGAAGGCGTAGCCGGCGTCGCCGGGCTCCTCCTCGATCGGGAAGGCCTCGGGCACCGGGATGCCCTCGAGCCCGTCGGCCTTGAGCTCCTCGATCGCGGCGAGCCACTGCATCTGGTGCATGTGGTCACGGGCGATGAGGAACTTCAGGGTCTCCTTGACGCCCGGGTCGTCGGTCATGTTGTAGAGCCGGGCGACCTGCAGCCGGCCCTGCATCTCGGCGGTGGCGTTGTAGTGGAAGTCGGCCATCAGGTTGCCGCTGGCGGTGACGTAGGCGCCGGTCCAGGGGTTGCCCATGCTGTCCATGTAGGACGCGCCGCCGCCGTTGGTGAGCGGGTGCTGCGGGTTGTGCTGGCCGTAGCCCGCCGCCGCCTCCTTGGTGCGGTCCGACGCGTCGGGCTTGAGCGGCATGTGGTCGAGCAACCGGTCGATCATCGTCACGAGGATCTCGACGTGGGCGAGCTCCTCGGTGCCGATCGAGAGGAGCATGTCCTTGTACTTGCCGGGCAGCCGGCAGTTCCAGCCCTGCAGCAGGTACTGGGTGGCGACGGTCATCTCGCCCCACTGACCGCCGAGGACCTCCTGGAGCTTGCGCGCGAAGTCCGGGTCCGGGCCGTCGGGCTTGGCCTCGTACTGCAGCGCCTGGGTGTGCGTGAACACGGTGTTCTCCTCTGCGTCGTCGCCGTCCCGCGTTTGCGGTGACACAGGGGATCTGCCCGCCCCGGGTGGCCCACCGGTGCCGTCCGGTGGCCCGCCGGTGCCAATCACACGGTCGTCCTCCGGACGACACCGCGGCCACGTGCCGTCCCCCACTGGCGCCCGCCTGCCGCCGCGCCTGCGCGGAACCCTCCGGGCCCCACTGGGCACGACCCGGCTGTCGTCGGCTCAGCGGTCCGGGAGCTGCACCAGGAGGGTGAACGTCTCGCCCTCCTCGAACCACAGCACCCGGCCCCCGAGCTCGCCGGCCTGCCGCTGCACCGACCACAGCCCGAGCCCGGTGAGGTCCACCGGCGGCTTCGCCGTCTGCAGGTGCTGGACCACGCGGTCCACGGGCACGCCGGTCTGGCTGAGCGCCAGGTCGACCCAGCCGCTGCGGGTGGTCACCCGCAGCCGCACGGGGGCGCCGTCCCCGTGGCGGTGGGCGTTCTCCAGCAGGTTGATCAGGATGCGCTGCACGCGGGCGTCGGCGACGCCGACGTCCCCGGCGCCGTCGTCCAGCTCGCACGTGAGCTGCGACCGGGGCAGCCCCGAGGCGGCCACCGACGCCCGGAGCACGTCGTCGAGGCGGCGGGTGCCCGGCGACCGCCGCTCCGCACCCCCGGTCGCGTCGGCGGTGCGCAGCATCGACGACAGGTGCGCGGTCTGGGCCCGGGCGAGCGCCAGCAGCTCGCCGGCCTGCGCGGGTGCGCGGTCCAGGGAGCCCAGCACCGCCTCCAGCGAGGCCAGCGGGCTCCGCATGTCGTGGCAGAGCGCGCGGACGACGGCGTCCTCGGGGCTGGGCGCCTCCGGTTCGGTGGCGGAGGCCCGGCGCGGGCGCGGGAGATGCGCGCGCAGCACTCGAGCGAGATCGTTGAGCAGTCCACGACTACGCGTGGACGCCTGCGTGTCGGCAGCCAGGGTCACGGGCACCTCCTCGGGCACCGGCCGGAGGCGCCGGGAGACGCACCGACCGTCAGGAGCGATGTGGGAGAGACCGACGACGCGACCGCTGCTGACCGCAGGCCGCCGGTGGACGTGGTCGTCGTCGACGACCACCCGTTGTTCACGCGTGGGCTGAGCCTGCTGCTGCCGGGGCTCAGCGGCGGCAGGGTCCGGGTGGTGGGGACGACGGAGGACGCGTCGGCCGCCGCGGCGCTGGTGCGCCGGCACCACGCCGACGTGGCGATCGTCGACCTGCACATGCCGCCGCCCGGCGGGACCAGGGCCATCGCGGCGATCCGCCGCGCCGATCCGCTGGTCCGGGTGGTCGCGCTCTCCGGGCTGGCCGAGGCCGATGCAGCGATCGAGGCGCTGCGTGCCGGGGCGTCGGGTTTCCTGCCCAAGACCGCGGACCCGGAGGCGCTGGTGCGGCCGCTGCTCGCCGTCCTGGACGGCTGGTCGGTGCTGCCGGAGGCGGTGCTGCGCCAGCTGCTCGACGAGGCGGCGCCGTCCGGGCAGCAGAGCATCGCCGACACGCTGACCGCCGACGAGCGGCGGCTGTGGCGGCTGATCGCCGACGGCACGAGCACCGTGGACATCGCCACGACGCTGCACGTCTCGGAGCGGACGACCAAGCGCCTCGTCGCGCACCTGCTGCGCCGGCTGGGCGTGGCGACCCGGGTGGAGGCGGCGGCGCTGGCCGGACGGGTCGGCCTCGGGAAGGACTCCGGGGCGCCGGGCAGGCAGGCCGGCGGCCTCGCGGGGTGAGCTCGCCGGGGGGTCATCGACCGGCCAGCTACCCGGGTCCCGGCTCGCCAAGCGCCGGTGAGGGAAGGTTTCCCTTCCCTACACCCGGGCGCCGTCCCGCCGTGGCCGTTCGAGCGCGCCGGCCCACGGCTCGGAGGCGGCGAGGGTGAAGGCGGCGACGTCGCCCGCGGCCATGTCGACGGCGGCGTAGCCGCCGCTGCCGGCGCCCACGCAGGCGGTGACCGTCGCCAGCCCCGCGCGCCGCTGGAAGAACGACTGCCGGATCTCCCAGCCGACGACCGCGCGCTGCTCGAGCACCACCTGCTCGCGCACCAGCCAGCCGCGCCGCACGCTGAACGAGTGCGGGCCCGCCGCGTGCCCGAGCGCCCCGTAGAGGCCGTAGGCGAGCGGGACGCCGAGGACGGTCAGCGCGACGCCGGCCGCCAGCACGTCCCAGCGGCCGGTGGTGGCCAGCAGCGCCGCGCCGCCCGCGCTGACCCCCAGCCCGACGGTCAGCGCCCGCACGATCCGGCGGCGCAGCGCGGCCCGGGGATGGGCGCGGAGCGGGCCCGGGTCGTCGACCAGCCGGTGGGTCAGCGTCCATGCCTCGTCGCGGGGCCCGAGCGGCAGCAGCTGCCCGCGCCGTTCGGCGTCGCCCAGGCCGGTGACCAGCGCGCCGGCGCGGGCGGCGCGCACCAGCCGCATGCCCAGCCCCTCGGAGACGGCGACGCCGCGGATGCGGTCGAGCTCGAGCTCGGTGTGCCGCCGGGTGAACAGGCCGCGGACGGAGACCAGCGTGGTGCCGCGCAGCACCAGCCGGAAGCCCCAGTTGACGATCGCGGCGCCGATGACCGACCCGGCGAGGACCAGCAGCAGCATGCCGAGGACGACCGCGCCGATCACCCACCCGGACGGGACGTCGACGTCGGGGAGGCGGTCGAGCAGGTCGTCGGGCAGCTCCTCGCCCAGCCGGAACAGCGCGCCGATCCCGGCGAGCGGCAGCGCGAGGTAGCTGCCGACCAGGGGTGCGTAGAACAGCCACCGGTTGTCCCAGCGGGAGAGCTCCTCCTCCGGTGGCGCCGGGGCATCGGCGTCCGGCTGCGCCAGCGGTGCGGAGCGGTGGGTGAGGACGGCGACCCGCAGCCGGTCGCCCTCGGCGCGCGGGACGCCGTCGACGACCATCTCCTCCTCCTGCCCGGCGGCGGTGCCGGCGGCGGCGTCGATGCGCACCCGGACCAGCCCGAACAGGCGGTGCAGCGCGGGCGCCTCCACCTCCACACCGCGGATGCGGTCGTTGGGCACGGTGCGCACCGAACGGGAGAGCAGGCCCCGGGTGACGACGACCGCCGTCGGGCCGTCGGCGTAGCTGAACCGCCACCAGGTCACGGCGGCCGCGGCCAGGGAGAAGAGCGTGACGGCCACGACGAGGGCGATGACCGTGCCGGTGCCACCGCCGAACCCGGTGGCGGCGCCGACCGGGATGAGCACCGGCACGAACTGGCGGGCCTGCCGGAAGGTGACCGTGTGCACGAGCACGATCCGGGGGGACGTGCGCCGGGCCGGTGGGGGAGCGGTCACGTGGCCTGGTCGCGGACCTGCTCCGCGCGGTGGGCGAGGTCCTCGGCGACGCGCTGGGCGACGTCGTGCTCCAGGTGCGAGATCCGCACGGTGCCCTGGCTGGAGGCGGTGAGCACCGCGACGGTGGCCAGGCCGAACATCTGCTGGAGCACGCCGCGGGTGACGTCGACGGTCTGGATGCGGGAGATCGGCACCAGGGTCCAGGTCTGGGTGAGCCAGCCGGTGCGGGTGTAGGCGGCCTCGGCGGTGATCTCCCAGCGGTACACCCGGTGCTTGAACCACGGGCGGATGCCCATCGCGACGACCCCGTAGAGGGCCGCGGCGACCGGCAGCACCCGGTGCAGCAACGGCAGGGGACCGCCGTCGGAGGGGGCGAACAGCAGGAAGGCACCGACGGCCAGCCACATGACGATGGTGCTGAACACGCTCTCGGTCACCCACAGCCCGATGGCCGACCGCGGCAGCTCCCAGGCGGGCTCGCGCACGGGCGAGGTGGGAGCGGTCCGCGAGGCGGCCCGGTGGCTGGGGGACATCGCCCTCATCCTCGCAGGCGCCCCGGCCAGGAGAGCGGTGTCCGGGCAGAGCCGTCCACCGGTCGGGATGTCCGGGGCACTGGCACGATGGACCCCGTGATGCCGCAGCAGGTTCCGACCGTGCCCGCCTCCGAGCTGCCCGCCGACGCCGTGGTGCTCGACGTCCGCGAGGACGACGAGTGGGTGCACGGCCACATCGAGGGCGCCACCCACATCCCGATGGGTGACGTCCCGGCCAAGCTCGACGAACTGCCCGAGGGCGACCCGCTCTACGTCACCTGCCGCGGCGGTGGCCGCTCGGCGCGGGTGGCCGCGTGGCTGAACGCCAACGGCTTCGACGCGGTGAACGTCGGCGGCGGCATGGGGGAGTGGCAGGCCGCCGGCAAGCCGATGGTGAGCGAGACCGGCGAGGAGCCCTTCGTGCGCTGACAGCCGGCGGAGCATCGCAGCGAGTGAGGAGCGGACGGCGGCGCGGAAGCGAACCGCCGAGATCGTCCGCTGACGTTCAGCGCCAGGCGGCCGCGGTCTCCTCGTCGTAGTAGCGGGTGAAGCCGCACAGCCAGGCGATCGGCTCCAGCGGCTCGCCCTCCCACCGGTCGGCTCCGCTGACCAGCAGCCGCGACCCGACGCCGTAGACCGGGCCCGGCGTGGTGCTGCCGGCGGCCTCGTCGTACGGCGCCGGGAGGTCGACGGTGACCGTGTCGCCCGACCCGCCGGAGAACCACTCCTGCACGGCGAAGGTGACCCCGACGAGGTCCTCCGGCGGCCCGGGCAGCCCCGGGCGGGTGGTGACGGCGGGCCCGATGCCGACCACCACGCCGGCGAAGGCGAAGTCCTGCTTGCCGAGCGCGGCCGGGCTGTACTCGACGGCGCACGAGCTCGCCTCCGTGCCGGCCAGCGGCCCGGTGCGCCCGGCGGTCGGGTCCTCGGCAGGCGGGGACAGCTCGCTGCCGGCGGCCGCGCCGGGCGGGTCCCCGCCGTCTGCCGGCGGCATGCCGGTGCCCGGACCGCTGTCGGCCGCCCCCGGAGCGTCCTCGCGCGGCTCCTCGGCGACCAGCACCGAGGCCGAGTCGGCGGCGCCGTCCCCACCGGGCAGATCGACGACGGTGGCCACACCGCCGACCACCGCCGCGACGCCGGCGGCCACCGCCAGCGAGACACCCGCGGTGCGGCGCCGGCGCGCCCGGCGCCCGGCCTTCAGCAGCTGCGACGTCGGGGCCGGGCCGACCGGCACCCGGTCGGCCGCGTCCCCCAGCAGCGCCGAGGTCTCCCGATCGGTCACGATGCCCTCCCGCCGCGCAGTTCGGAGAGGTCCAGGTCGGTCGACAGCTGGGCCAGGGCGCGCGACAGCCGGCTCTTGACCGTGCCGGGCGCGACCTTCAGCGCCGCGGCGATCTGCTGCTCGCCCAGGTGCGCGTAGTAGCGCAGCACGACGACCTCCCGGTGCGCCGGGCTCAGCCGGCGCAGCGCCCGGTGGACGGCGTCCGCGTCGTCGACCTGGCCGGTGACGTCGTCGGCCGGCACCTCCGGGACCTGCTCGGTGGGCCGCTCCCGCCACCAGCGACGTCGGTGGTTGTCGTGGTGGCAGTTGACCAGCACGCGGTAGACGTAGGCGTCCCGGTTCCCGGCCCCGCTGACCTTCTCCCAGGCCACGTAGCAGCGCACCAGCGCCGTCTGCACCAGGTCCTCGGCCTCGGTGCGGGCGCAGCCGAGCAGCACGGCGGAGCGGACGAGCACCGGCCAGCGCTCGTCCACGAACCGCGCGAACTCCTCGTCCCGGTCCACTCCCACCTCCCGCCGACCCGTCCTCCTCCAGGATGACGGGTCGACGGCGGCCGCGGGTTCCCTCCGGGGGCTAGCTCTTCACCGCGTACTCGGCGAAGCGGCTGCGGAGGTCCTTCTTCGAGAACTTGCCGACGCTGGTCTTGGGCACCTCGTCGATGAACTCGACGCCCTCGGGCATCCACCACTTGGCCACCAGCGGCTTGAGGTGGTCGAGGATGTCCTGCTCGGTCGCGCTCTCGCCCTCCTTGAGCACGACGCAGGCCAGCGGGCGCTCGTCCCACTTGGGGTGCGGGATGCCGACGACGGCGGCCTCCTTCACCGCCGGGTGGCTCATGATCGCGTTCTCCAGGTCGACCGAGGAGATCCACTCGCCGCCGGACTTGATCAGGTCCTTGGTGCGGTCGGCGATGCGGATCGAGCCGTACTCGTCCATCGCGGCGACGTCGCCGGTCTTCATCCAGCCGTCGGCCGTGGTCAGCTCCACGCCGGCGTCCGGCTGGTAGTAGTCCTGCGCGCACCACGGGCCGCGCACCTGCAGCTCACCGGTGGCCTTGTCGTCCCACGGCTGCGGCTCGAGGGTGTCGGAGTCGACGATGCGGGCCTCTACGCCGAGGAACGGGATGCCGGCGCGGGCGCGCTGGGCCGCCTTCGTCTCGTCGTCGGCGTCCTCGTACCGCTTCGGCAGCACGCCGGAGGAGGCGACCGGGTGGGTCTCGGTCATGCCCCACGCCTGCAGGATCGGGATGCCGACCTGCTCGCGGTAGGCCTCGCTCAGCGCCTTGGGCACCGCCGACCCGCCGCAGCCGATGTCGCGCAGCTTGTGCGGCTGCCCGGCCAGGTGGGGGAGCACGCCCTGCCAGATGGTCGGGACGCCGGCGGTGAAGGTGACGCCCTCGTCGACGATCAGCTTGGCCAGCGCCTCGGGCTGCATCAGCGCACCGGGCATGACCAGCGAGGCGCCGGCGGCAGGCGCGGCCTGCGCGATGCCCCAGGCGTTGGCGTGGAACATCGGCACGACCGGCATCGCGACGTCGGAGATGCCCAGGCCGAAGGCGTTGGGCGCCATCACGCCCATCGTGTGCAGGAACGTCGAGCGGTGCGAGTAGACGACGCCCTTCGGGTTGCCGGTGGTGCCGCTCGTGTAGCACATCGAGGCGGCCCGCCACTCGTCCGTGACGGCGAACTCGACCGGCTCGGCGTCGGCCAGCAGGGTCTCGTAGTCGAGGATCCGGTCGTCGTCGGGGATCTCGTTGTCGCCGCCGTCGTCCATGACCACGACCTGCTTGACGGTCTTCATGGTGTCGATGAGCGGCCAGAGCAGGGGCAGGACGGTGCGGTCGACGAAGACGACCTCGTCCTCGGCGTGGTTGGCGATGTAGGTCAGCTGCTCGGGGAAGAGCCGCACGTTGAGGGTGTGCAGCACGCGCCCGCTGCACGGCGCGGCGAAGTAGAGCTCCAGGTGTCGCTGGCTGTTCCAGCCGAAGGTCCCCACCCGCCCGTCGGCGCTGATGCCGAGGGTGTCGAGGACCCCGCCGAGCTTGCGGGTGCGCTGCGCCCACTCCGCGTACGTCGCCCTGGTCACCCCGCCGGGGTTGTTGGTGACGATCGTCCCGTCGCCGTAGTGCTGCTCGACGTGCCGGAAGATCGAGTCGATCGTGAGGGGGTAGTCCTGCATCAAGCCGCGCATGACCGGATCCTGCCAGTGACCGCGCTCACCTTCCAGCGGTAGCAGTGCGATCACCGACCTCACCTCCGGCACGCCGCCCTCGGGCTGCAGCGCGAGGCCGGCGAACCGCGGGTGCGGGCGGTCACGGACGCCGGGCGAGGCGCTCCCGCACCGCGGGGCTGTGCAGCTCCCGCAACGCGTCGGCGCCGGCCCACCGGGCCCCGGCGCCGCCCGCCCGCAGCTGCTCGGCGGTCTCGATCGCCAGCCGGTGCAGGCCCGTGCTGCGCTTCCCGATCGCGCGCAGCGCCCAGCTCGCGCCCTTGCGCACCAGCGGCCGGTCGTCGTCCGCGCCGGCGGCCAGCGGTGCGAGCAGCGCGGCGAACCGCTCGTCGTCGGTCCGCTTCTCCGCGACCGCCAGGCCCGCCATCAGCGTGAACCCGGCCCGCTTCACCAGCGGCTCGGGTCGCGTCGTCCACTCGACGGCCTTGGTCCAGGCCGGCGCCGCGTACCGGAGGAGGTTCTGGCACACCTGGTCGCAGAGGTCCCAGGAGTCGAAGCCGGCGGCCCAGCGCTCGAACTGCGCGTCGTCGACGCGCGCCGGGTCGTCCAGCAGGGAGGCGAGGATGCGCGCCTCGTGCCCGCCGCTGTCCCACAGCTGCGCCGCCAGGTCACGGTCCCGGCCGATCTCCTTCGCCACCGCGCGCAGCTCGCCGACCGTCACGCCGTAGGCGTGTTCGGTGGCGATGCCGTACCGGGCCATGCCCGGCAGCCGCGCCGGGTCGGCGAGCGCGCGCAGCCGGGCCAGCACCTCGTCGACGGACGGGGTCCCGGCGCCGCGCACGCCCCGATCCTGCCCGTGACCGCGCGGGCGATCCAGAGGTGCGGTCAGCCGTAGTTCTCCCCCACCAGGTCGGTCAGCACGGTCAGCACCTCGGCCGATGAGCGGCCGGTCGAGCTCTGCGCCGTCGCCGAGAGCACCCACACGCCGGCTCCCCGGGCGTCCGGCACCGCCAGCGTCCACTGGGCGTCGTAGCGCTCGTCCGTCCCCGCGCACCGGATCAGCGCGGCGCCGCCGGGGACGTCGGCCGAGGGGCAGGGCGTCGCACCCGGGTACTGCGTCTGGCCGCCGCCCATGACGAAGGTGTTCCGCAGCTGCTCCACCGTCGTCCCGTCCCCCAGGAAGCCGACGCTCACGTGGTAGGCGTAGTCGTAGGGCCCGTCGTAGGACAGCGGCACGGGGACCCAGGTGCAGCCGACCGGACCGGCCGGCAGGGTGCCGGTCCAGTAGCTGAACTCCATCCCGAACTCCGCGCCCAGCCCGGCGGCCAGCCGCGGGCAGGTGGCCATCTCCTCCTCGGTGAACGCGCCCGGATAGGGCTTCCCCTCGGGGAACCACTGGTCCCAGGCGGGCGGCGAGCTGAGCTCGACCGGCCCGCCGAGGGCGGCGAGCGCGGCGTCCAGCTCGGGCCCGGCCGCGGCGGCCGCGGCGGCTGCCGCCTCGGCGGCCTCACGTGCGGCCACGTCCGCGGCCCGCTGGGCCTCCTCGGCGGCCGCACGCGCGGCCTCGGCGTCGCGTGCGGCCTCGGCCTCGCGTGCCGCGTCGGCCGGCACCGTGACGGGAGCCGGCGCGGCTGGGCCGGCGGGCGCCGACGAGAGCGAGCCGGCGGTGGCCGGGACGCCGACCGCGATCGTCACCACCGCGGCCGCCGTCGCCAGCACGCCGGCCCGGGTGCGGCGCCGCTGCCGGTGCCGGGCGAGGACGTCATCGGCCGACACGTGGCCGTCGGCCGCGAGGTCGTCGGCGAGCGCGGTCAGCCGCGCCGGCAGGGAGTGCTCGACCTCGTTCACGAGGACCTCCTCGACAGCTCTTCGTGGGCGCCCCGGCCGTTCAGCAGGGTGCGCAGGGTGGCCAGCCCGCGGCTGACGTGGTTGTTGACCGTGCTGGTGGAGCACCGCATCAGCCGGGCGGTCTCGGCCTCGCTGAGGTCGTCGAAGTACCGGAGGACGACGGCGGTGCGCACCCGCGGCGAGAGCCGGAGCAGCGCCGTCCGGAGTTCGTCGGCCTGGGCGTGCACGGCCTGCAGGTCGGTGCCGTCCCCGCGGTCCGGCACGGCGGCGATGACCTGCTCGGTGTTGGGCAGCAGCCGCAGCCAGCTCAGGTGGCTGTTGACCAGCATCCGGCGGACGTAGGCCAGCGGGCTGTCGGCCCGCTGCACCTTCGGCCAGTGGGCGAAGGCCCGGGCCAGCGCCGTCTGCGCGAGGTCCTCGCCCCGGGCGCGGTCACCGGTCAGCAGGCAGGCGGTGCGCAGCAGCCCCGGCCCGTGGTCGCGGACGAAGTCCGTGAACCCGTCGTCCGTCGGTCGTGCCACGCGCCCACCCTCCGCCGATGTCTCCACCCGGAAGACACATCGGCGGCCGGCCCGGGCCCCAGCCCGTCAGGTCACGGTTCGGTAACGGCGATCAGGGGGTGAGGACGACGGGGAGGGTGTCCAGCCCGCGGATGACGAACTCGGGGCGGCGCACCGGCTCCCCGCCCAGCTCCAGCACCGACGCCCGGTCCAGCAGCGCACCGAACGTGGCCTGCAGCTCGACCCGGGCCAGCGGGGCGCCGATGCAGAAGTGGATGCCGGCGCCGAAGGAGATGTGCGGGTTGTCGGTGCGGGTGAGGTCGAGGGTCTCCGGCTCGGCGAAGACGGCGGGGTCGTGGTTGGCCGCGCCCAGCAGCGCGGCGATCTTCTGCCCCTCCGCCACGGTGACGCCGCCGATCTCGACGTCGGCGGTGGCGGTGCGCTCGAACAGCTGCAGCGGCGGGTCGAAGCGCATCAGCTCCTCGAGCGCGGCCGGCAGCAGCGCGCGGTCCGCGCGCAGCCGGGCCAGCTGCTCGGGGTGCCGCAGCAGCGCGAGCATGCCGTTCCCGGTCACGTTCACCGTCGCCTCGTGGCCGGCGTTGAGCAGCAGGATGCAGGTGGTGACCAGCTCGTCCTCGGTGAGCGTGTCGCCGTCGGCGTCGCGGACGCTCACCAGGTGGCTGACCAGGTCCTCGCCGGGGTGCTGACGGCGGTCGGCGGCCAGCTCCCGCAGGTAGGCGACGAACTCGTCGGCGGCCCGCTCGGCGTCGTCCTCCCGCTGCCGGGTGCGGTCGTACTCGTACATCTTCACGATCGCGTTCGACCACGGCCGCAGCAGCGGGCGGTCGGCCTCCGGCACACCCAGCAGCTCGGCGATGACGGCGACCGGCAGCTGCTCGGCCATCCCGGTGAGCAGGTCGACCGGCTCGGAGCCACCCGAGCGCTCGACCAGCTCGCCGGCCAGCCGCCCGGCCAGCTCCTCCACCCAGGGCCGCAGCCGCTCCACGTGCCCGCGGGCGAAGGCGCTGGTGATCAGCCGCCGCAACCGGGTGTGGTTCGGCGGCTCCATCTCCAGGATGGCGTTCCGGTGGATCAGGTTGAAGCTCTCGAACCGGTCGCCGGGCTCCTTGTCGGCCCAGATGCGGCCCAGCCGGCGGTCGCGCAGCACGGCGTTGGCCTCGGCGTGGGTGAACGCCAGCCACAGGCCCAGCCCCTCGTGCCACTGCACCGGCGCCTGTGCCCGCGCCCGCGCGAACGCCGGGTACGGGTCGGCGACGAAGGACGGGGCGGTGAGGTCGAGGGGGTCCACGGCCGAGATCACGTGCCGCAGCCTAGGCGTGTGCTCCGGCCCACGGACCGGTCCACCTACGCTGCTCGCATGGCTTCCCGCAAGCGCTCCTCCAGCACTGCCGTCGCCGAGGGCGGCGTCAACCCCAAGGCCCCGTGCCCCTGCGGCTCCGGCCGCCGCTACAAGCACTGCCACGGCTCCGGCTACGCGCCCGTCGTCACCCGCCCGTTCGAGGGCCTGCCCGGCGAGGCGGACTGGGTGGCGCTGCGCGAGCTCGTCCCCGCGGCGACGGCGAAGCTGAAGGCGGCCGACGGCCGCGACATCACGCTGGCCAGCGTGCTGCCCGGCGGCGCGCCCGCGCTGGTCCGCGCCAGCGGCGAGATCCTCGTCGGCGCCCAGCTGCAGACGTCGTCCGACGACGTCAGCCGCGACCTCGGCACCGCCGTCGCGGCCGCCCTGGAGGCCCCCGCCGGCGCACCGGTGGACCCGGGCCCGATCGGCGGCGCCGGCTCGGCCGGGCCCCGGCTGCAGGAGGTCCTGGACCTGACCGCGCCGATGGAGGTCACCGTCCACGACGACTTCGGGTTCTGGCTGGAGGGCACCGAGCCCGGCGCCGCCGCCCGGGCCGGGCTGCAGCAGGCCAACGAGGCGATCCTGCCGACCGTCCGGCTCGAGGGGCTGGAGGCGGCCTACTGGGTGCGCCCGGGCAACGAGCGCGCCCACCTGCGCTGGGTGCGCCCGGAGAAGGAGGAGCAGCTGCTCGACGCGCTGGCCCGCCTGTCCGCGGCCGAGCAGATCCTGCTGGGCGAGGGCACCCGGTACGCCGGCGCCTTCCGCGCCCACGGGCTCGTCGTCCCGGTGTGGGACCTGCCCGCCGACACCCCGGCCGCCGACTGGATCGCCCCGGCCACGGAGTTCCAGGCGCGGCTGGAGAAGGCCCTGGCCGAGACCGCTCCGCTCAACGCCGACGAGCGTCGCGCGCGGGCCGGCCTGCTGTCCCGCCAGATCACCCTGCGCTGAGCTGCGCCGTCCCCGCGTCCTCCGGGGCGCGGGGACGGCGCATGCCGCGTGCCGGCGCGGGTACGCGGACCGGCATGGCCGAGGGACCCGACGGGCGGGACGAGCAGGTGCGTCCCCCGGCCGACGCCACGGTGGCCGGCGCGTTCGCACCACCGCCCGGCGGAGGCCGCAGCGTGCTGACCTTCCTCGCCGCGACGGTGCTGCTCACCTGCGGCGTCACCGGGGTGCTGTCGTTCGCCACCGAGCTGGCGTGGGGCTACCGGGTGCTCCTGCTGGCGGTCGCCGCGCTCGCCGCCGTCGGCCTGGTGGTCAACCTCCGCCGCGCCCGCTGACCGGTCAGACGCTGCGGATCAGGTGGCGGAAGAAGCCCGCGCCCCGGTGCAGGGCGGCCACCGAGATCCGCTCGTCGGCCGCGTGCAGCGCCGACAGCTCCTCCCGGCTCAGGTCGAAGGGCATGAACCGGTAGACGCTGTCGCAGATCCGGCTGAAGTGCCGGGCGTCGCTGGCCTGCACCATCACGTACGGCGCGACCACGGCGTCCGGGTAGGTGGCCCGCGCCGCGGCGCCGATCAGCGCGAACGCCTCGTTGTCGGTCCGGGAGACCGGTGACGGGTCGTTGCCCGAGACCACGCGCAGCTCCACCGACGGGTCGTCGATCACCGCGTGCAGCCGGTCCACGGTCGACTGCACGGTCTCGCCCAGCGCGATCCGGATGTTCAGGTGCGCCAGCGCCCGGGTGGCCAGCACGTTCGCCGCCCGGCTGCCCTCCAGGCGGGTGACGGCGACCGTCGTCCGCACCATGGCGCCGGCCTCCCGGCCGGCCCGCGCCAGGACCTCGGCCAGCACCGGCCGCAGCCGGTCGGCGTGCGCGAACAGCGCGCGGTAACCCAGCGGCGCCCGCCGGCCGACGGCGTCGATCATGCCGAGGACGACGTCGTGCAGCCGGGCGGGGAACGGGTCGTCCTCGATCGCCAGGATCGCCTTCGCCAGCCGCGCGGGAGCGCCGCCGCGGACGGGGGAGGACGCGTGCCCGCCGGCGTCGGTGGTGACCAGCTCGACGTCGAGCAGCCCCTTCTCGGCCAGCCCGACGACGGCGACCTGCCCCGGGACGCCGGGGAACATCCCGCTCACCACGGCGCCGCCCTCGTCGACGACCGCCCAGGGCCGGATGCCGCGGGAGGTGAACGCCCCGACCGCCAGCTCCGCCCCGACGCCGGCCACCTCCTCGTCGTTCCCGAACGAGAGGTAGACGTCGCGGCGCGGGGTGAACCCGTCGGCGACCAGCGCCTCGACGGCCTCCAGGATCGCGACCATCGTGCCCTTGTCGTCGATCGCGCCGCGGCCGTGCACGCAGCCGTCCTCGATCGAGCCGGAGAACGGGTCGCGGCTCCACTCCTGCCCGTCCACCGGGACGACGTCGTAGTGCGCCATCAGCACCAGCGGCGGCTCGCCGGTGGTCCCCCGCCAGCGGTAGAGCAGGGCGCCGTCGCCCAGCTCCTCCCGCTCCAGCGCCTCGTGCGTGCGCGGGTAGAGCTCGGCCAGCCGGGCGCGGTAGGCCGCGAAGACGGACCGGTCCACCTCGGCGGGGTCCCGCGAGGAGACCGTCGGGATGCGGATCAGCTCGGCGAGGCGCCCGGCCGCGGCGTCGGCGTCCAGGCCGTTCAGGTCCACGGGCTCGACCGGACGGTCGTCCGGCCGGAACCGGGCCACCCGCCGGGCCGTCGTGGTGGCGGCCGCCGCGGCGGCGGCCAGCGCGAGGGTGCGCTTCATGCTCGGGACTCCTCAGCGGGTGCGGTGGCCGACGGGTCGGCGAAGGCGAGCTTCGGGACGACGAGCAGCGCCAGCGCCGCGAGCAGCGCGGCCGTGCCGCAGACCACCCACACCGTGATGTAACCCGACAGCGAGCCGGCGGTGCCCGCCGACCCGTCGGGCAGCAGCGGGACGTTGGAAGCCAGGGCGATGGCGAAGGCGGCGGAGGCGAACGACCCGCCGAGCACCTTGGTGGTGTTGGTCAGGCCGGTGGCCACCGCCGTCCGTCCCACCGGGGCCGCCGCGGCGGCCGCCGCCGGGAGCGCGGCGACGAGCGCGCCGGACCCGAGGCCGGCGATCGCGATGCAGGCCAGCATCTGGGCGAGCGTGTCGTGGAAGGGAACGAGCAGCAGGTAACCGATGCCGGTGAGCGTGGCGGCGCCGATCAGCGTGCGCCGCGGGGTGGTCAGCCGGCTGACCCGGGAGAACTGGCTCGCGCCGACCAGCATGGAGATCACGTAGGCGCCGATGACGATGGACACCTCGCTGGTGGAGAGCCCCAGCCCGTAGCCGTAGACCTCCGGATCGGTGCGCGCGAAGGTCGACAGCGGCCCCTGGGCGCCGAGCACGCTGATGCCGAAGAGGCCGGCGGTCAGCTGGACCGGCCACATGGAGGCGCTGCGCAGCACCCGGAAGTCGACCAGCGGGTCGTCCTGGCGCAGCTCGTAGAGCACGAACGGCACGAGCAGCAGGAGCCCGAGCGCGGTGACCGCCCACGGCCAGAGCGCGTCCTCGTTGAGCCGGACGAAGCTCAGCCCGCCGGTGATGACCAGCAGCACCAGGCTCAGCAGGGCGGCGCCGGTCGCGTCGATGCTGCCGCCGGTGCGGTCCTCGCTCTCCGGCACCCGGAGCGCGACGACGACGCAGACGCCGACGACCAGGACCAGCGGCGCCATCAGCACGAGCCAGAACGAGTCGGCGAGGCTCTGCCCGATCTGCCCGCCGCTCAGCGCGCCCACGATCGCGCCGGCCTGCAGCGCGGCGACGATCAGCCCGGTCGCCCGCCGGGTCTGGCTCGCGGCTCCCGGCGTCCGGCGGGACCGGTCCCAGATCAGCGCCACCTGCAGCGGCAGCCAGACCACGTACATGCCCTGCAGCGCCCAGGCGGCCAGGAACAGCGGGAAGCTCTGCGCGAAGGCGAGCACGACCGTGGACAGCGCGACGACGACGGCGGACCAGAGCAGCACCCGGCGGTGGCCGTAGAGGTCGCCGAGCTTGGCCAGCACCGGCACCGCGATGGCCGAGAGCACCAGCTGCGCGGCCTCGAGCCAGTTGACGTCGGCGTCGTTGACGCCCAGGTAGCGGGCGATGTCGGTGAGCAGCGGGACGTAGTAGCCCTGCAGCACGCCGCTGGTGAACTCGACGAAGATCAGGTAGCCGACGAGCCCGCCGCCGATCCCCGCTATCCGCCCGGTCCGCCGTGCCGTCTCCGTGCGTGCCACCGCAGGGGTCCCTTCGCCGAGGCGCCGGGCCCGGCGCGGGAAGTTGGCAGCGTAGTGGCCGTGATCACGCCGGCGGGCCTCCGGTGCGGAAGTTCCCCCATCCGTAACGCGGCCCCGCCGTCCCCCCGCGCTTCCCCGCGGAAACCCTCGTGCGCTCGTCGGCGGAAGGGCTCAGAGGGGGGCGCGGGAGATGGGGCAGGACATGCAGCGCGGGCCGCCGCGGCCGCTGCCGAGCTCCGAGCCGGCGATCCGCACGACCTCGATGCCGGCCGCCTCCAGCGCCGCGTTGGTGACGGTGTTCCGCTCGTAGGCCACCGTCAGCCGCGGCGCCAGCGCGAGGGTGTTGTTGCCGTCGTCCCACTGCTCGCGCTCGGCGGTGACCGGGTCCAGGCCGGTGTCGATGACGCGCAGCTTGTCGATGCCCATCGCGGCCGCGGCGGCGACCACGAACGGCTGCGGGCCGGTGACGGCGAGGTCGCTGCTGTCGGCGTCGTCGGCCGGGGACCCGGGGCGCGCGCGGACGGTCCAGGCGACCAGCGAGTCGGCCACCGCGGGGTACATGACCATCGCGTCGACGTCGACCATCGTGGCGATCGTGTCCAGGTGCATGGTCGCCCGCTCCTGGGCGATCGGGACCACCAGCGCGGTGTGCGCCAGCCCGCGGGTGAACAGCCGCCGGGCCAGCCGCTCGGCCCCGCCGGGCGTCGTCCGCTCGCCGACGCCGACGGCCACCACGCCCTCGGCCAGCAGCAGGACGTCGCCGCCCTCCAGGTGCTCCAGGTCCGAGCCGTACAGCTGCTCGGCGCCGGCGAAGCGCGGGTGGTGGGTGTAGATCGCGGCGGTGATGGTGCTCTCCCGGTGCCGGGCGGGCATCGCCAGCGACGTCACCGCCACCTCGTCGCCGATCCACACCGACGAGTCGCGGGTGAACAGCAGGTTCGGCAGCGGCGGGACGACGAAGTCCGAGCGGTCCATGAGCTGGTAGGCCAGCCCGTGCCCGCGCAGCTCGTCGTGGGCGACGCCGGCGATCAGCGCGGAGGCGAGGTCCTCCGGCGACAGCGCGGCCAGGTGCCGGGTGGTGTCCCGCTGCAGCGTCGCGCCCAGGCGGGGGTCGTCGACGGCGGCGTCGATCAGCTCTGTCCGCGCGGCCGGGGAGGAGAGGATCTCGGCCAGCAGCGTGGCCAGGTGCAGCACCTCGACGCCGCGGTCGGTGAGCGCCTGCGCGAACGCGTCGTGCTCCTCCTGCGCGCGGGCCACCCAGGGCACGCCGTCGAAGAGCAGCTGGTCGTTGTTGCGTGGCGTGAGCCGGCGCAGCTCCGGGCCCGGGCGGTGCAGCAGCACGGTGCGCAGTCGGCCGACCTCGCTCGTGGCACCCGACGTCGCGGCTGACTCGATCATGGACGCCAGGCTGGCACACCCGGCCGCGGCGCCGCCCGCCGTGGCCCTCGTTAGGGTGCCTGGGGTGGTGCCGACGACGGCCCCGCGACGCCGACCCGGAGGTACCCGTGGACCTGTTCGACCTGACCGGCAAGGTGGCCGTGGTCACCGGTGGCACCCGCGGCATCGGCCTGATGATGGCCCGGGGCCTGCTGCAGGCGGGGGCGAAGGTCTACATCAGCTCCCGCAAGGCCGAGGCCGGCGACGCCGCCGTCGCGGAGCTGGCCGAGTTCGGCGCCGCCATCTCGATCCCGGCCGACCTCTCCACCGAGGCCGAGTGCGTCCGGCTCGCCGAGGAGGTGGGCCGGTCCGAGGAGCGCGTGCACATCCTCGTCAACAACGCCGGCGCCACCTGGGGCGAGCCGCTGGAGACCTTCCCCGAGTCGGCCTGGGACAAGCTGCTCGACCTGAACCTGAAGTCGCCGTTCTTCCTCACCCGCGCGTTCCTGCCGAAGCTCGAGGCCGCGGCGGCCGACGGCGACCCGGCGCGCATCGTCAACGTCGGCAGCATCGACGGCCTGCACGTCAACCCGATGCCGACCTACTCCTACGCGGCGAGCAAGGCCGGGCTGCACCAGCTCACCCGCGTGCTCGCCAAGGAGCTCGGTCCCCGGGGCATCACCGTCAACGCCGTCGCCCCCGGGCCGTTCGAGTCGAAGATGATGGCCGCCACGCTCGACGCCTTCGGGTCCGAGATCGCGGCGAAGTCGCCGCTGGGCCGCATCGGCCGCCCGGACGACATGGCCGGCGTCGTCGTCTACCTGTCCTCGCGGGCCGGCGCCTACGTGACCGGCGCCGTCATCCCCGTCGACGGCGGTATTGCCACCACCTCCTGACCGCGCCCGGCGCACCGCGCGGTCCTGGCTCACCGTCGGTGGTCCTGGCTCACCACTCGGGGTCCTGGCTCACCATCCACCGTGAGCCAGGACCCGGAACGATCAGGTCACCTGATCACCATGGGGGCGCGGGTCAGTCGGGGAGCAGGACGCCGGGGTTGCAGATGCCCTGCGGGTCCAGCTGCTGCTTGACCGCGCGCAGCACCTCGACGCCGAGCGGGCCCACCTCGCGCTCCAGCCAGGGGCGGTGGTCGGCGCCGACGGCATGGTGGTGGGTGAGCGTGCCGCCGGCGGCCAGCAGCGCGTCGGTCGCGGCGCGCTTGGCGGCGAGCCACTGCTGGATCGGCAGCGCGTCGTCCCGGTCGGCGATCACGGTCAGGTACAGCGAGGCGCCGGTCGGGTAGCCGTGCGACAGGTGGCTGAGCACCAGCGGCCGGCGCCCGCCGCGGGTGAGCGCCTCCTGCAGCGCCCGGCGGGTGGCGTCGTAGACGGTCGGCAGCGCGGTCCAGGTGGCCGCCGTCTCCAGCGTCTCGACGAGCAGGCCGTGGTCCAGAAGACGGTCGCGCAGGTACGGCGCCTCGAACCGGTGCGCACGCCAGGACTGACCGACCCGGCGGCCCAGCCGGATCGCGCCGCCGTCGCGCAGCAGCGACGCCGCCGCCCGCATCCGGGCCCGCACCAGGTCGGGCACGCCCTCCCAGCCGACCACGAGCATGCAGCCGTCGCCGTGCCGGCGGGCGCGCAGGCTGCCGCGCAGCGCCTTCGCCCCGGGCCCGGAGGCCATGAGCAGGTTGGCGCGGGTCTCGTCGGCGTCGGAGAGCCGGACGACGTCGGGCAGCAGGTCGTGCCGGGCCAGCAGCTGCAGCGCGGCCAGGCCGGCCGGCCAGGTGCGGAAGGACCAGCCCTCGTAGGAGCTGGCCGCGGGCTTCGGCCGGACGCGCAGCGTCAGCTCGGTGATGACGCCGAGCGTGCCCTCGGAGCCCAGCGCGAGGCCGAGCAGGTCGGGGCCCGCGGCCGAGGCGGGCGGGTGCCCGAGCTCCAGCACCCCGGCCGGCGTGGCCAGCGTGAGGCCGGCGACCAGGTCGTCGAACCGGCCCACCCCGGTGGAGGACTGCCCGGCCGAGCGGGTCGCCGCGTAGCCGCCGAGGGTGGCGAACTCCCAGCTCTGCGGCAGGTGGCCGAAGGTCAGCCCCTCCCGGCCGAGCGCCTGCTCCAGCGCCGGGCCGCGCATCCCGGGCCCGACGGTGACCAGCGACGACGGCACGTCGAGGGCCTGCACCGACGCCATGCGGCCCAGGTCGACGGCGATCGTCGGCCGGTCGTCGGGGTCGACCCCGGCCAGCCCGCCGACGACGCTCGTCCCACCGCCGAAGGGCACGACGGCGATGCCGCGCTCCCCGCACAGGGCGAGCAGCGCGGCGGTCTCCTCGGTCGTGCCCGGCAGCACCACGGCGTCGGGGGCGTCGGAGGCGTCGCCCTCGCGGCGGCGGAGCAGGTCGAGGTAGCTCTTGCCGCCCGCGTGCCGCAGCCGCGACTCCCGGTCGGTGCGCACGTGGTCCTCGCCGAGCAGGTCGGCCAGCGCGGCGCGGGACTCCTCGGGCAGCCGGCACGGCGCCAGCCGGATCCCGTCCACCGGTGCGGGCGGCGTGGCCCGCGGTTCCCAGCCCAGCTCCCGGCCGAGGTACCGGCGGGCGGCCTTGGGCAGGGCGCCGTCGAGGCCCTCGTCCCCCGGGGAGGCGGGGCGCGGGCCCCAGCCCTGGATCGTCAGTTCCGGCTGCTCGGGCACGGCTACAGTCTGCCGGTGCCGCAGCGCCGGGGGACGACGTGATCGGTTCGCTCTCGCCCGCGCGCCGCGCCCGTGACCTGGCGGAGGCCGCCGGCTCGGCCGTCGACGTCGTGGTGGTGGGCGGCGGCGTCACCGGCGCCGGGGTCGCCCTGGACGCCGCGTCGCGCGGGCTCTCGGTGCTGCTCTGCGAGCGCACCGACCTCGCGGCCGGCACCAGCCGGTGGTCCTCGAAGCTCGTGCACGGCGGGCTGCGCTACCTGGCGCACGGGGAGATCGGGCTGGCCCGGGAGAGCGCCCGCGAGCGCGCCGTCCTCATGGGCGCGACGGCACCGCACCTGGTGCGCCCGCTGCCGTTCCTGGTGCCCGACGCGGCCGGCCGCGACGTCACCGCGCTGGCCGGGCTCGGCGGCCGGCTCGGCGACGCGGTGCGCGCCTCGGTGCCCGGCGGGCGCCGGACGCTGCCTTCGACCCGGCGGGTGACCGCGTCCGACGTCGGGCGGCTGGCCCCGGGGGTGCGGTCCGGCCGCGGCGGCGTCGTCTTCTGGGACGGGCAGCTGACCGACGACGCGCGGCTCGTCGTCGCCCTGGCCCGGACCGCGGCCGCGCACGGGGCCCGGGTGCTCACCGGTGCGACGGTGACCGGCGTCGACGGCGCCGACGTGCACGTGACCACCGGCGAGGGGTCGCTGACCGTGCGGACCGGCGCGGTGGTGAACGCGACCGGGGTGTGGGCGCAGCGGCTGGCGCCGCGGATCCGGCTGGTGCCCTCGCGCGGCTCGCACCTGGTGGTGCCCGGCGTGCGGCTGGGGTCGCCGTCGGCGGCGCTCACCGTGCCGCTGCCCGGATCGCGCTCGCGGTACGTGTTCGCGCTGCCGCAGCCCGACGGGCTGGTCTACCTCGGGCTCACCGACGAGCCGGTGGAGGGCCCGGTGCCCGACGACGACGCGACGCCGTCCGACGCCGAGGTGCGGCAGCTGCTCGACACGGTGAACCAGGTGCTGGCCGAGCCGCTGACCAGCGCGGACCTGGTCGGCGCCTACGCCGGCTACCGGCCGCTGGTGCTGCCGGAGTCCGCGGGGACGGGCCCGGGGGACGCGACGGCCGACCTCTCCCGGAAGCACTTGCTGACGTGGGACGGACCGGTCCTCTCCGTGGTGGGCGGCAAGCTGACCACCTACCGCGCGATGGCCGAGGAGGCCGGGGACGCGGTGGTGGCCCGGCTCGGGCGGGGCGCGGTGCGATCGCCGACCACCCGGCTGCCGCTGGTCGGTGCCGCGCCCCGGGTGGCGTTGGACCGGGTGCCGGCGCCGGAGCGGCTGGTCGCCCGGTACGGCACCGAGGCGCCGCTGGTCGAGGCGCTGGGCCCGGCAGCGGTGGTGGCCGGCCGCCCCGAGACGGTGGGGGAGCTGCGCTTCGCCGTCCGGCACGAGGGCGCGCGGACGGTGGCCGACCTGCTGGACCGGCGGACCCGCATCGGCCTGGTGGCCGCGGACCGCGAGCGCGCGGTCCCAGTGGCCGAGGAGGTCCTGGCCGAGGAGAGCTGACCCGGCCCGCCGCGCTCTGGGAGCGTTGCTCGTGCGCTGCGGGTCCTGCAGGACCGGGGGAGCGCGAGCAGCACCCCCGGAGCGGTGGCCTATCCCAGCATCTGGGAACGTCGTTCCGAACAGTGGGACGACAGAGTAGGACTGTCCCCGTGGACACCTACACGCACGGTCACGCCGAGCCGGTGCTGCAGTCGCACCGCTGGCGCACCGCGGAGAACTCCGCGGCCTACCTGCTGCCCTCGCTGCGCCCGGGGCTCGACCTGCTCGATGTCGGCTGCGGGCCCGGCACGATCACCGTCGACCTCGCCGCACGGGTGGCGCCCGGCCGGGTGCTCGGCCTGGACCTCTCCCCGGACCCGCTCGACGAGGCCCGCGCGAACGCCGAGCGCACCGGCGTCGCGGCGACCTTCGCCGTCGGCGACGTCTACGCCCTCGACCTGCCGGACGACTCCTTCGACGTCGTGCACGCCCACCAGGTGCTGCAGCACCTGACCGATCCGGTGGCCGCGCTGCGGGAGATGGCGCGGGTCTGCCGGCCGGGCGGGGTGATCGCGGTGCGCGACGTCGACTACGCGGCGACCACGTGGTTCCCCGCCGACGACGGGCTGGAGCGCTGGCTGGCGCTGTACCGGCAAGTGGCCCGCCGCAACGACGCCGAGCCGGACGCCGGACGCCGGACGCCGGCTGCTCGCCTGGGCGCACGCGGCCGGGCTCCGGGACACGACGGCGTCCGCCGGCACCTACTGCTACGCCTCGGCCGAGGAGCGGCAGTGGTGGGGCCGGTCGTGGGCCGGCCGGGCGACGGCGTCGGCCTTCGCCGAGCAGGCGGTCGGCTACGGGCTGGCCACGCCCGAGGAGCTCGAGGGCATCGCCGCCGCCTGGTTGCGCTGGGCGGACGCCGACGACGGCTGGCTGGGCATGCTGCACGGCGAGCTGCTCGTCCGCGTGCGGTGAGCGGTGTGCGCTGATGGCGGGTTCCCAGGCCGGAGACCCGCCATCAGCGCACAGTGCCGCCGGGCGGGTCAGCCCTGGCGGGCGGCGTTGGCCTGGACGGCGGCGCTCACGTACTGCGCCAGCCCGGGCGCGATCCGCTCGTAGTACCCGGTGAAGCGCTCGTCCTCGACGTACATCCGCCCCAGCCCGGCGTGCATCTCCGGCGAGCAGTCGTAGAAGTTCCGGCTGATCTGCTGCCGGTGCTCCTCGGCGAGGTCCATCGCCTGTGCCGACGAGGGGTCGACGCCCGCCGCCAGCGCCTCGGCGAACCGGCGCTCGACGTCGTCGCTCTCGGCCTTGACGCGCAGCCAGTCGTCCTTCGTCATGGCGCGGGTCCGCTGCTGGGACTGCGCCCAGGCGTCGGTGTCGCCCCACTTCTCCTCGGCCTCGGCCGCGTACTCCTCGGGCAGCCAGTCGCCGAACACCTCGAACCGCTCCTCCGGGGTCAGCGAGATCCCCATGGCTCGTGCCTCCATCTCCTTCTCGACGGCCGCAACCATCGCCTGCGTCCGCTCCAGCCGGTCCTGCAGCAGCCGGTGCTGCCGGCGCAGGTGCTCGGCCGGGTCGGCGGACGCGTCGTCCAGCAGGGTCGCGACCTCCTCGAGGGGGAACCCGAGCTCGCGGTAGAGCAGCACCTGGTGCAGCCGCTCCAGGTCGGCCGGCGCGTACTGCCGGTAGCCGGCCGACGTGCGCCCGGACGGCGACAGCAGGCCGATCCGGTCGTAGTGGTGCAGCGTGCGCACCGTGACGCCGGCCAGCGCGGCGGTGTCGCCGACGCTCATCCCACCGTTCATCGGGTCCTCCCTTCCTCTGACAGGGAGAAGGCAACAGCCTGACGTCGCGTCAGGGTCAAGCGTCCTACCGGGTCTTCTTCCCCGCCCGCAGCGACTCGACGGTCCTCTCGATCCGTGCGGTCCGGGTCTCCGGCTTCTTCGCCTCCTCCACCCAGCGCACCCACTCCTTCCGGTGGCTGGGCGCGAGGCCGGCGAAGAACGCCCGGGCGGCGTCGTCCATCGCGGCGGAGAGGTCGTCGGGCAGCGCGACCTCGCGCGGGGCGGTGTCCGGCTCGACGACGACGGTCACCTCGTCCCCGGCGGCGACGCCGGCGGCCGTCCGGTGCTCGGCGGACAGCGGGATCCAGGACGCCCCGCCCATCGGCGCCACCGTCGTGCGGTACGTGTGCCCGCCGACCGTCACCACCACGGGCGGGCGGCGGCCCGCGCCGAGGGCCGCCACGACGTCGTCGGGCACCTGCAGGCCGGTCGCCGTCTTACCGCCGAGCGTGACCGCCGTCCGGAACTCCATGCGCGGAACGTAGGCGGTCGGGCGGGCCCGGTCCACGGTCGGCGGCGTGTCTAGGGTCCGACGGGTGACCCAGGAGGAACCACTCGGCTCGACCCGGCCGCTGTACGCGGCCGTGCTCGACGCGACCGGCGTGCGGCCGGGTACCAGCGTGCTGGACCTCGGGTGCGGCGCGGGGGCGCTCGCCCGGCTGGCGAGCGACCGCGGTGCCCGGGTGACCGGCGTCGACACCGACCGGGAGGCCGTGACGCGGGCTGCCGCCCGGGTGCCCGAGGGGACGTTCGCCGTCCGGAACGCGCAGGACCCACCGCCTGGCCCCTTCGACGTGGTGGTGGCTGTCCAGTTGCTGATGCACGTCGCCGATCCGGTCGCGGTGCTCCGCAGGGCGGGGCGCGTGGGCGGGGTGGTGGCCGCGACGGCGTGGGGGCGGCCGCGCGAGTGCGACCTGCGGGCGTTCGACGAAGCGTTCGCCCCCTGGCTGGGCCCCCGCCGGGCGGCGCGTGGGTCCACGACGAGCGAGCCGGCCCGGTTCCGGGCCATGGCCGCGCGGGCGGGCCTGGTGGTCGAGCGGCTCGACGAGGTGGTCGTCCCGTTCCACTACGCCGGCGCGGACGAGGTCCTCCGCCCTGCGCTGGCCACTCCGCTGGCCAGGACGGTCGCACGCCGGGTGGACCCGGGCACCCTGCGCTCGGCGGTGCTCGACCGGCTGGAGCCCTTCCGCACCGAGGACGGCGGCTATCGGCTGCAGAACCTGTTCCGGCTCCTGGTCGCACGGCCGCGCTGACGAGAACCGCCCGGCCGGTACGCCTGCCCCCGGCACTCGTCCGGGCCTCGGGTGCGCCGGCTCCCGGAACGGCGGCCTCGCCCAGGTGCGTGTGAGGATCGGGGCATGGCCGACGAGATCTCCCCCGAGGACCCGTTCCCCCGCCGGCGCGTGCAGGTGCAGGGGGCCGAGATGGCCTACGTGGACGTCGGCACCGGGGAGTCGATCGTCTTCCTGCACGGCAATCCCACGTCGTCCTACCTGTGGCGCAACGTCATCCCGCACGTGCAGCACCTCGGCCGCTGCATCGCCCCCGATCTCATCGGGATGGGCGAGTCGGACAAGCTGCCCGACCCGGGCCCGGGCACCTACTCGTTCGAGACGCACGCCGCCTACCTGGAGGAGTTCCTCGACAGCGTCTTCGTCGGCGACCGGGTCACCCTGGTCCTGCACGACTGGGGCTCCGGGCTCGGCTTCGACTGGGCCGCACGCCACCAGGACCGGATCCGGGGCATCGCGTTCACCGAGGCGATCGTGGCGCCGGTGACCTGGGACGACTGGCCCGCCGGCGCCCGCAACATCTTCCAGCTCATGCGCGGGCCCGACGGCGAGGCCGCGGTGCTGGACAAGAACGTCTTCGTCGAGAAGATTCTGCCGGCGTCCGTGGCCCGCGGTCTCACCCCGGAGGCGCACGACCGCTACCGCGCGCCCTTCGCCCGGCGCGAGGACCGCTGGCCGACCCTCGAGTGGCCGCGCCAGCTCCCGATCGAGGGAGAGCCCGCGGCCGTCGTGCAGCGGGTGGAGCGGTACGGGGCCTGGCTGGCGGGCAGCGACGTCCCGAAGCTGTTCATCGACGCCGACCCCGGCTCGATCCTGATCGGCCGCCAGCGCGAGCTGGTGCGCGGCTGGCCCGCGCTCACCGAGGTCACCGTCGCGGGCAGCCACTTCGTGCCGGAGGACTCGCCGCACGGGATCGGCCGCGCGGTGGCCGACTGGATCCCGACGCTGGGCTGAGCTCCCGGGTCAGCCGAGCGCGCGGATCGTCTCCACGACGGCGACGACGGCGAAGACCAGGAACAGGCCGGCGGCGACCCGCCGGATCAGCGCGACCGGCAGCCGGTCGGCGAGCTTCTTGCCGAGGAAGACGGCCAGGCCGGAGACGACGAGCAGCGCCGCCCACGACCCGACGAACACCGAGATCGGGGCGTCGTAGCGGGCCGCGAGCCCGGCCGTCGCCAGCTGGGAGAGGTCGCCCCACTCGGCGGCGAAGAGCACGCCGAAGGAGATGGCGGCGGCGCGCAGGAACGAGGTCTGCTCGCGGGTGTCGGCGGCCTCGCCGCCGTCCTCCGCCCCGCCGGCGGCGCTGCGCCACAGGATGATCGCCCCGACCAGGAACAGCAGGGCCACCACGCCGGTGACCAGGGCCTGGGGCAGCAGCGAGAGCAGCGAGCCGGCGGTGACGGCGATCGCCACTTGCAGGCCGAACGCCGTCCCGACGCCGACGAAGACCGGCAGCGGGGGGAACCGGGTGGCGAGGACGAGGCTGGCGAACAGCGTCTTGTCGGGCAGCTCGACCGGCAGCACCAGGACGAACGCGGTCAGGACGACCGACCAGATCACGGATGGCACTCCTCGCTCGGCACTGCCGGGCGGGGCGCGGGCAGTCGCTGTCGACGGGCAACGGTAGCGACCGCCGCCGGGGCGGTCGCGCAGGGCGCCGGGAGCGTTCAGCAGCCGCCGACGTCGGAGGTCGCGGCCGTCTCGCCCGGGGCGCGGGGACCGGGCACCCGCCCGGTGCGGCGGTCGGCCTTGACCCGGTACATCGCCGCGTCGGCGGCGGCCAGCGCGGAGTCGGCGGTGTCCTCCGGGCCGCACATCGTGATCCCGATGCTGATGCCCACCCGGTGCTCGTCGCCGGACGGCCGCCGCAGTGGGGCGCCGAACGCCCGGACGATCCGGTCGGCGATCACCTCGGCGGCGCGCTCGGAGCCCACCTCCGGGCAGAGGACGACGAACTCGTCGCCGCCGATCCGGGCCACGGTGTCGCCGGGGCGCACCGAGGCGGCCAGGCGCCGGGCGGCGTCCACCAGCACCTCGTCGCCGGCGGCGTGGCCGGCCGTGTCGTTGACCGGCTTGAACCCGTCCAGGTCGCAGTAGAGCACCGCCATGGCCTGCCGGGCGCGCGCCGCGGTCGCGAGCGTCTGTTCCAGCCGGTCCAGCAGCAGGTTGCGGTTGGGCAGGCCGGTCAGCGGGTCGTGCAGGGCCGCCTCGCGCAGCGCGCCCTCCAGCGCCCGCTGCTCGGTGACGTCGGAGAGGGTCACGACCGCGCCGAGGAGGTTCCCGTCGTCGTCGCGGACCTGCGCTCCGGAGGAGGAGATGAGCCGCACCCCGTCAGGTCCGGCGATGCCCATCTCGACGTCGTCGATCCGGCCCTCGGCGTAGACGCGGGTCAGCGGCACCTCGGCGGGGAGGAGGGGGCGGCCGGCGGGGGTGGTGAGCCGGAAGGAGGCGGCGATGTCCGCCGGGTCGACCGTGGGGTCGGCGTCGATGCCGTGCCACCGGCGGCTGGCCGCGTTGAACAGCGCCACCCGCCCCTCGGGGTCGCCGCCGACAACCCCGACCGGGAGCACCTCGAGCAGCGCGCGGGTGAAGGCGGTGGACCGGGCCAGCTGCTGGTGGGCGACCTGGCTGGCGGCGGCGAGGTCGGCCAGCTCGCGGGTCTGCCTCCGCGCACGGAACAGCGAGGCGACCAGGGCGGCGAGGTCGGCCAGCCGGTCGCGCTCGTCGGCGGTGAACCGGTGCGGCTCCTCGTCGAAGACGACGAGTGCCGCGACGGTGGCGCCGTCCTCCACCACCGGTGCGTACGCGAAGCCGCGCAACCGGGCCCGGCTGCCGTCCACCCAGGCGCTGAAGGCGAACTCCGGTTCGGCCGACAGGTCGTCCACGGTGTGCACGCCGGGGCCGCGGGCGGCCAGCACCGCGCTCACCGAGGCGTCCCGGGGCCAGGAGACGGGGCTGCGGCCGTGGAGGGAGATCGCCCGGAGGACCGGGTTGTCCATCGTGATCACCGTGGCGTACCGCAGGCCGGGGATCGCGGCGGCTACCCGGACCAGGCCGTCGAGCTCCGGGTCGGCGTCCATGCCGGGGAGGGCGGATCCGGACGCCGGCAGCTCCGGCCGGGACCCCGCGGGTCCCGGATCGGTCGTGCCGGTCATCGCTGCGTCCTTCCGGGAGCGGACGGACCAGGGCGGTCCGACCTGATCGGCAACGGCCGGATGCCCGGCTGTATTGAGACGTACCGGAACAGTTTCCCCCGCACGGGTCAAGGGCGCCCGGCATGGACCCGCCGGGAAACCCGCTGCGGACGGGCTCCGGCACCGCTACCGTCCCGGTCATGCGCCGACATTGATCCCGCTCCGTACCGCCCCCGGCCCGGGCGCTGGCCCGGCTGGCCGTGGGGTGGGCAGCGCTCTCGGAGTTGGTGCCGCTCTACCCGCTCTACGCGCTGCTCTTCCTCGACACCGGGCTCTCCGATGCCCAGCTGTCGCTGCTGTTCGCCACCTGGTCGCTGTCGGCGCTGCTGGCCGAGGTGCCGGCCGGGCTGCTGGCCGACCGGTGGTCGCGCCGGGGGTCGCTCGTGCTGGGCGGGTGCCTGCAGGCCGCCGCGTTCGCGCTCTGGACGGCGCTGCCCTCCTTCGGGGCGTTCGTCGCCGGCTTCGTGATCTGGGGCGTGGCCGGCGCCTGCACCTCGGGCGCTGCCGAGGCGCTGGTCCACGACGGGCTGGCCGACGTCGGGGCGGCGGAGAGCTTCGCCCGGGTCAACGGCGCCATGACGGCGGTCGAGCTGCTGGTGCAGGTGCCGACGGCGCTCGCGGCGACCGGTCTGCACGCCCTCGGCGGCTACCGCCTCGTCGGCTGGGTCAGCGTCCTGGTCTGCCTGGCCGCCGCGGCGCTGGCGCTGCGCTTCCCGGAGCCGCGGCCCGGCGGCGACCCGGAGGAGGGCTCGCTGCGCACCGGCCTGGTCCTGGCCGTGCGGCGTCCGGCCCTGCTCGGAGCCGTCGCGGCCGTGGCGCTGGTCGGCGGGCTGGACGGGATGGAGGAGTTCTTCCCGGTGCTGGCCACCCAGCGCGGGGTGCCTCCCGCCGCCGTCCCGGGGGTCGTGCTCGTCGTCTCGCTCGCGGGGGCGGCCGGCGCCGCGCTCGGCGGGCGGGCGGACCGGCCCCGGCCGCGCACCCTCGCCGCGCTGTTGGCGGCGTCCGGTGCCGGCCTGCTGCTCACGCCGGGAGCCCCGCCGGCGGTCGCGCTCGCCCTGCTCGCCGCGGCGTACGGGCTGTACGTGGCCGTCCTGGTGGCCGCCGAGGCGGAGCTGCAGCGGCGGATCAGCGGCCCGTACCGGGCGACGGTCACCTCGGTGGCCGGCGCCGGCATGGAGCTGGCGTCGTTGCTCGTCTTCCTCGCCTGGGCCGTGGACGGGATGTCCGCGGTGGCCCTCCTGGTGCTGGCCGTCGTCCCCGCGGTGGCCGGCGGGCTCCGCGACCGGCGGTGACGGAGGTCGAGCCGTTCAGCCGCGGGAGCTGCGGCGGGCCACCCGGGCGGCGAACACCCCGGCCGCGTAGCCGTTGTCGATCGTGCTCACGGCCACGCCGGGCACGCTCGAGTTGAGCATCGTCATCAGGGCTCCCAGGCCGCCGAACGCGGTGGGCTGCGCGGCCGAGGTGGGGACGGCGATCACCGGGACGTCGGTCAGCGAGCCGGCGACCGTCGCCAGCGAGGCGTCCAGCCCGGCGACGACGACCAGGCAGTCGACCCCGTCGAACAGCGACCGGTCCTCGAGCAGCGTGCGGGTGCGGCCGGCGAGGTCGTCGACCCGCACGACCTCGGTGCCGGCCACCCGGGCCACGAAGGCGACCTCGGCGGCCACCGGGGCGTCGGCGCCGCCGGCGCACAGCACCGTCGTCCGGCCGACCGGCTCGGGCAGCGGGCCGATCGCCGCCGCCATGGCCGCGACGTCCATCGTCGTGCCGCCGTCGTGCTCCGTCGCGAGCGCCACCAGGGTCTCGGCGGCGGCGCGCAGGACCAGCGCCGGGCGGTGCGGGTGCGCGCGGCGGGCCTCGCGGACCAGCGCGAGCACCTGCTCGGTGGTGCGGCCGGTGGCCCAGACGACCTCCGGCTCGACCGAGCCGGCGGGCGGGACGGGGAGCGGCGTCGGCTCGTCGACGGCCGGCCCGGCGGCCACCGGGACCGTGCCGAGCAGCGGTTCACCGGGTCCCGCGGTCCCCAGCGGCGGGTGCGGGATCCCCAGCAGGGAGGCGAAGCCGGCGGCCTCCTCGCGCACGGCGGTGACGGCGCGGAGGACGTCGTCCACCGGAGCGGGGGCCACGTCGTCCTGCCCGGAGCCGGCCGGCACGACGGCGGTGGGACCGGCCGCCGCCGGGGCGCCGGCGCCCCCGTCGAGCGGCTCGGCCCGGGTCTGGGTCACGGCCGAGAGCCGGACCACGCGGTCGCGGCCGCTCCGCTTGGCGTCGTAGAGCACGCCGTCGGCGGCGGCGAACAGCGTCTTGCGGTCGTCGCCCCGGGTCGCCGAGGCGATGCCGGCGCTCATCGTCACCGGGACGTCGAGGCCGAGGTCGGCCCACGGGTAGCGGGCCACCGAGGCGCGGATCCGCTCCAGCGCCCGCTCGGCCTGCTCGGCGGTCGTCTCGGGCAGCAGGATCACGAACTCGTCGCCGGCCCAGCGGCACACCTCGTCGGTGTCGCGGACGCCGGCGACCAGCAGCTCGCCGATGGTGCGCAGCACGGCGTCGCCGGCCGGGTGCCCGGCGGTGTCGTTGATCGCCTTGAAGTTGTCGACGTCGACCACGGCGAGCGCGGGCACGTCACCCGCGGCCAGCAGGCCGTCCAGCCGCGCCTCGGCGTAGCGGCGGTTCGGCAGGTGGGTGAGCGGGTCCTCGTAGGCCTGCCGGCGCAGCTGCCCGGCGGCGCGCTCGGTCTCCAGCAGGCTCTTGCGCCGGCCGAACAGCTCCACCCAGCGGGTGCGCCGCTCGTCGACCCGGTCCAGCTCGTCGGTGAGGTAGGCCTGCAGGTACGGCAGCGCCCGCCCGGCGTCGTCGAGGTCCGCGTGCAGCGTGCACAGCTCCCGGAGGGCGGCCCGCCGCAGCCGGGGCAGGCCGTGCTCGGTGGCCAGGGCCAGCGCGGCGACCAGGTGCTCGTCGCCGGCCCGGCCGTCGCCCTGACGGCGCAGCGCGCGGCCCAGGGCGAGCTGCGCGGAGGCGAGCCGGTCGCGGTCGGCGGCGGCCGCGGACAGCCGGACGGCGGCACGCAGCGGCCCGGTCGCGGCGGCTTGCTCGCCCAGGCCCACCAGGGCCCAGCCGTGCACGATTTGGGCGGGGACGACGCCGTCGTCGTCCGGCGGCAGCTGCACCAGCGCCTGCTCGGCCAGCTGCCGGGCCTCGGCGAAGTAGGGGGCCGCCGACTCGGGGGCGCCGTCGTCGAGCAGGCCCTCGCCCAGCTCGGCGCACAGCTCGCCGAGGCGGGTGGCGGCGACGGCGACCAGCACGTCCGGCTCGGGGTCCTCCGGACCGAGGACGGCCGGGTCGGCGGCGGCGGCCTGCGCGGTCTCGTGCGCCCGCCGCTGGTAGTCCAGCGCGAGCGGCATGAGCTCCAGGTCGGCGAGGACGCCGGCGAGGGTGCCGAGGGTGTCGACCAGCAGCGTGGTCGGCGGCAGCGCCGGGTCGAGCAGGCTCGCCGCCTCGACGGCCTCGTCCATGGCGGCGTCGATCCGCCGCGACAGCAGCTCGATGCGGGCGTGCCGGGCGAGGCCCGCCGCCCGCTGCAGGTCGTCGTCGGTGGCGTCGAACGCCGCCTTCGCCGAGCGGACCAGCGCGATCGCCAGCGCGGCGCGGGAGGCCGACTCCGACCGGGGGTCGGCCTGCTCGCCGTCGGCCGGGCCGGTGCCGTCGATCAGCTCCGCGACGCCGGCGTGCAGGTCCAGGGCCGGTTCGGGGGGTGTGCCGGACGGGTCGGGGGAGACCGGGTCGCCGACCAGGGTGAAGCCGGCGACGCGCAGCCGGCGCACCAGGAGCTCGGCGCGCAGGGTGTCCGCCCAGGCGCGGCCGAGGGACGCCGGGGCGTCGTCGGTCGCGTCGGCGGCCGGAGCGGCGGCGACGTAGGGGGAGGGATCGCGCTCGACCCCGGCGAGCAGCTGCTCGGCGTCGTCGAGCTGCCAGTTGCTGAGGGCGGCGGTCACCCGGTGGTGCAGGGCTCCCGGTGGCACCAGCGCACTGTGCATGTCGTCACCGAGAGTGTCGAGGAGGTGACTGGGAACGCGCCGTCCGTCGTCCGTCGCGTCCCTCCCGCCCCACGCGTGCGGGACGCTCACGCGCTCGCCCCGCGATCGGCCGGAGCCGCATCGCCGGGGCCGTGCGCGCGCACCCGGTTGCGGCCCAGGCGCTTGGCGGAGAAGAGGTGGAGGTCCGCGGTGTCGAACAGCGCCCGCCAGCCGACCACGGTGCCCGGCTCCCCGTCGGGGACCGCGGGGGCCGTCGCGACCCCGATGCTCACGGTGACCGGCCCGGACAGCCGCAGGTCGGTCCAGTCGGCCTCGGCGACGGACGACCGCAGCCGCTCCATCACCACGACGGCCTGCGCCTCGGTCGCCGTCGGCAGCACGACGAGGAACTCGTCGCCGGCCCAGCGGTAGACCTCGTCGCCGGTGCGGCTGTGCTCGCGCAGCAGGTCGGCCACCCGGCGGAGCACGGCGTCCCCGTGGGTGTGCGAGGTGTCGTCGTTGACCTCCTTGAACCGGTCGACGTCGACGACGGCCAGCGACAGGGGCTCCTCGCCGATCCGCAGCGCACCGAGCCGCCGCTCGGCGCTGCGCCGGTTGCCCAGGCCGGTGAGCGGGTCCTCGAGGGCGTGCCGGCGCAGCAGCGCCGCCTGGCGCTCGGCCTCGCGCAGCCGGCTGCGGCGCACGAACATCTCCGCCCACACCTGCCGGCCCCGGGCGTGCGAGCGGCCGGTGTCGGCGCGGTAGGCCTCCAGCCAGTACAGCGCCTCGGCCGGGCGCCCCAGGTCGGCGTAGGCCTGGCCGAGTTCCAGCAGGCTCTGCCGGTAGCGGCGGCGGTCGCCGGTGGCCGCGAAGGCCCCCGAGGCGTCGACCAGCAGGTCGATCGCCTCCTCGCCCGCCGCGGTGTCCCCGTCCCGCCGGACGAGGGCGGCGAGCAGCCGGGCGAGCACCAGGTCGGTGTAGCCGCGCAGCCAGAGGCCGCCCTCGCGCTGCAGCGAGCGGCGGACGCGGCGCAGCGGGCCGAGCGCGGCGTCGAGGTCGTCGCTGCACACGAGCGCCCAGCCGTGCACCACGTCCAGCAGGTCGGCGTCGGCCTGCTCGGCGTCCCAGTCCAGCGCCCGGGCCTCGGTCGCGCGGGCGATCGCCACGGCGGCCAGCTCGGCGGCGCGCTCGGTCTCGCCCCGCCGGCGGAGGGTCTGGGCGAGCTCCACGTGCTGGCGGGCGGTGAGCAGCAGCAGGCGTCCGAGGTCGCCGACGTCGGGGAGCGCGGCGGCGACCTGGAGGCCGCGGACGGCGTGCGCGACGGCGAGCTCCTCCAGGTCGAGGCCGGACAGCGTCATGGACAGCCAGCGGTGCGCCTGCAGCAGGGCGCGGGACGGCTGGGCGGCGGGTCCGTCGGTGAGCACGCTGGCGTCGACCGACAGCAGCATCGCGTGGTCGAGCTGGTCCGTGGTCATCTCGATGTGGGCCAGATAGGCCACCAGCAGGGCGGTCTCCGACGACACCGGGACCTCGGCCAGCAGCTCCCGTGCGGCGGAGACCCCGGCCGCCCGGCCCTCCTCGTCCCCGTCGAGCATCGCCCGCCGGGCATCCAGCGCGTGCCGCCACGCGGTCCACGTCGGCTCCCCGCTCGCGGCGGCGAAGGCGCCGTCGGCGGCGTCGACGAGGGCGAGGAACGACGCGGGGTCCTCCCGGTCGCTGGCGTCGAGCAGCCGCCACAGCGCCGCCTGGAGCGCACCGGGGGCGACGCGAGCCGGACCGGGGGTCACGCATCCCTCCACTCCGGGGTAGGCGGCCACGCGGGCCGGTGCTGCCGGCCCCCGCACCCGTGTCCCGGGTGGGGCGACCGCCTCGTGCCGTGCGCACTACCCTCGTCGGATGCCCGGGATGCCACCCAGTCCGTCTCCGACGCGGTTCGCCTATCTGGGGCCCGAGGGTACCTTCGCCGAAGCCGCGCTGAGCAGGGCGATTACCACTCCGGAGGGACGGCGGGACCCCCAGCCGAGTGTCGCCGCGGCGCTGTCCGCCGTCCGGTCGGGGAACGCCGACGCCGCGCTGGTCCCGCTGGAGAACTCGGTCGAGGGATCGGTGCCCGCGACCATGGACGGGCTGGCCGACGGCGAGCCCCTGGTGATCACCCGCGAGGTCTTCCTCGACGTGGCCTTCGTCCTGGCCGTCCGCCCGGGGACGGGGCTCGCCGACGTCCGGTCGGTCGCCAGCCACCCGCACGCCCTCGCGCAGACCGTCGGTCGGCTCCGCGACCTCCTGCCCGGGATCCCTCCGCTGCCCACGACGTCGACCGCGGCGGCCGCGGCCGCGGTGGCCGCGGGAGACGTGGACGCCGCGGTCTGCGCGGCGATCGCGGCCGACCGGTACGGGCTGGAGACCCTCTTCGACGACGTCGCCGACCACGCGGGCGCCGTCACCCGGTTCGTGCTGGTGCAGCGCCCCGGGGCGCTGCCCGCACCGACGGGCAACGACAAGACGTCGCTGACCGCCGTCGTCGGTGACCGCACCGGCGCCCTGCTGGAGCTGCTGCAGGAGTTCGCCGTCCGCGGCATCAGCCTGACCCGCATCGAGTCGCGCCCCACCCGGCAGCGGCTCGGCGTCTACTCGTTCTCGCTCGACTGCGAGGGGCACGTCGCCGATCCGCGGGTGGGGGAGGCGCTGGCCGCCCTCCACCGGAGGTGCGACGACGTCCGCTTCCTCGGCTCCTACCCGCGTGCCGACGGCCGGGAGAACCGGGCGGTGGGCGACGAGTCGTCGGACGCGGCGTTCGCCGACGCCGGGACATGGCTGGCCCGGGTGCGCGCCGGCGAGGTCTGAGCCGACGCCCGACGGCGCCGGGCCGGGTCGGACGGGCTCAGGCCAGGCCGTTGACGTGCACGCCCGCGGCGCGCAGCTCCTCGATGCCGGTCAGCCGGGTGGGTTCCGTCTCGTCCAGGCCGAGGTTGACCAGCGACCGGACCTGCAGGAGCGGCGTGAGGTCGGTGAGGGGGTTGGCGCCCAGTTGGAGCTCCTGCAGCAGCGGTGCGTCGGCCAGCCCGCCGACGTGGGTGATCGCGTTGCCGAAGACGTCCAGGATCAGCAGCGTCGGGATGGTGCCGAGCGGGGAGGGATCGGCGATCCGGTTCTCCGCCAGCCGCAGGGTGTCCAGCGTGGGCAGCCCGGCCAGGGGTGCCACGTCGGTGATCGCGTTGCCGGAGAGGTCCAGCATCCGGAGCGCGTCGTGGCCGGCCAGCGGAGAGACGTCGGTGACCTGCGCGGCGGCCACGCCCAGGGCGTTGAGCGTCGTCGTCCCGGCGAGCGGTGTCAGGTCGCTGACGGGGTTCTGGGAGAGGCCGAGGTCGAACAGTGGCAGCCCGGCCAGGGGTGAGAGGTCGCTGACCGCGTTGTCGGTGAGCGTCAGCGTGCCCAGCCGGGGCAGCGCCGCCAGCGGGGAGAGGTCGCTGATCTCGTTCCGGGGCGCGTCCAGCTCGTTCAGCGCGGTCAGCCGCTGGAGGCCGTCGAGCGAGCGGATCGGCCCGGGTGCGGAGACCTGCCCGTCGCAGTGGAGGGTGTCGATCGCCTCGAGCTCGGCGTCCGAGGCGCTCGCGGTGGCGTCCGGCAGCCCGGCGGCGGTGGCCACGCAGGCCGCCAGCGCGGGATCGGTGATCACCTGGTCCACCGGCCGGGCCGGGGACGACGAGCACGCGGCCAGGCCCGCCAGCAGGGCCAGGGCGGTGCCGGCCGCCGCGCGGCGGGCCGGTCCGGTCAGGTTCTCGGCGATGGTGGGGCCTCCTGCCCCGGACACTAGGACCTGGGGTGCGCGTTCCGTCGCCGACGCGCCCCGCGGCGCACCGCCCCGTGCGGCCCGAGCGCCGCTACGCTCCGCCGCCGTGACCGCACTCACCGCTCCGTCCCCGCCGCCCGGCCGCGACCTGCCGCTCGACGCGGCGGCCCGGCGACGTGCCGCGGTGGAGCTGGGGGTGCTGCAGGGCGTCTTCGTCCTGTGCCTGGTCCCGTGGTTCTTCCTCGCGATCGGGCTCGTCATGGGTGCGGCGAACTGGAACTCCCCGTTCGCCGCGCTCCTCATGGTGGCCTGGGGCGGCTACCCGTTCCTGCTCCTGGCGACGACGGGAACCGCCTGGGTGCTGTTCGCGACCGGGCGCCTCGCCGCGGCACGGTGGACCAACCGGGTGCCGCTGGCCTGGGTGGCCGCGGGGGCCGCCCTGCTGACCTGGATCCTCGTCGCCGGCTGACCGCCCTCAGCCCAGGCGGGCGCGCAGCTCCTCGACGATGCGCCGGGTGATGGGGACCTCGACGCCGTGCCGGTCGGCCGCCCGGAGCACCGCGCCGCCGATCGCCTCCAGCTCGGTGGGGTTGCCGGCCTCGGCGTCGCGCTGCATCGACGAACGCATCCCGTCGGGCAGCGACCAGGCGAAATCGCGGGTGGCCGTCGCGTCGCCGGCCGCCCCCTCGGCCCGCGCCACCGCGGCCACCTCGGCGATGACCGCCGCGAACTCCTCGCCCCGCTCGTCGCGCACCGGCCCCAGGGGCGCGTCCGCGGCCGTCGTCAACAGCGCCATCGGCGCCAGGAAGCACAGCTTGTCCCAGAGCAGGCCGGCCTCGTCCGGGCGGATGGTGACGTCGACGCCGGTCGCGGCCAGGGCGTCGGCCAGCGGCTCGGCGCCCGGCGCCAGCTGGACGGCGCAGAGCTGCCCCTCGTGCCGGATCTCCCCGGGGGCGGGGCGGGAGGCGAACACGCGGATCGTGCCGGCCACCACCCGCGCGGCCGGGTAGCGCCCGCGCAGGGCCGCGAGGTGCTCCACCCCGTTGAGCAGCGGCACCACCACGGCGTCGCCGAGCACGTCGGCCGGGACGCGGTCGAGCGCGTCGTCCAGCTGGGTCGCCTTCGTCGTCACCAGCAGGACGTCGACCGGCCCGTCCAGCCGCTCGGCGCCGCGGACCCGCGCCGCCAGCTCCCCGAAGTGGTCGCTGGTGACGGTCAGGCCGTGCCGGTCGAGGTGCGCGGCGGTGTCCGGTCGGGCCAGGCAGGTGACCGCGTGCCCGTCCCGCGCCAGCAGGGCGGCCAGCAGCCCGCCGACGCCCCCGGGTCCGAGAACGGCCACGCGCAAGGTCTTCACGCAGCCACCCTGCCCGCCCGGTCAAGTTCCGGGTGAGCAGTCGTGGTCGTCGCGTGCGGCGCGTCGCTGCGTGTCGGCGACACCAACTGCTCACCCGGCGGGCGGGGTGCCCCTCATACGCGTTCGAGCTCGCGCTGCTCCCCGGGCGCCGTCGGCCCCGTCGCCAGCCTGCTGGGCCACCACACCCGGTCCCCGATGAGGTGGACGGCGGCCGGGACGAGCAGGGTCCGGACGACGAAGGTGTCGAGCAGCACGCCGAACCCGACGAGGAACCCGAGCTGGATGAGGATCACCAGCGGCAGCACCGTGAGCGCACCGAACGTGGCCGCCAGCACCAGCCCGGCGCTGGTGATCACGCCGCCGGTGACCGCCAGGGCGCGCAGCACGCCGTCCCGGGCGCCGTGCCGGATCGACTCCTCCCGCGCCCGGGTCATCAGGAAGATGTTGTAGTCGATCCCCAGGGCCACGAGGAACACGAACCCGATGAGCAGCACCTGCGGGTCGCTGCCCGGGAACCGGAACAGGTGCTCGAACACCAGCGCGGCCACGCCGACGGTCGCCGCCGTGCTCAGCGCGACGGTGAGGACCAGCAGCAGCGGGGCGACGATCGCGCGGAGCAGCAGGGCCAGCACGACGGCGATGACCAGCAGCACCAGCGGCACGATCACCGCCAGGTCGCGGGCGGCGGTCTCCTGGGTGTCCAGGTCGCTCGCGCTGGAGCCGCCGACGAGCGCGTCGGGGTCGACGTCGCCGACCGCCGTCCGCAGGCTCTGGACGGTGCCCTGCGCGGCCTCGCTGTCGGGGGCGTCGGTCAGGGTGGCGTCGATCCGGACCAGTCCGTCCGCCACCAGCGGCTCGCCGCCCTGCCCGGGCGGGCCCTCGCCGGTGTACGGCGCCACCTCGGCCACGCCGTCGGTCGCTGCGGCGGCGTCGGCGACGTCCTCCCAGTCGTCGACCGGGGTGATGATCACCGCGGGGCTGGCGGCGCCGGCCTCGTAGTGGCGGGCCAGGGCCTCCTGGCCGGCGCCGGACTCCGAGCCGCCGCGCACGGCTTCCGACAGCGGGATCCCGTCGGCGTCGAACGTGGGGAGGAAGAGCGCGAGGACGACGAGCGCGCCGGCGCTGCCCAGCAGGTACCGGCCGGGGCGGCGGCCGACCGACGCCGACACCCGTTCCCAGCCCCGCCCGTGCACGTGCTCCTCGCCGTACCGGGGGCGGAACGGCCAGAACGCCGCGCGGCCGAACAGCACCAGCACCGCCGGTAGGAAGGTGAGCGCAGCCAGCATGGCGAAGGCGATGCAGACCGCCGAGATCGGGCCGAGGCCGCGGTTGGAGCCCAGGTCGGAGAACAGCAGGCAGAGGACGCCGAGGATCACCGTGCCGCCCGAGGCCAGGATCGGCTCCCACGACTGGCGCAGCGCCACCCGCATCGCGGCGTACTTCGACTCCTCGCGACGCAGCTCCTCGCGGTACCGGGCGACCAGCAGCAGGCCGTAGTCGGTGGCCGCGCCGACGACGAGGATCGAGGCGATCCCCTGGCTCTGGCCGTTCACCGCGATCCAGCCCTGCCGCGCCAGGAAGTAGGCGACCGCGAGCGAGACGGTCAGCGCCAGGCCGGCGGTGCCGATGACCAGCAGCGGCAGCAGCGGGCTGCGGTAGACGACCAGCAGGATCATCAGGACGACGCCGAACGCCGCGATCAGCAGCAGCCCGTCGATGCCGGAGAAGCCCTCGGCGAAGTCGGAGAAGATCGCGCCGGGGCCGGTCACGTAGGCGGTCGTGCCGTCGATGCCGGGGAGGGCGCGCAGCTCGGCGATGACCTCGGGCAGCGCCTCGCCCAGGTCCGGGTCGAAGGGCAGCACCGCCTGCACGGCCTCGCCGTCCTCCGACGGGATCGCCGGCGACGGCGCACCCGCGAGCGCGCCGGCGTCCTCGGCGACGGCGGCCGCCTCGTCGACCCGGGCCTGTGCCTCGGCCGGCGCGGCGGGGTCGAGCGCGCCGTCCTCGCTCTCCCAGAGCAGGATCACCGGCAGGGTGCGCTCGGTGCGGAACTGCTGCTGCAGCTCGGTGACCCGGGTGGACTCCGCGCTGTCGGGGAGGAAGGCGGCGGAGTCGTTCTCCGAGACCTCGCCGAGCTTGCCGCTGAAGGAGCCCAGTGGGCCGGCGAGGGCCAGCCACGCCAGGGCGATGATGGCGGGGACCAGCCAGCGGAGGGCAGAGGTGCGACGAGGCATGATTCCCCTTGATGTTCGATAATCTCGATCGTCGAGAGATTACGACGGTCGGCGGCGGAGTGCGAACGGAGGTGGCGCGTGCCTGACGCCGGGGAGCGGCAGGAGCTGGCCCTGCTCCTTCGCCGGCTGACCGTCGAACTGGATGCGGTCGGGCAGCGATTCGCCCAGCGGCACGGGCTGAACCGCACCGACGTGCGGGCGCTGGTCGCGATCATGGACGCCGCCCGCCGCGGTGAGGCGCTCACCGCCGGGCGCCTGGGCGAGGCCGTGGAGCTGCGGTCGGCCTCGGTGACGGCGTTGGTGGACCGGCTGGAGAAGGGCGGCCACCTGCGCCGGGTCCGGGACGACGCGGACCGTCGCCGGGTGGTGCTGGAGATGTCGGACACCGCGATGGCGGCCGGCGCCGAGCACTTCGGCGGGCTCGCCCGCGACCTCACCGCCGCGATGGAGGGCTACACCGACGACGAGCTCGCCGTCGTCCGCCGGTTCCTGGTCGAGATGACCGACGTGATCGTCGAGCACGCCCGCGCGACGGAGTCGACGGGGTAACGGTTCAGCCGCGACCGTTCCCCGAGGTCGCCGGACGGCGGCACACTGCCCGCCCGGACGGAGGTGGGCATGACGCGACGGCACCTGCTCGAGTGGGTCCTGGCCGGCGCTCTGGGGCTGGCGGTCCTCGCGGGGATCGTCTGGGTCTTCGTCGCGGTGAACACCGACGGTGTACCCGGCGGGTTCGAGGCCCGGAGCGAGCTCCCCGCCTGCGGAGAGGTCGAGTGGCAGGCCGTCGTCGCGGGCGACGGCGGCCCGCCCGCGGAATGCCTGGAGTCCGCGCTCCGGGAGGGGCGAGGCGCCGAGCTCGTCGTCCGGTCGTCGACGGCGGAGGGCGACCCGATCACCACGTACTACCGATCGCTCCCGGACGGCGGACTCGAGTGGTGGCTCGACGCGCGCGACGACGGGTACGCGTCCAGCCCCTGGACCTACGCCCGCTGCCCGGACGCGACGAGCCTCCTCGCCGAGGGCCCGTGCACGAACCGCGAGTTCTGAGGGCCGGTCAGGGAGCCGCGGAAGGGATCGCGGCGCGGCGGGCGAGCAGCGGGATGGCCACCAGGGCGGCGAGCGCCGCGGCGACCAGGGCGTAGAAGGCCCAGATCGCCGGCGCGACGGGGGCGGCGAGCAGCAGCACCGTGCCCAGCAGCGTCAGGTTCAGCACGACGAGCACGGCGTAGGCGACGTCGCTCCCCCGGAAGGCCAGCACCCCGAGGACCGCCAGGACCACCAGCCAGCCGCCGGGGATGGTCCCCGGGTCTCCGGGCAGGCTCGCGAGCACTGCGGTCGCGGCGACGAACACCGCCCAGACGCCGACGGCGAAGTGTCGGGGCCGGTCCGCGACGCGCGTCATGACGAGCATGATCGGGCCGGGCGCCCCAGGGGGCAAGGGTGTCTGCGCCTCAGAGGTAGAGGCCGGTCGATTCCTCGATGCGCTCGGCGGCGACGGCGTGCACGTCGCGCTCACGCAGGATGATCAGGTCCTCGCCGTGCACCTCGACCTCGTGCTGGTCCTCGGGCGAGAACAGCACCTGGTCGCCGGTCTTCACCTGGCGCACGCTCGGCCCGACGCCCTTCGCCTCACCCCACACCAGCCGCTTGGCCACCTGGGCGGTCGCGGGGATCAGGATGCCGCCGCTGGAGCGACGGTCGCCGTCCTCCTTGCGCAGCGCGACCAGGATGCGGTCGTGCAGCATCTTGATCGGCAGGCCGCCGCCCCGGGCCGTGGCTGACTCGGAAGCGATGTTGTCGGGCACGTCGATCCACGCTACCCGGCGCACTCGTCGCGGCCGCAGGTGCGCAGGACGCCGCGCGCCGTGGGTTCCCGCGGGAGAGCTCCGTCAGCCCCAACCGAGCTCGTGGAGGCGGTCCTCCTCGATGCCGAAGTGGTGCGCGATCTCGTGGACGACGGTGATCGTGACCTCCTCGACGACGTCGTCCTCGGTCTCGCAGATGTCGCAGATCGCCTCGCGGTAGATCATGATCCGGTCCGGCAGCGAGCCGCCGTAGTCCCAGCCGCGCTCGGTCAGCGCGTACCCCTCGTAGAGCCCGAGCAGCCCGGGCTCGTCGGGGTTCCGGTCCTCGACCAGGACGACGACGTTGTCCAGCAGCGCCATCAGCTCGGCCGGCACCTGGTCGAGGGCGTCGGCGACCAGGCCCTCGAACACCGGCAGCGGCAGCGCCTTCACCAGCTGGTCGGCAGCGGCCGGCCCTCCTCGTAGCCGGCCGAGCTCTGCACCCCCAGGACGGCGCGCTCGTGCAGCTCGTCGACGGTGCGCGCACCCGCGTAGGTGCAGGACGACCGCACGCCGGCCACGATCTGGTCGATCAGGTCCTCGACGCCGGGCCGGGCTGGGTCCAGGTACATCCGGGACGACGAGATGCCCTCCTCGAACAGCCCGGCGCGCGCCCGCTCGAACCCGGTCTGCGTCGCCGTGCGCGCCCTGACCGCGCGCGCCGACGCCATGCCGAAGGACTCCTTGTAGAGGCGGCCGCCGTCCTCGTGCACGTCGCCGGCGCTCTCGTAGGTGCCGGCGAACCAGGACCCCACCATCACGTTCGCCGCGCCGGCCGCCAGCGCCAGCGCGATGTCGCGCGGGTGCCGCACGCCGCCGTCGGCCCAGACGTGCTTGCCGAGCGAGCGGGCCTCGGCGGCGCACTCCTCGACGGCGGAGAACTGCGGGCGGCCGACGCCGGTCATCATCCGGGTGGTGCACATGGCGCCGGGGCCCACGCCCACCTTGACGACGTCGGCGCCGGCCTCGATCAGATCGCGGGTGCCCTGCGCGGTCACCACGTTGCCGGCCACGACCGGCGTGGAGCCGGCCACCGCACGCACGGCGCGCAGCGCCTCGATCGCCTTCTCCTGGTGCCCGTGCGCGGTGTCGACGACGAGCACGTCCACGCCGCCGGCCAGCAGGGCGCCGGCCTTGCCCGCGACGTCGCCGTTGATGCCGACGGCGGCCGAGGTGAGCAGGGCGCCGTCGGCGTCGGTCGCCGGCGCGTAGATCGCCGAGCGCAGCGCGCCCTTCCGCGTGATCACGCCGACCAGGCGGTCCCCCTCGACCACCGGCGCCGCGCTGATCCGCTCGCCGGAGAGCACGTCGAAGATCTTGGGCAGGTCGGTGCCGGCCGGGATGGTCAGCGGCTCGGGAGTCATCACCTCGGACAGCTGGGTGAACCGGTCCACGCCCTGGCACTGGCCGTCGGTGACCACACCGACCGGTGCGCCGCCCTCGACCACCACGACGATCCCGTGCGCCCGCTTGGTGAGCAGGGACAGCGCCTCGCCGACGGTGGAGGTGGGGGAGAGGGTGATCGGGGTGTCGTAGACCGGGTGGCGGGTCTTGACCCACGACACGACCTCGGTGACCACGTCGATCGGGATGTCCTGCGGCAGGACGGCGAGCCCGCCGCGCCGGGCGACCGTCTCGGCCATGCGCCGGCCGGAGATCGCCGTCATGTTGGCGACCACGATCGGGATCGTGGTGCCCACCCGGTCCGGGGTGGTCAGGTCGACCTCGAGCCGGGACCCGACCGTCGAGTGCGCCGGCACCATGAAGACGTCGGAGTAGGTCAGGTCGTGGTCGGGGCGCTGCAGGAACCGCATGTCGACCAGTGTCCCGCACGGAGGCGCGGGCGGGCGGCGCCGCTCCATCCCGTCCGGGTCGACCCGGACGGAGCAGGGTGGAGCCGCGCGCGCCTGCGGCTCGACCCTCCCCGGCGAGGGTCGAGCCGGACGGTGGGCGTCGTCCGGACTGGCCCGGTCCCCTTCGGACCCGCTCACTACTCTGGGACGGGTGATCGACCTCCGGCTCGTGCGCGAGAACCCCGCCCTCGTCCGTGCCAGCCAGCGTGCGCGGGGGGCCGACGACTCCCTGGTCGACGCCCTGCTCGCCGCCGACGTCGCCCGGCGCGAGGCGGTCAAGCGGGCCGACGACCTGCGCGCCGAGCAGAAGAGCGCCTCGCAGGCGGTGAAGAAGGCATCCCCGGAGGAGCGGCCCGCCGTCCTGGAGCGGGCCCGGGCGCTGGCCACCGAGGTCAAGGAGGCCGAGGAGGCGCAGCGCGCCGCCGACGCCGCGCTGCGCGACGCGCACGTCCGCATCCCCAACGTGGTGGCCGACGAGGTGCCGCCGGGTGGGGAGGACGACGCGGTCACCCTCCGCACGGTCGGGGAGGTGCCCGCCTACGACTTCCCGGTGCGCGACCACATCGAGATCGGCGAGGCCCTCGGCGCGATCGACATGGAGCGCGGCGCGAAGGTCTCCGGCTCGCGGTTCTACTTCCTCACCGGGCCCGGGGCGCTGCTGGAGTTCGCGCTCGCGCAGCTGGCCATCAGCCGCGCGGTCGCGGCCGGCTTCACCCCGGTGATCGCCCCGGCGCTGGTCAAGCCGAGCGCCATGGAGGGCACCGGCTTCCTCGGCGAGCACGACGAGGAGGTGTACCGGATCGAGCGGGACGACCTGTACCTCGTCGGCACCTCCGAGGTGGCGCTGGCCGGGATGCACGGCGGTGAGGTCCTCGACCTGTCGACGGGGCCGAAGCGCTACGCCGGCTGGTCGTCCTGCTTCCGCCGCGAGGCCGGGTCCTACGGCAAGGACACCCGCGGCATCATCCGGGTGCACTGGTTCGACAAGGTGGAGATGTTCAGCTTCGCCCGGCCGGAGGACACCGCCGCCGAGCACCTGCGGCTGCTCGCCTGGGAGGAGGAGTTCCTCCAGGCGCTCGAGCTGCCGTACCGCGTCGTCGACATCGCCGCCGGGGACCTCGGCACCAGCGCCACCCGCAAGTACGACATCGAGGCGTGGTTCCCCACCCAGGGCACCTACCGCGAGCTGACCAGCACGTCGGACTGCACGACCTTCCAGGCCCGCCGGCTCAACATCCGCTACCGCGACGAGAACGGGAAGACGCAGACCGCCGCCACGCTGAACGGCACGCTCTGCGCGATCGCCCGCACCATCGCCTGCCTCCTGGAGGTCCACCAGCGCGCCGACGGCTCGGTGCACGTGCCGGTGGCCCTGCGCCCGTGGCTCGGCGGCGTCGAGGCGCTGACCCCGGGCATGACCCTGGCGGCCCCCGTCCCGCCGCCGGCGATCGCATGAGCCCGACTCCGCGCCCCGGTCCGCTCCTCGCTCGCAGACCTCGCTGCGATGCTCCCGCGGCTGTCGTCGGGCGGTCCGCATGAGCCCGACTCCGCGCCCCGGTCCGCTCCTCGCTCGCAGACCTCGCTGCGATGCTCCCGCGGCTGTCGTCGGGCGGTCCGCATGAGCGCACGTCCCCCGAAGGCCCTGCAGGCCTACGGCGTCCTGCCCGGCGCCGACCAGGTCGTCGAGCTGGGTGACCTGGGGTCGTGGCGCCCGAAGCTCGTGGCCAGCGACCTGGACGGCACGCTGCTCGACGCCTCGGGCGAGGTCAGCCCACGCACCCGTGCGGCGCTCACGGCCTGCTGGGACGCCGGCATCCCGGTGGTCGGCGTCACCGGGCGCGGCCCGCGGCTGCTGGAGAGCGTCCGCGCCGCCCTGGGTGGGCGCGGCGTCGCCGTCCTCGCCCAGGGCGGTTTCGTCGTCGACCTGGAGCGGGACGAGGTGCTGCGCGCCGTCGCCCTGCCGCGCGCCCAGGCCGTGGCCGTCATCGAGCGGATCGAGGCGGTGACCGGCGCGCTCGTGGTGGCCGTCGAGGACGCCGCCCAGCAGGGCGAGGCGCGGGGCGCGCTGCGGGTGCAGCACGGCTTCGACTGGCCCTACCCGGAGGACGCCCAGCTGCTGGCCAGGGACGAGGTGCTGCCGACCGAGGCCGTGCTGAAGGTGTTCCTGCGCTCGCCCACCATCGGCCAGGACGAGCTGCTGGCGCTCGCCCGGTCCGTCGTCGACCCGGCCGACGCCGAGCTCACCCACGCCGGCCTCGGCTTCATCGAGGTCCTGCCCCCCGGCATCACCAAGGCCACCGGCCTGGCGATCGCCCTGGAGCGGCACGGGGTGGGCTTCGGCGACGTGCTGGTCTTCGGTGACATGCCCAACGACCTGCCGATGCTGACCGCCGTCGCGGAGGCGGGTGGCCGGGCCGTCGCGGTCGCCAACGCGCACCCTGCAGTGCGCGCCGTCGCCACCGGGGTCACCAGCGGCCACCGCGCCGACGGCGTCGCCCGCTACCTGGAAGAGGTCCTCGGTGTCTGACCGGATGCGCCATGTCTGACTGGAAGCCCCGCCTGATCGCCAGCGACATGGACGGCACGCTGCTGCGCCGGGACGACACCGTCAGCGAGGCGACGGTCGCCGAGCTCGGGCGCTGGCGAGCCGACGGCGTCCCCGTCGTCCTGGCCACCGGCCGCCCGCCGCGCTGGATGCACCGCATCCGCGAGGTGCTCGGGTACGGGACGGCGGTGTGCTGCAACGGCGCCGTGCTCCTGGACCTGGAGAGCTTCGAGATCCAGCACGAGGAGCCGGTGCACACCGACGTCCTCCGGTCGGTCACGGACGAGCTGCGCCGGCGGCAGCCGGACACCTGGTTCGCGGTCGAGTACGGACTGGAGTTCCGTCACGAGCCCATCTACAAGCCGCGGTGGGACGTCGACGCCCCGGGGGTCGCGGAGGCGACGCTGGAGGAGATGCTGGCGCAGCCGGTCGCCAAGCTCCTGGCCCGCCACGAGACCCTGCCGCGCGACGAGTTCGTCGCCCTGGTGGAGGAGGTCATCGGCGGCCGGGCGACGGTCACCTGCTCGTCGACGGACGCCCTCGCGGAGATCTCCGCGGTGGGGGTGACGAAGGCGTCGGGGCTGGCCACGGTCGCCGACCGGCACGGGGTCGGCCCCGAGGACATCGTGGTCTTCGGCGACATGCCCAACGACATCGCCGCCTTCGAGTGGGTGCGCGCCGGCGGCGGCCGCGCGGTCGCCATGGCGCACGCCCACCCCGACCTGCTCGCCGTCGCCACGGATGTCACGGGCGGCAACGACGACGACGGCGTCGCCCGGTTCCTGAGCTCCCTCTAGGCGGCTCCTCCGCGGCGGCACGTCGCACGGGTCCCTGGGGTCACTCCACCGGTGTATCGGCTCAAGTCTGGCCGTAACCGGCCGACACTGCGATCAGACGATCGCACCTGAGCGGTCCCGGCACCGAGGAGGACCGGCATGGACGCCGTGCTCGCCCCATCTCCGCAGCAGACCGACGGGTCCCCCGTCGACGCCGCCCGCAGCCTGTTCTCCCGCGTCGGGCTGCAGGGCCGGCTGCTGGTGGCCATCCTGCTGGTCGCCCTGACCACCCTCGCGGTCGGGATGATCGGCGCCTCGCGCATGACCGTCCTCAGCGACCAGGCCGAGCAGGTCTACGAGGAGGGCACCGTCCCGCTCGACGAGATCCGGCTGCTGCAGGCAGCCTGGTGGGAGTACCAGGCGAACTCGGCGCGCACCTCCATCCCCGCCCTGGCGCCCGAGGCGGTCGCGCAGTACCAGGCCCGCGCCACCGAGGTGCAGGCCCGGGTCGAGGAGCTCACCGGGATCGTCGGTGAGGAGCCGCTGGGTGCGGAGTCCCGGGCGGCGTTCGAGCGCTTCGAGCCGGCCATGAACGCCTATTTCACGGCGCTCGGCGCGATCATCGCGGCGCTGCAGAGCGGTGACCCGGCGCAGCTGGCACGGCTGGAGACCCTCGGCGCAGACCTGGACGCGGCCGAGATCGAGGCCGTCGGCGCGCTCACCGAGGCCGCCGACGCCCAGTCGGAGTTCGCCGGCCGCGTCGCGGAGGACGCCAAGGACGCGGCCGAGGCCGCCCGCACCCTGACCTTCGTCGTCATCGGGATCGGTCTGGTCGTGTCGGTGGGATTGGCCGTGCTGGTGGCCCGCAGCATCAACCGCCCGGTGCAGCGGATCAGCGAGGTCCTCGACCGGGTGGCCGACGGCGACCTCAGCGTGCGCGTCGGGCCGACCGGTGGCGCCGAGCTGGCCCGGGTGTCGGCCTCGGTCGACCGCACCCTCGACTCCATCGGCGGCGTCCTGCGGCTGGTCGACCACTCGGCGGCGCGGCTCGGGGAGGCCTCGCAGAAGCTGAACGTGGCCTCCGAGGCGATCGCCGACAACGCGCGGACGGCGGCCGGTCAGGCCGACGACGTCGTCGCCTCGGCGGGTGCGGTGGCCTCCAGCGTGGACACGGTGGCCACCGGGTCCTCGCAGATGGAGTCGGCGATCCGGGAGATCTCCCAGAACGCCAGCCAGGCCAGCCGGGTGGCCGAGCAGGCGGTGTCGGTGGCGGAGAACACGACGGCGACGGTGGGGAAGCTGGGTGACTCGTCCCAGGAGATCGCGGCCGTGGTGAAGCTGATCAACGGGATCGCGGAGCAGACGAACCTGCTGGCGCTGAACGCCACCATCGAGGCCGCGCGGGCCGGTGAGGCGGGCAAGGGCTTCGCCGTCGTCGCCAGCGAGGTCAAGGAGCTGGCGCAGGAGACCGCCCGGGCGACCGAGGACATCTCCAGGCGGGTCGAGGCGATCCAGGCCGACACCGCCGGTGCGGTGGACGCGATCGGTCAGATCAGCCAGGTGATCGGTGAGATCAACGACTTCCAGGCGACGATCGCCGCGGCGGTCGAGGAGCAGACCGCGACCACCAACGAGATGAACCGCAACGTGGCCGAGGCCGCCAGCGGCTCGCAGGGCATCGCCGCGGCGATCTCCGGGCTGGCTGCCGGCACCCAGCAGACCAGCCAGCGGGTCGAGGATGCCCAGCGGGCAGCGGTCGAGCTCGGGCAGATGAGCGGCGAGCTGCAGGAGGCCGTCCGGCGGTTCACCGTCTGAGGCAGCTCCCGCTACCGGCCACACCGGACGACGGCGCCGTGCCCCACCCGGGCGCGGCGCCGTCGTCGTCCCCACCGGGAACGGGACCGTCGGCCCGCTGTATCCGCTACAGCACTCGGCTGCAGTCGGCCGGGCGCGTGCCGAAAAGGATCACGACGGTCCTCGGGGGCCGACCGACGTCAGGGAGCGAACAGGTATGGAGAACGTGCACGACGCCGACACCTCGGTGAACGCCGAACCGGGGGCTCACGAGCCCGGGCGGGGTCTGGCCGGCATCGGTCTGCGCGGCCGCCTGCTGGGTTCCGTCCTCGTGGTCGCGCTGACCACCGTCGGCGTGGGCGCCTTCGGCATCCACCGGATGTCGACCATCAGCGACCAGGCGCAGCAGGTGTACGACAACGGTGCCGTGCCGCTCGCCGGGCTGCAGGGGCTCGAGTCCGACTGGTGGCGGCTGTCGACCAACGTCGCGCGCGCGTCCATCCCCACGCTGCCGCCGGAGACGATCGCCAAGGCGCAGCGGGGCACGGTCGACTCGACCGAGGCCCTCGCCGAGGACATCGCCGCGGTCGGGGAGATGCCGCTGGACGCGGCGACCCGGACGGCGTACGAGACGTTCGCGACCGCCACCGAGAACTACCTCGCGGCCCTCGGTCAGCTCCAGTCGACCGCCGCCACCAACCCCGCCGGCATGCCGGCGATCCTGCGGACGATGAACGAGAACGAGATCATCATCGCGGAGTCGCTGGCCGAGGCGACCGACGCCGCCGCTGCGGCCGCGCGCGCGACGGCGACCGACGCGAAGGACGCCTACGAGACCGCCCGCACCCTCACCCTGCTGATCATCGTGGCCGGCCTGGCCATCTCCGTGGTCCTCGCCTTCGCGGTGGCCCGAGGGGTGACCGGCCCGGTGCAGCGCATCCGCGAGGTGCTGGCCCAGGTCGCCGCGGGTGACCTGACCGTCCGCGCCGGGCGTACCGGTGGCGCCGAGCTGGGCGAGATGGCCGAGTCGCTGGACCACACGCTGGACTCGATCGGCAACGTGCTGGTGCTGGTCAACGACTCCTCGACCCGCCTGGCGGCTGCCTCCCAGCAGCTCAGCGGTGCGGCCGAGGGGATGCGGCACAACGCGCAGACCGCCGCGGGTCAGGCCGACGACGTCGTCGCCTCGGCGGGTGCGGTGGCCTCCAGCGTGGACACGGTGGCCACCGGGTCCTCGCAGATGGAGTCGGCGATCCGGGAGATCGCGCACAACGCCACCGAGGCCGCCCGCGTGGCGGGTCAGGCGGTGTCGGTCGCGGAGAACACCACGAAGACGGTCGGCAAGCTCGGGGACTCCTCGCAGGAGATCGCCACGGTCATCAAGCTGATCAACGGGATCGCGGAGCAGACGAACCTGCTGGCGCTGAACGCCACCATCGAGGCCGCGCGCGCCGGGGAGGCGGGCAAGGGCTTCGCCGTCGTCGCCAGCGAGGTCAAGGAGCTGGCGCAGGAGACCGCCCGGGCGACCGAGGACATCTCCAGGCGGGTCGAGGCCATCCAGGCCGACACCGCCGGCGCGGTGGACGCGATCGGTCAGATCAGCCAGGTGATCGGTGAGATCAACGACTTCCAGGCGACGATCGCCGCGGCGGTCGAGGAGCAGACCGCGACCACCAACGAGATGAACCGCAACGTGGCCGAGGCCGCCAGCGGCACCCAGGGCATCGCCGCGGCGATCTCCGGGCTGGCTGCCGGCACCCAGGAGACCAACCAGCGGGTGGAGGACGCCCAGCGGGCGGCCGGCGAGCTGGCCCGCATGAGCGGCGAGCTCCAGGACGCCGTCCGGCGGTTCACCGTCTGAGTCCGCCCTGCCCGTGACGACGGCGCCGTTCCCCACCCGGGGAGCGGCGCCGTCGTCGTGGATCAGGTGAGGACGTTGTAGGCGATCACCATGTTCACGATCGCCACGACGATCGCCACGGCGCCCGTGACCAGGCCGGTGGTCGCCTGTCCGGAGCGGGTGCCGCCGCGACGCGCCGCGGCACCGAGACCGACGGCCACGACGCCCAGCGCGAGCCCGACGATGGCGAACAGCAGCGCGAAGACGATGCCCGCGATGCCGGTCACCAGCGAGGCGATGGCCAGCCCGTTCTGCCCGCTCCGGGTACCGGGCGCGGTCGACGTTCCAGAAGTCATGGGTCCTCCAGCGGTCAGCACCGGACCGTCCGGTGTCGCACGCACCGGTGGCCCCGTCACGGCCGGTGAACCCTGCCCGGTGCGACGATCACCCGACCGGGTGACGGCGCCCCCCCCCCGTCAGAGGTACTGGCCACCGCCCGGCCGGAAGTCGCCCTGCTGCGCCGGCGCCTGCCCGCCGGGCAGCGCCTTGCGGCGCAGCTCCTCCAGCTGGGCGCGGGCGGCCATCTGCTGGGCGAACACGGCCGTCTGGATGCCGTGGAACACGCCCTCCAGCCAGCCGACCAGCTGCGCCTGCGCGATGCGCAGCTCTGCGTCCGACGGCGTCTCGCCCTCGTTGAAGGGCAGCGTGATGCGGGCCAGCTCCTCGCGCAGCTCGGGGGCGAGCCCCTGCTCCAGCTCCCGTATCGAGGAGGCGTGGATGTCGCGCAGCCGGTTGCGGCTGGCGTCGTCCAGGGGAGCGGCGCGCACCTCCTCCAGCAGCTGCTTGATCATCGTGCCGATCCGCATGACCTTCGCGGGCTGCTCCACCAGCTCACCGACGTCGAGGCCGCCGTCGCCGTCGTCGTCGGCGCCCTGGGGCACGGGCACGGTGCCGACCGGGCGCCCGTCGGGCCCGACCACGACCACCTGCTGGGGACGTTCGCTGCCGTTCTGCGGTGCCGTCATGCCCTCCATCCTGCCCCGAGCCGGGGACGGCCGGCCGGGCGGCCGGGGCAGCTGGGCGCCACTCCGGGACGTCGCGGAGCCGGAAGCCGTCACGAACTAGGGTGCGGCGCATGGTTTCGGGGGCGGACCGGCTGGACGTCGCGCGGGTGCGCGGACTGTTCCCGGCGCTGTCGGACGGCTACGTGCACGCCGACGGGCCGGCCGGCTCGCTGGTCCCGGAGCACGTCGCGCACGCGGTCGGCTCGGCGATGCGCATGCCTGTGGCGAACCGGGGCGGGGTCTTCCCCGCCTCCGGCCGGGCCGAGGCGCTCGTCTCCGGGGCCCGCGCGGCGGTGGCCGATCTCGTGGGCGGCCGGCCCGGCGGGGTCGTGCTCGGCCCGAACATGACCACGCTGACGTACGGGCTGGCCCGGGCGCTGGCCCGCACCTGGCGTCCCGGCGACGAGATCGTGCTGAGCCGGCTCGACCACGACGCCAACGTCCGGCCGTGGGTGCAGCTGGCCGCGGTGACCGGGGTGCAGGTGCGCTGGGCCGAGGTGGACATCGAGACCGGCGAGCTGCCGGCGTGGCAGTACGCCGAGCTGATGAGCCGGCGCACCCGGCTGGTGGCCGTGACGGCCGCCAGCAACGCGCTGGGCACGCGGCCCGACGTCGCCGGCATCGCCGCCCAGGCGCGCGCGGTCGGCGCGCTGGTGTACGTCGACGCCGTCCACGCGGCTCCGCACGTGTTCCTCGACAAGGGGTCGATGGGCGCGGACTTCGTGGCCGTCTCGGCCCACAAGTGGTGCGGGCCGCACGTCGGCGCGGTGGTGGCCGACCCGGAACTGCTCGAGCACCTGCGGCCGGACAAGCTGCTGCCATCGGCGGACCGGGTGCCCGACCGGTTCGAGACCGGCACGCCCCCGTTCGAGCTGTACGCCGGCGTCGCCGCCGCCGTCGACCACCTCGCCGGGCTCTGCGAGGGCGGCGGTACCCGGCGCGACCGGCTGCGCGCGTCCATGGCCGCCGTCGCGCGGCACGAGGGCGACCTGTTCGGCTGGCTGGACCAGGCGCTGCGCGCGATGCGGCACGTGCAGGTGCTCGGTGAGCCCGAGCGCTGCACCCCGACCCTGTCGTTCACGGTCGCGCACATGCGCCCGCGGCAGGTGGCAGCCGAGCTGGCCCGGGCCGGCATCTGCGCCTGGGACGGCGACTTCTACGCCCGCGAGCTCTTCGACGCGCTCGGCGTGAACGAGACCGGGGGAGCGGTGCGCCTGGGCCTCATGCACTACAACACCGCCGACGAGGTCGGCCGGATCATCGACGCCGTCGCCGCGCTGCGCCCCCGCTGACGCGCCGTCAGTCGCCGGGCAGCAGCAGCACCTTGCCGACGTGCTCGCTGGCCTCGACGACCCGGTGCGCCTCGGCGGCCCGGGACATGGGCAGCCGCCGGTCCACGATCGGCCGGACGACGCCGCGCTCGACGTCGGGCCACACGTCGTGCCGCACCGCCGAGACGATCTCGGCCTTGCCGCCGGGCCCGGTCGCCGGCCGGGAGCGCAGCGCGGTGGCGTGCACCGAGCCGCGCTTGCGCAGCAGCGCGTTGATGTCCAGCTCCGCCTTGGCCCCGCCCTGCATGCCGATGATGACCAGCCGGCCGCCGTCGGCCAGAGCGGCGACGTTGCGGGCCAGGTACTTGGCGCCCATGTTGTCCAGGACGACGTCGACCCCCCGGCCGCCGGTCGCCTCCGCCACCCGCTCGACGAAGTCCTCGTCGCGGTAGTTGATCGCCACCTCGGCACCCAGCTCGCGGCAGACGTCGAGCTTGGCGGCGGTGCCCGCGGTGGTGAGCACCCGGGCGCCGGCGCGGGCGGCCAGCTGGATCGCCATGGTGCCGATGCCGCTGGAGCCGCCGTGCACCAGGAACGAGTCGCCCTTGCGCAGGCCGGCCAGCAGGAAGACGTTCGACCAGACGGTGCAGGCGACCTCCGGCAGGGCGGCCGCGGTGGCCAGCTCCACGCCCGAGGGCTTGGGCAGCACCTGGACGGCGGGGACGGCGACCCGCTCGGCGTAGCCGCCACCGGCCAGCAGGGCGCAGACCTCGTCCCCGACCGACCAGTCGGAGACGCCCTCGCCGACTTCGCTGATGATCCCGCTGCACTCCAGGCCCAGGATCTCGCTGGCCCCCCTGGGCGGCGGGTAGAAGCCCTGCCGCTGCATCAGGTCGGCCCGGTTCACCGCCGTCGCGGCGACGTCGATGATCACCTCGCCCGGGCCGCAGACCGGGTCGGGCACCTCGCCCCAGCCGAGCACCTCGGGGCCACCGGATCCGCTGATCGTCACCGCACGCATGCCCCGACCTTAGGGATCCCCGGGGGTGCGCTGCTCGCCGAGATGCGCACGGGGGAGCACATCAGGGGGCTCCTGGCCGCGCTGGTGCGCATCCCGGCGCACCCGCCGCCGCCGGGAACGCGCGACGGCGCCGCCCCCTCCGGGGAGGGGCGCGGCGCCGTCGGACGTGCTCAGCGGTTCTTGAGGTCCTTGCGCAGGATCTTGCCGGCCGCCGACTTCGGCACCTGCTCGATGAACTCGACGAACCGGATCTTCTTGTGCGGGGCCACCTTCTCGGCCATGTAGGCCATGACGGCGGCCTCGGTCAGCTCCGAGCCGGGCGCGCGGACGACGAACGCCTTCGGCAGCTCCTCGCCGCTCTCCTTCTCCGGCACGCCGATGACCGCGGCGTCGGCGATCTCCGGGTGGTTGATCAGCACGGCCTCGAGCTCGGCAGGGGCCACCTGGTAGCCCTTGTACTTGATCAGCTCCTTGACCCGGTCGACGACGGTGTAGCAGCCGTTGTCGTCGACCACGGCCACGTCACCGGTGTGCAGCCAGCCGTCGGCGTCGAGGGTGGCCGCCGTGGCATCGGGGTTGTTGAGGTACCCCTTCATCACCTGCGGCCCGCGCACCCACAGCTCACCGCGCTCGCCCGGCGCGGCGTCCTCACCGGTGGACGGGTCGATCAGCCGGCACTCGGTGTTGGGGATGGCGAAGCCGACCGAGCCCTTGGGCACGTCGATGGAGACACCCGGGGGCTGGGCGTCGACGTCGGGGGTGGTGTGCGAGACCGGGGAGAGCTCGGTCATCCCGTAGCCCTGGCCCACCACGACACCGGTGTCGGCGCCCTTGCGCAGCCGCTCCTGGGCGGACAGCGCCAGCTGCTCGTCGAGGGGGGCGGCCCCGGAGAGGATCGAGTTCAGCGAGCTGAGGTCGTACTGGTCGACCAGCGGGTGCTTGGCCAGGGCCAGCAGGATGGGCGGCGCCACGAAGGCGCGGGTGATCTTCTGGTCCTGGATCGTGCGGAGGAAGTCCTCGAGGTCGAACCGGGGGAGGGTGACCACCGCGCCACCGAGGGCCAGCCCCTGGTTCATCAGCACGGTGAGGCCGTAGATGTGGAAGAACGGCAGGACGGCGATGATCCGCTCGTCGGAGGCGGTCTTGAGCAGCGGCAGGCACTGCGCCACGTTGGACACCAGGTTGCGGTGGGTGAGCATGACGCCCTTGGGCAGGCCCGTGGTGCCGCTGGAGTAGGGCAGCGTGACCAGGTCGTTGGCCGGGTCGATGTCCACCTGGACCGACGGCGCGTCGGCGCCCAGCAGGTCGAAGAGGTTGGCGTGCCCCTCGGCGCCGTCCAGCACGATGATCTCGTCGAGCGGCGTCTTCTCCACGGCGGCGGTCGCGCGGTCCATGAACAGCCCGATGGTGATCAGGATCTTCGCGCCGGAGTCCTTCAGCTGGAAGGCGATCTCGTCGGGCGTGTAGAGGGAGTTGATCGGGCTCATCACGCAGCCGGCGGCGGCGATGCCGTGGAACACCACGGGGAACCAGGGGGTGTTCGGGCAGAAGACGGCGACGACGTCGCCCTTGCGCAGCCCGCGGGCGTGCAGGTTCGCGGCGACCCGGTCGACGTACTGGGCCAGCTGGCCGTGCGTGATGACGTCGCCCTTGAGGCCGTCGATCAGCGCCGGGGCGTCGGGCTTCTCCCGGCCTGCCGCCAGGACGAACTCGGGGACGGAGACGTTCGGGATCTCGACGTCGGGATAACGGCTGGCCAGAGCCACAGGTGTTCCTCCTCGCACGGTGTGTGGCGCCAGTCTCACACCTGCCGTGTGCCCGCTCACAAGGGGGTTACCGGCGGGTTCCCCCGATCAGCGGGGCCACAGGACCGACTGGGTGCAGCGGAACAGCGCGATGGTCTTCCCGGTGCCGGCATTCGTCACCACGGCGTCCCAGACCTGCGTCGTCCTCCCGGCGTGCACGTTGGTGGCCGTGCAGGCGATCCGCCCTTCGCGGGCGGTGCTCAGGTGGTTGCTCTTGAGCTCGATGGTGGTGAAGCCGCTCGCCCCCTCGGGGAGCAGCGCGCGCGTGGGCAGCCCGCAGCTGGTGTCGGCCAGCGTGACGACCGTGCCGGCGTGCAGGTAGCCGTTCGGCGCGAGCAGCTCCGGGCGGATGTCGAGGTGCGAGGTCAGCGTCCCGGGCTCGTGGCTGTCGACGACGATGCCGAGCAGGCCCGGGAAGGTGCCCGGCAGGAGGTCGTTGAGCTCGTCGGCGGTCAGGAACCCGGTGGCGGACATGGAAAGGGAACCTAGCCGCGCGGCTCGGCCGGTCGGCGCGGGGGACCGCCGGCACCGGTGCTCCGCCCTGCGGCGCGGGGCGGCCCCACGACGTCCTGGCTCACCGTGCGGGGTCCTGGCTCACCGCCGACCGTGAGCCAGGACCCGGAACGATCAGGTCACCTGATCATTACGGGGTTCAGGCGAGGCCGCGGACGGTGCGCACCGGCGGGCGGGTGCCCTGGATCGACGCGACCATGTCCAGCGTCTGCCGGGTGGGGGCGACGTCGTGCACCCGGAACACCCGTGCGCCCAGCCAGGCGCTCACCGCCGTCGCGGCCAGCGTGCCGGTGAGCCGCTTCTCCAGCGGGACGTCGAGCGTCTCGCCGACGAAGTCCTTGTTCGACAGCGCCACCAGCACCGGCCAGCCGGTGGCCGCCAGCTCGCCCAGCCGCCGGGTGGCCTCCAGCGAGTGCCGGGTGTTCTTCCCGAAGTCGTGCCCCGGGTCGATCAGCACCCGCTGGGGGTCCACGCCCGCGGCGACGGCGGCCTCGGCCAGCGCCGTCGTCCGGGTGACGATGTCGGCGACGACGTCGTCGTAGACCACCCGGTGCGGCCGGGTGCGGGGCGGCAGCCCGCCGGCGTGCGTGCAGACGAGGCCGGCGCCCGCCTCGGCGGCCACCTCGGCGAGCGAGGGGTCCACCCCGCCCCAGGCGTCGTTGACGATGTCCGCGCCGGCGGCGAGCACCTCCCGGGCCACCTCCGCGCGCCAGGTGTCGATCGAGATCGGCAGCGCCGGGTGCGCGGCCCGGATCGCGGCCACCAGGTCGACGGTCCGGCGCACCTCCTCCGCGGGGGAGACCTCCTCGCCGGGCGCGGCCTTCACCCCGCCGACGTCGACCATGTCCGCGCCCTCGGCGACGACCCGGTCCACCCGCTCGACGGCGGCGGCCAGCTCGAAGGTGGCGCCGCGGTCGTAGAACGAGTCGGGGGTGCGGTTGACGATGGCCATGACGACGAACCGTCCGTCGGGCACGTCGAGGGCTCCCAGTCGCAGCAACCCGCTCCCCGTCCCATGGTGGTGTGTGGTGGAGTCAGCCAACCAGACCGTGCACGAGGAGGCAGAGCAGATGGCGCAGACGACGGCCGAGGGCGTCGAGGGGGTCCAGGGCCTGGTGGGTCAGCACCTGGGCCACAGCGACTGGGTGACGATCACGCAGGAGCAGGTGAACCAGTTCGCCGACGCGACCGGGGACCACCAGTGGATCCACGTCGACCCGGAGCGGGCGAAGAAGGAGAGCCCGTTCGGCGGGCCGATCGCGCACGGCTACCTCACGCTGTCGCTGCTGCCCGCGCTCATGCCGCAGATCGTGGAGATCACCGGTTTCCGGATGGGCGTCAACTACGGCACGGAGAAGGTGCGCTTCCCCTCGCCGGTGCCGGTGGGCGCGAAGGTGCGGGCCGGGGCCACCCTCGACGCGGCGACCCCGTTCGAGGGCGGCGTGCAGATGAACCTCGCCGTCACCGTGGAGATCGAGGGCGGCAGCAAGCCGGCGATGGTCGCCACCGTCGTCTACCGCCGCTACCTCTGACGTCGGACCCGGAATGATCAGGTGACCTGATCATTCCGGGTCCTGGGGGGGGGGGGGGGGGGGGGGGGGGGGGGGGGGGGGGGGGGGGGGGGGGGGGGGGGGGGGGGGGGGGGGGGGGGGGGGGGGGGGGG
>NZ_JBJHAM010000014.1:0-106645 GCF_054051035.1 Blastococcus sp. SYSU DS0619 | reverse complement strand
CGCCCCCCCCCACCCCCGCCCCGCCGCCCCCCGAGCCGCCCGCCGCCCCCCCCCCCCCCCCCCCCCCCCCCCCCCCCCCCCCCCCCCCCCCCCCCCCCCCCCCCCCCCCCCCCCCCCCCCGCGGCTACTTCAGGAGGCTCCGCGCGATGACCATGCGCTGCACCTGGTTGGTGCCCTCGTAGATCTGGGTGATCTTGGCGTCGCGCATCATCCGCTCGACCGGGAAGTCCTGGGTGTAGCCGGCGCCGCCGAAGAGCTGGACGGCGTCGGTGGTCACCTGCATGGCGACGTCGGAGGCGAAGGCCTTGGCCGAGGCCGAGACGCGGGTGACGTCGGGCCGGCCCTGCTCCCCCGCCGCCGCGGCGACGTAGACCAGGTGGCGGGCGGCCTCGATCTTCATCTCCATGTCGGCGAGCATGAACTGCACGCCCTGGAACGAGCCGATCGACGTCCCGAACTGCCGGCGCTCCTTGACGTAGGCCACCGACGCGTCCAGCGCGCCCTGGGCCACGCCGACGGCCTGCGCGCCGATGGTCGGCCGGGTGAAGTCCAGCGTGCGCAGCGCCGTCTTGAAGCCGGTCCCGGGCGCGCCGATGATCCGGTCGGCGGGGATGGTGCAGCCGGTGAAGTACAGCTCGCAGGTGGGCGAGCCCTTGATGCCCATCTTGCGTTCCTTCGGGCCCACGGCGAAGCCGGGGTCGTCGCGGTGCACGGCGAACGCGGAGATGCCGTTGGCCCCCTTCCCCGGGTCGGTGACGGCCATGACCGTGTACCACTCGGAGATGCCCGAGTTGGTGATCCAGGCCTTGGTGCCGTCGAGCACCCAGGAGTCGCCCTCCAGCCGGGCGCGGGTCTTCATCGCGGCGGCGTCGGAGCCGGCCTCGCGCTCGGACAGGCCGTAGCTGATCATCGCGTCGCCCGAGGCGATCGACGGCAGGACCTTCCGCTTCACGTCCTCGGACGCGGACAGGATGATCGGCATCGACCCGAGCTTGTTGACCGCGGGGATCAGCGAGGCGCTGACGTCGACGCGGGCGACCTCCTCGATGACGATGCAGGTGGCGATCGCGTCCGCGCCCTCGCCGCCGTACTCCTCGGGGATGTGCGTGGCGTGGAAGCCGGCCGCGGTGAGCGCCTTCTGCGCCTCGATCGGGTAGCGCGAGTCCGCGTCCACCTCGGCGGCGTAGGGGGCGATCTCCCGCTCGGCGATGTCGCGCACCGCCGCCCGGATCGCCTCGTGCTCCTCGGTCAACGCGTACAGCCCGCTGTTCGTACCCACGCCGCCGATCGTAGGACGTCCGATTACCCGTCGGTAGCGAGGCGCTCCATGCGGGTGAGCAGCTGTCAGGCCGGGGACTGGTCCGGTGCGGTCCCGAGACCTCCGTAGCGGCGGGCGAACGACTCGGGGTCGGAGAAGTCCGCGATCCGCTCCCGGATGAGGTCGTCCGGCCAGGTCCACCACTGCGAGCGGAGCATGGCCTCGCGGACCTCCTCCCGGAACCGCCACCGGATCAGGCGGGCAGGCACCCCACCGACGATGGCGTAGGGCGGCACGTCCCGGGTGACCACGGCGCCCGCGGCGACGACCGCCCCCGTGCCGATGTGCACCCCCCGCACGATGGTGACCCGACCACCGATCCACACGTCGTCCCCGATGGTGACCGGCCGGTTGTTCGGCCGGTCCACCAGCTCTGCCTCGCCGTCGTGGTCGACGAAGCCCCGTGACCGGAGGTAGGTGATGGGGTTGGTGGTGACCCGGTCGAGCGGGTGGTTGAACCCGGCGATCGTCACGTCCAGGGCGATGCTGGTGAACGACCCGATCGACGCCAGCGCCGGCCTCGGGTGCTCGATCCACTGCTCGAACCCGTAGGTGTACCGCCCGACGGTGAAGCCGCACCAGCGCTGCACGTAGTAGCGCGCCAGCCGGTTGCCCCGGTCGGTCCAGTGCCACGGCTGGGTCGCCCGCTGCCAGCGCACCAGACCGGGCAGCCGCCTCGGGAAGGATTCCCGCGACCGGTTGAAGTGCTCGGCGAGGGCGACGTCCTCACCGTCCAGGCCGAGCTGCTCCGCAAGCTCGTCGACGGGACGCACGCCGAAGACGGCGCGCCGGAGGGCCGGCCGGGCACGCCGGGCCAGCCGCGGTCGCACGGTGGCCAGCAGGCCCCTCGCCGTCCTCCCTGCTGCGCGGGTCACCGGTCGGAGCGGAGTCGCTCGGTCAGCGCGGCGTCGCGGGCGACGACGCTCTCGGCGAGCTCGGCCTGGAACCGCTCGACCCGGGCGCGCAGCTCCGGGTCGGCGGCGGCGAGGATGCGGACGGCGAGCAGGCCGGCGTTCCGCCCGCCACCGATGCCCACGGTCGCCACCGGTACGCCGGCCGGCATCTGCACGATCGACAGCAGGCTGTCGAGCCCGTCGAGCCGGTCCAGCGGCCGGGGCACACCGATGACCGGCAGCGGCGTGGCGGCGGCCACCATGCCCGGCAGGTGCGCCGCTCCCCCGGCGCCGGCGACGATCACCCGCAGCCCCCGGGCGGCCGCGCCCTCGGCGTAGTCGAGCATGCGGCGCGGGGTCCGGTGGGCCGAGACGACGTGCGCCTCGTAGGCGATGCCGAACTCCGCCAGCGCCTCGGCCGCCGGCGCCATCATCGGCCAGTCGGAGTCGCTGCCCATGACGATGCCGACGACCGGGTCGTCGGCGGGGACCGGCTGGCTCACGGGGGCCTCCTCGGGGCTCGGGGGATCGGGCGCTCAGTGGTCGTGCTCGAAGGCGAAGGCGGGGTCCACGACCCCGTCGGCGAGGTAGCGCGCGGCGGCGACCGCCCGGGCCCGCACCTCGACGACGTCGTCGCCCAGCGCCGTCACGTGCCCGAGCTTGCGGCCCGGGCGCTGCGTCTTGCCGTACCAGTGCAGCTTCACGTCCGGCCAGTGCGCCATGCAGTGGTGCACGCGCTCGTCGAGCGCCGGCCCCGACCAGCCCTCGGCCGCCGCGGCACCACCCAGGACGTTGGCCATCACCGCGACCGGCGCGGTCATCGCCGTCGAGCCCAGCGGGTAGTCGAGGACGGCGCGCAGGTGCTGCTCGAACTGGCTCGTGCGGGCGCCTTCGATGGTCCAGTGCCCGGAGTTGTGCGGGCGCATGGCCAGCTCGTTGACCAGCACGCCGTCGGGGGTCTCGAACAGCTCGACGGCGAGCATGCCCACGACGCCGAGGGAGTCGGCGATCCGCACGGCGAGCTCCTGCGCCGCGACCGCCCGCTCCTCGGGCAGGCCGGGCGCCGGGGCGATCACCTCGGCGCACACCCCGTCGCGCTGGACGGTCTCCACCACCGGCCACACGGCGACCTGGCCGAACGGCGACCGGGCCACCTGCGCGGACAGCTCGCGCACCATGCGCACCCGTTCCTCGGCCAGCAGCGTGCCGTGCCGCTCGAGCAGCTCGGCGACCTCGTCGGGCCCGTGCACGACGAAGACGCCCTTGCCGTCGTAGCCGCCGCGCGGGGTCTTGAGCACGACCGGCCAGCCGACGTCGTCGGCGAACACGGTGACGTCGTGGACGGTGCGCGCCTCCACCCACGCGGGCTGCGGCTCCCCCGCCTCGGCCAGCGCCCGCCGGAGCACGAGCTTGTCCTGGGCGTGCACCAGCGCCCGCGGGCCCGGCGCGACCCGGGTGCCCGCCGCCTCGAGCGACTCCAGGTGCTCGGTCGGCACGTGCTCGTGGTCGAAGGTGACGACGGTGGCGCCCTCGGCCAGCGCGCGCAGGGCGTCGAGATCCCGGTGGTCCCCGAAGCGCACGTCGGCGGCGACGAGGGCGGCGGACTCCTCGGGGCCGGCGGCCAGGACGCGCAGCGACTGGCCGAGCGCGACGGCGGCCTGGTGGGTCATGCGGGCGAGCTGGCCGCCGCCGACCATGGCGACCACGGGCAGGCCGGTGTGCGGGTGCAGGGCAGCAGACATGGTGCCCGAAGGCTAGCCCGGCGCCCTCGTGACCGCGGCACCCTCCGGGTCCTCCGTAGACTGCGGCCGTGGCCCCCCTCGCGCAGCTGCGCCGGCTCCTGCGCGACGGCCCCAGCCGCCTCGTGCGGGAACTGAGCGCCTTCGGGGTCGTGGGCGCGGTGTGCTTCCTGGTCGACGTGGGCCTGTTCCAGCTGCTCTACGCCGAGGTGGGCCTCGGCGCGGTGACGTCGAAGCTGCTGGCCACGCTGGTGTCGATGTCCCTCGCGTTCGTCGGGCACCGGTTCTGGTCGTTCTCCGACCGCGCCCGCACCGGCCTGCGCCGCGAGTACACCCTCTTCGTCGTGGTCAACGCCGCCGCCCTGCTCCTGGGCCTGGCCATCATCGGCGTCGTCCGCTACCCGCTCGGGCAGGACAGCGCGCTGGTGCTGCAGGGAGCCAACCTCCTCTCCATCGGGCTCGGCACGGTGCTGCGCTTCCTCGCGTACCGGCGGTGGGTGTTCGTCGAGGAGCCCGCTGCGACCCGGGACGAGCCGCCCGTGGCCGAGCCGCCCGTGGCCGAGCGGACCCGGTGAGCAGGCCGGCCCCGGGCGGCCGGGTGGTCGCCGTCGTCCCGGCCCGGGCCGGCTCCCGCGGCCTGCCGGGGAAGAACCTCATGACGGTCGGAGGCGCGTCCCTGGTGGCCCGCGCCGTCCGCAGCGCGCGGGGGGCCGGCATCGAGCAGGTCGTCGTCAGCACCGACGGCGCCGACATCGCCGCCGAGGCGGAGCGGCTGGGAGCGACGGTGGTGCACCGGCCGGCCGAGCTGTCGACCGGGAGCAGCCGGACGGTCTCCGCGCTGCTGCACGCCGCGGAGGCGCTCGACCTGCCCGACGACGCGACGGTCGTCCTGCTCCAGCCGACGTCCCCGTTGCGCACGGCCGGCGACGTCCGCGCCGTCCTCGAGCGGCACGCCCGGGGTGACGTGCGCACGACGCTCACCGTCACCCCCGCCGAGCACCACCCCTACAAGCAGCTGCTGGTCGGACCGGACGGCTCCGCGCGCCCGGTGCGCACCTGGCCGGACCTGGAGGCTCCCCGGCAGGAGCTCCCCGAGGCGCTGCGGATCAACGGCGCCGTCTACGCCACCGCCCTGGGCGCCATGCGCGCCGCGGACTCGGTGATCGTCCCCGAGGTGGCAGCGGTCCCGATGCCCGCCGAGCGGAGCGCCGACGTCGACACCCTCCAGGACCTCGACCGGGTGCGCGCGGCGGCGGGCGACCCCGACGCGGGCTAGGCGGAGGTCAGCGGTCGGCGAACCGCTTCTGCAGCGGCAGCCGCCACACCGCGTCGTCGCGCAGCAGCGACACGATGCGCCCGGCGGCCCCCACCGACCCGAAGTGCTCCTCCGGCGGCGTCCGACCCTGTGCCCGGGCCCGGCGGACGGCGGCCACGATCTCCTCGGCGCGCGCCTCGACGTGCTGCACCGACGTGGCCGGGGACCGGCCGTTCTGCCGGGAGCCCACGTCGACGGCCGGGGTACCGAGCACCGGCGCCTCGCGCACCCCGCTGCTGGAGTTCCCGACGATGACCTCGGCGTGCCGGAGCAGGGTCAGGTACGCGGGAAAGCGCATGGACGGCAGCCGGACGATGCCCGGCAGCCCGTGCAGGCGTTCGAGCGCGGCCCGGATGTCGGGGGTGCCCTCGTCGTTGTTGGGGTCGATCACCACCCAGGGACCCCCGATCTCCAGGACGGCGTCGACGAGCTCCTCGGCCTGGCGGCGGTTGGAGCCGGCCTCGGTGGTGACGGGGTGCATGGCGACGATCCCGTACGGCGGCTCGGGGGTGTCGTACCGCTCGCGCACCGGCCCCAGCGGGCTGGCCGCCGCGGCGGCGAGGGCATCGGCCTCCGGACTGCCCACGACGAAGATGCGGTCCTCGTCCTCGCCGAGCTGCCGGACCCGTGCGCACGCCGACTCGTTGGCGACGAAGTGGACGTGCGCCTGCTTGGTCAGCGAGTGCCGGATCGAGTCGTCGATCGTCCCGGAGACCTCGCCGCCCTCCACGTGGGCGACCCGGGTGTTGGTGAGGCTGCCGGCCAGCCCGCCGGCCAGCGCCTCGACGCGGTCCCCGTGCACCAGCACCATGTCCGCGGACTCGGCGAGCAGCAGCCGGGCGATGGAGTTGAGACTGTTGGCGAGCACGAGGGCCATCGGCTCGTCCTCGACCTGGTTGGGCACGTGGTGGACGTGCCGGAGCCCGGCGCGCTCGATCTCGCGGACGGTGTATCCGTACCGGCGCAGCAGGTGCATGCCGGTGACCACGAGCGAGAAGTCGACGTCGGGGGCGTCCTGCAGGCCGAGGAAGACGTCGCGCATCTTCCCGAAGTCGGCCCGCGTGCCGGTGATGCCGATGATGCGGCGGGCCCTGGCCGGCTCGCTCACCCGGCCGCCAGGTCCGCCCAGGACAGCTGCACGTCGGCGGGCAGGTCGCGGGCGGCCACCCGGCCCAGCACCGTGTCGTAGTCCACGGCCTTGAGCTCGCCGGTGCCGGGTCGCTTGACCCACACGTTGTCGACGCCGAACGGCTCGCCCGCCGCCACAGGGGCGATGGTGACCACGCAGGCGTAGGCGAAGTCGATGGTGGGCTGCTCCTCCGGGAGGATCTCCTTGCGGCCCCCGCGGGCCGCGGCGAGGACGTCCGCGCCCTCGATCAGCCGGCCGAAGTCGGCCGGCAGGCTGGAGATCGGGATGTCGGGCCCGGGCCACGACATGTCGGAGGTGAAGTGGCGCTCGAGCACGTCGGCGCCCACCGCCACCCCGCCGAGGCAGGCGTAGATCGACGTGGTGTGGTCCGACAGCCCCAGCACCGCGTCGGGGAACGCCTCCTGCAGCTCGGTGATCCCGCCGAGGCGGACCTTCTCCGGCGGCGTCGGGTAGAGGCTCGTGCAGTGCATCAGCGCGAACGGCACGCCGGCGGCCCGGAGCAGCTCGACCGACGGGCGGATCGTGGAGACGTCGTTCATCCCCGTGCTGAGCAGCACCGGCTTGCCGAACGAGGCGATGTGCCGCACCAGCGGGTAGTTGTTGCACTCGCCCGAGCCGATCTTGAACGCCGGGACGTCCATGCCGGCCAGCCGGTCGGCGGCGGCACGGCTGAACGGCGTGGACAGCGCGATCAGCCCGCGGTCGTGCGCGTGCGCGAAGACGTCCTTCTCCTCGGCGGCGGACAGGGCGCAGCGCTGCATCATCGTGTAGATCGACTCGTCGGCGTTCCCCGGGACGACGTCGTTGGGGATCATCTCGTCCTCGACGACGTGCGACTGGAACTTGACGCACTCGACCCCGGCGTCGGCCGCGTCGTCGATCATGCGGTGCATCCGGTCCAGGTCGCCGTCGTGGTTGATGCCGAGTTCGGCGATGACCAGCGGGCGGTGTCCGGGCCCGATCGGGCGGGCACCGATCGTCATCTTCGGGGCAGGTGCCGACATGTCACCCACGGTAGAGGAACGCCGCCGGTCGGTCGCCCGGACGACGACCCCACGGCCCGTCCGCCCCACGCGTTCACCGCAGCCACAGCAGCCGGGCCGTTCTCCCCCGCTGTCCCGGCCCACCGCCCGGCACCGGGCGGAGCGGGCCGGGGCGCGCTCTACCATCGGCCGGACCGCGCGGACGGCTGGAGGACCATGAGCGAGACGACGGACGTGCAGCGGCGCAACGACGTGCGCGAGCTCGTCCGGAGCTACGCACGCGACCGCCGGGTGCGCTCGGTCGCCGTGCTGGGCAACAAGCCGCTGGAGCCCTCCTCCGAGCGGGCCGCGGCGGTCGACGACTGCGACCTGGTGATCCGGGTCAACAGCTTCCGGGTGGACGAGGACGGCGAGCCGCCGGCCTACGGCCGCCGCGTCGACACGGTCTTCTTCCACCGCGGGGTGGTGGCCACCCGCTGGTTCTTCGAGAACTACCACGACCGGCTCTACGTCCTGGTGGAGCCAGGTCGCCTGCACTGGGAGCGCGAGGCGCTGCCCGACTGGTGGCCGGCCGACCTGGGCCAGGTGCACCTCTCCAACGCCGATGCGACCCTGCGGCTGTCCGACCAGCTCGGCCTGGACAGCATCCGGGACGGGGTCTGGTCGACGACCGGCACCCTGGCCGCCTGGTGGGCGCTCGACGCGTTCCCGGACGCCCGCGTCGAGCTGGCCGGCTACTCCTTCGTCGAGGACGCCACCCAGACCAGCTGGTCGCACGCCTCCGGGAACACCACCACCATCACGCCGGAGCACCGGCTCGCCGAGGAGGCGGCCCTGATGCGGGGCTGGCTGGCCGACGACCGCACCCGCATGTGGTCCTGACCGGACCGACGCCCTCGCCTACGAGAGGACCCCGATGAGCCTGCTTCCCCGTCCCGTCCGCGTGCGCCTGCACCGTCTCGTCCAGGCGCGCATCGACGAGAGCCTGCGCGCACTGCACGAGCGCAACGACCACCTCGACCGCCGGCTGGACGCCATGGCCGCCCGCATCGACGAGCTGGCCGCCGCCGTGGACCTGAAGAACGTCTCCGAGCGCGTGGACCGGCTCGACCAGGTCACCGGAGCGGCCGGGGAGCAGCTCCGGCGGCTGGACGAGCAGGCGACCTGGAACGCCCACCAGATCTCCCGACTGGCGCCGCAGGCGGCGGCGTTCGAGCAGCGGCTGGAGCGCGAGGCCCGGCCGCTCGTCGTCCGGTCCGACGGTGCCGACCTGCCCGAGTCGCGCATGCTGGTGGAGGTCGTGCGCGACGAGCACGCCCGCATCCGCGCTCGTCTGTCGTCTCTGTCCGCGTACGAGGAGCGCATCCGTCGTCTGGAGGATCGCGCCTTCCCGCCGCCGACCGACTGACCGCCCGCCGCCCCGCCTCCGACGGCGCGCTCTGCCTGAGCCCGGCCGGTTGCGCTCGGGCCGCTCGAGGTCAGCCGGCCAGGCGAGACCCGTTGCGGCCCGCGATCACCTCGAGCCGCGTGGGGATGCGGGTGCGCAGCTCCTCCAGGTGGCTGATCACACCGACCGTGCGACCGCCCCGCCGCAGCTCGTCCAGCACGGTCATCACCGCGTCCAGCGCCTGCGCGTCGAGGGTGCCGAAGCCCTCGTCGACGAAGAGCGTGTCGATGCGCACGCCACCGGTCTCGGCGGTGACGACGTCGGCGAGGCCGAGGGCCAGCGCCAGCGAGGCCATGAAGCTCTCCCCACCGGAGAGCGTCTTCGTCGGCCGCCGGACGCCGGTGTACTCGTCGAAGACGTCCAGGCCGAGCCCGCCCCGGGCACCGTGCCGGCCCTGCGCGTCGCTGTGCAGGAAGGTGTACCGGCCGCCGGACATGTCCAGCAGCCGCCGGCTGGCGACCTCGGCCACCTGCTCCAGGCGGGCGGCGAGCACGAAGGACTGCAGCCGCATCCGGCGGGTGTTCGCACCGCGGCCGTGGGCCAGGTCGGCCAGCGCGGTCACCTGATCGGCCCAGCCGCGCAGCTCGGCCAGCTCCATCTCCGCGGCGGTCACCCGGCCGACGAGGTCGGCCAGGGACGCGGTGCAGCGCCGCGCCTGCTCGAGCGCGGCCACCGCGTCCTCCCGCCGCCGGGTCACGCCCGCGCAGCGGTGCTCCAGGGCGCCCAGGTCGGGCCGCGGGGGGAGGTCCGCGAGCTCGGCGTCGGCCAGCCGCCCGCGCAGCAGCGCGACGCGCTGGTCATGCTCGTCCAGCTCCCGGTCCAGCCGGACGAGGCGGCCTGGCTCGAGCAGGGCCGCCGCCGCGTCGAGCAGGTCGTCGAAGCCCGCAGCCGCCACCCGCTCCTCGGCGGCCCGGCGGGCGGCCTCCGCCTGCGCGCGCGCCCGCACGTCCTCGGCCCCGGCGGTGACGACCGCCTCGCACCGGTCGGCCGCCGCCGACAGCCGCGCGACGCGGGCCGGGAGGTCGGCGTCGTTCCCGCGCGCAGCGGTCAGCCGCTCGGTCAGCTCGGCCAGCCCCAGGGCGAGCGCCTCCCGTTCCGCGGTCCGCGCACGTCGCTCCTCGCGGTCCGCCGCCAGCCCGGTGACGGCGGCCTCCCGCTCGCCGGCCAGCCGCTGCAGCGCGGCCTCGGCCGCGGCGAGCCCGCCGGCCAGCTCCTCCACGGCCTGCACGGCGGTGACCAGGTCGGCGACCCGCTCGGCCTGCTCCGCCCCCGGGAGCTCCCCCGCGCGGGCGCGCAGCCCGGCCAGCTCCCGCTCAACGGCGTCGAGCCGGGCGACCGCCGTGCCGAGCGCGGCCTCCTCGGCGTCGGCCCCCGCCCGGGCGGCATCCTCGTCGGCCGCGGTGACCCGCGCGCCCTCGTGCACCGCCGGCCGCGGGTGCTCGGTGGCGCCGCAGACCGGGCACCCCTCCCCGTCGGCGAGCGCAGCGGCCAGCTCCGCGGCCATCCCGTCCAGCCGCCGCCCGCGCAGGTCAAGCCATCGCTCGCGGGCGTCGGCCCACACCTCGCGGCGCGTCCGGACGTCCTCGCGCAGGCCCTCCAGCCGGCGGTCCAGCGCCTCGGCGGCGCGGGCGGCCTCCAGCGCGGCCCGGGCGGCGTCGAGCGCGCTCCGCTGCGCCGGCAGCTCGGTGGCTGCCGTCCGCGCCCGGGCGAGGCGCTCCTCGTGGTCGGCGATGAGGGCAGGGAAGCCGGCGAGGGCCCGCTCCCCCTCGGCACAGCGCCCGGCCAGCTCGGCGACGGTGCGGTCCAGCGCCGCGACGGTGCGCTCGACCGCCGCCGCCCGCTCCAGCTCGGGCAGCAGCGCCCGCGCTCCGGCCACCTGGTCCCGCAACTCGCGGACGACCGCCGGGGTGGCCGCGCGCCCGTCGGCCACCGGCGTCCAGGCGGCGGCCGCGGCCGACAGCACGTCCGCCGCGTGCTCCGCGGCCAGGGCGGCCGCACCGGCCGCCTGCAGCACGTCGCGCAGCGGCTCGGCCCGGCGGCCGGCGTCCCGCTCCGCACGCAGGGGCGCCAGCGCGGGCTCGCGCTGCGTCAGCCCGGCCAGCTCCGTGACGGCCTGGGCCCGCCGGGCGTGCCGCTCCTCCAGCGTCCGGGCGGCGGCCAGCTCGGCGTCGATCGTGGCGACCTCCGCGGCGGCCGCATCGGCCCGCGCCGCCTCCTGCGCCAGGCGCGCGGTCGCCGCCGAGCGGACCTGCTCGACCCACGGCACGACCCGGGTGCCCGGACCCGCCCCGACCAGCTCCGGGGCGAGCTCCTCGGGCACGTCGACGTCGGCGATCTGGGCCACCCGGGCGACCAGCGTGCCCAGCTGCGCGCGCTGGGCCGCGGTGCGCTCCCGGGCCGCCGCGCGCTCCTCGGCCAGCCAGTCCTCCGCCCGGGCGAACCGGTCGACGTCGAAGAGCGTGCGCAGCAGCTCGGCCCGGTGCTCCGGCTCGGCGCGCAGGAAGCGCGCGAAGTCGCCCTGCGGGAGCAGCACGACCTGGCAGAACTGGTGGACGTCGAGCCCCAGCCGCGTGCGCAGGTGCTCGGACCCCTCGTCGATCCGGGTGCTGACCGGCTCCCAGCCACCGTCGGTGAGCCGGGAGACCAGCAGCTTGGCCTGCTCGGTGGCCCACCCCTCGCCGCGCTTCTTCGGCCGCTGCTGCTCCGGCCGCCGGACCACCCGCAGCCGCTCCGCGCCCAGGGTCAGCTCGCAGGTGACCTCCGTGCGCGTGGCCGCGTCGGCGTGGTCGCTGCGCAGCCGCTTCTCCTCGCCGCGCGCACCGGGCACCCGCCCGTAGAGGGCGAACACCACGGCGTCGAGCAGGGTGGTCTTGCCGGCGCCGGTGGGGCCCCAGAGCAGGAACAGGCCGTCGCGGCCGACCTCGTCCAGGTCGACCTCGACGGTGCCGGCGAACGGGCCGAACGCGGTGACCGACAGCCGGTGCAGCCTCATCGGGCCGCCTCCGCGCGGTCAGCGGCCCCCAGCGCCCGGGCCAGCAGCTCCCGCTCCCCAGCGGTGGCCGGCACGCCGCGCACGTGGCTGACGAACTCGCCGGCGACGTCGAGGGCGCTGCGCCCCTTCATCCGCTCCTGGTAGCTGCCGCCCTCGCCCGCCGTCCCCGCACCCGCCCAGTCCAGGTGCACGCAGAACGGGAACCGCTCCTGCAGCCGGCGCATGGGGTCGGCCGGGCGGGCCGGGTCGGTGAGGCGGGCGGAGACGAAGTGCTGCTCCGCGGCGGCGTGCGCCGGCTCACCCAGCAGCTCCTCCAGGGTGCCGGTGAGCACCGACAGCGGCCGGGGCGTGGGCAGCGGCACCGCGCGCACCTCGGCGAGCCCCGCGGCGTCGAGCTCCACCAGCCACGCCTGCTTCTGCTGCCCGGCCTCGCCGAAGGAGTAGGCCAGCGGCGACCCGCTGTACCGCATCCGCGGGGAGAGCGTCTGCGGCCGGTGCAGGTGCCCGAGCGCGACGTAGTCCACGCCGTCGAAGACGTCCGCCGGCACCAGGTCGACCCCGCCGACGCAGATGTCCCGCTCGCTCTCGCTGGCCACCCCGCCGCCGACGAAGGCGTGCGCGAGCACCACCGACCGGGCCCCCGGCCGCAGGAACAGGTCGGCGCGCACCCGGTCCATCGCCTCGCGCAGCACCGCCTCGTGGCCCCGCGCGCCGGGGACGCCCAGCTCGTGGCGGGCCACCTCCGGCTCGAGGTAGGGGATGCCGTAGACCGCCACCTCGCCGTGCTCGTCGGCGAGCAGCACCGGCTCGTCGAGCCGAGGGGTGACCGCCCGGACGTGCAGGCCGGCCGCGCTGAGCAGGCCGGAGAACGTGCCGAGCCGGCGGGCGGAGTCGTGGTTGCCCGGGGTGAGGACCACCCGGGCGCCGGTGGCCAGCAGCCGGCCGATGACGCGGTCCAGCACGCCGGTGGCGTCGGCCGAGGGCACCGCGCGGTCGTAGACATCCCCGGCGACGACCACGACGTCGACGCCCTCGGCGGTGACGACCGCGGCCAGCCCGCCGAGGACCGCCTCCTGCTCGGCGAGCAGGTCGGTGCCGTGCAGGGTGCGGCCGATGTGCCAGTCCGAGGTGTGCAGCAGCCGCATGGGAACGGAAGGTAGGGAGGGGGTCCGACAGAACCGCTCAGGCGCGCCGTGACGGACCCGTCACATGCGGTCCGCGATCAGAGCACGCTGGTGGTCCGCCAGCCGTCCGGTGGCGGCCAGCCCTCCTCGCCGCGGAGGTAGCCGGCGCTCTCCTGGGCCCGCCGGTCGGCGTCCTCCTCGACCATGACGTTGATCAACTGCTGGACGCCCTCGCTGTCGGGGATCTGCCGCAGCACGGTGGCGCCGCCGTCCCCGGCGGTCTCGATGGTCAGCGTCCCGGACCTGATGATCCGCTCCCACAGCGTCTGGGTGTAGGAGACGTCGGTGATCCGCGCCAGCCCGATGTCGCGGCCGCGGCGGGCCAGGACGCCCTCGCGGAACAGCAGCCGGTGCGTCGTGACCACGTAGTGCGTCGTCCGCCAGCGCAACAGCGGGACGACGACGAGGACGAGCAGCAGCAGCGCCGCCAGCACCACGATCGCCAGCCGGATCATCCCCTGCTGCGGACCGGCGGGGACGAGCGCAGCGCCGAACGAGGCGCCACCGACCACGAGCAGGAAGAACACCACCGGCCAGAAGACGGTGAGCCAGTGCGGGTGCAGGTGGCGTACCACCTCTTCGTCGTCGGCGAGGAGCTTGTCGGGGTACGGCACGGTCCAAGGATGCCGCGAACCAGGGCGATTCAGGCGTTCGCCGGCACCGGCGCGTCCACCCGCACCGCCGGTGGCCGAGCGGGTGTGGCTCGCGGACGTGCGGGACCGAGCGCGCGCATCCGCCTCCGGGCGGGCTCCTCGACGAACCGCCAGAGCAGCCACGCCGCGGGCAGCGGCAGGACCGGCACCAGCAGGTGCAGGAGCGGCCCCGCCCCCGGCACGACGTCCGCCAGGGTCCAGGCCGTCTCGAAGACCGCCATGTGGACGAGGTAGAGCGCGAAGGAGACCCGGCCACCCAGGACCACGGGCCCCGCCGCCAGCGCCCGTGCCGGCCCGCCGTCCGCCAGGGCGAGGGCACCGACCAGGACCGGGAAGGCGACCACGGCCACGCCGCTGCGCTCCGCACCGGCCACCCAGGCCACGAGGACGATCAGCACCGCCGCCCCCGCGGCGACTCCGCCCGCCGCACGCACCGCACGTCCGGTCGCGCGGATCCGGCGGGCGCAGAGCGCGACCAGCGCCCCCGCGAGGAAGCACCCGGCCAGGCGCAGCAGCCAGCTCCAGCGCCAGTCGTGCGTGCCGGACGCCACGCAGGCCCAGGCGAACGGGGTCACCGCCGCCACGGCCAGCCCACCCAGGACCGCCGGCCGCCACCCGCGCACCCGGAAGAGCAGGACGACCACGAGGGGGAAAACCAGGTAGGCCAGCCACTCGGCGCTCAGCGACCACCCCGGTCCCACCGGACCGGTGGCGGCGTAGTCGGGCCGGTCCCAGACCTGCACGAGCAGCACCTGCCGCAGCACGGCCGCCGCATCGAGACCGGAGCCCGTCGCGGCCCGGGACGCCTGCCCGGTGAGCGACTCCCGGACGACGAGGCCGACGCTGACCGCGCCCAGGACCACCATCCACGTCGGCCAGATGCGGCTGAGCCTGGCCCAGTAGAAGTCGGCCGTCGCACGCAGGCCGGGGCGGCTGCCGAGGACGGTGACGTAGTTGTGCGCCAGCACGAAGCCGCTGAGCACGAAGAAGAGGTCCACGCCGAGCCAGCCGCTCGCCAGCAGAGGGAGGAGCGGCTCGAGGCGCAGGGCCCACGACGGATCAGGCGTGAACAGCCAGAAGTGGTGCGCGACGACCCAGAGGGCGGCGACCAGCCGGAGCCCGGTGAGCGCGCGGATCTCGCCCCCCGCCGACCGCGGCGTGGTCACGGTGGGTGCCGGCGGTCGGCGACGGTGCGTCATCGAACGGGCACGCTAGGCCGCCGGCCGCCCGCCGACCGGGAGCGCCGGCGCCTCGGACGGGGGTGTCGGTCCCGCCCGTCACACGGATCCCGCCCGTGCCACCGAGGTCAGGCCGGGCGGACATGTCGGACGTCACCACTGGCCAGCTCGACGGTGCCCTCGGCGGCATCGACCACGAGCCGGCCGTCCCAGTCGATCGCCCGCGCGGTGCCGACCAGGGCCGAACCGTCCGGCAGGGTCACCTCCACGGTGCTGCCGATCGTCGACGACCAGGTCAGGTAGTCCCGCGCCAGGCCGGAGACCACCGGATCGCCCAGCGCCGCGACCCAGCCGCGGTAGCGCCGCTCGAGGGCGCGCAGGAAACCCAGCAGCACCGGCGCCCGGTCGACGGTGCCGCCGGTGACCACCGACAGGGACGTCCCCGTCTCCGGCAGCTCGGCGGCCGTGGTCGAGACGTTGAGCCCGACACCGACGACGACGCCGGCCGGGAGGTCGCCGCCGGGAACCGACTCGGCCAGGATGCCGGCGAGCTTGCGCCCGTCGCCGGCGAGCAGGTCGTTGGGCCACTTCACCGACGCGAGCACCCCGCTGACCTCCCGCACCGACTCGGCGAGCGCCACTCCGGTGAGGAGGGGCAGCCAGCCCCGGCGGGCGGCCGGCACGTCCGGACGCAGCAGGAAGGACACGGTCAGCCCGGCCCGCGGGGGCGAGGTCCACACCCGGTCGAGCCGGCCCCGCCCGGTGACCTGGTGCTCGGCGACGAGCACGGTGCCCTCGGGGGCATCCCCCGCAGCGGCCGCGGCGAGCGCGGCGTTGGTCGAGCCGATCTCGTCGACGACCTCCAACGACCGCCACAGGCCGCTGTCCCGGCGCAGCGCCGACCCGAGCGCCCGCGCGTCGAGCGCCGGGCGCTCCAGGTCCGACCATCGGGAGGAGGGGGCATCGGGCACCCGGCCACGCTAGCCACCGGCGCCCGGCGGCGCCCTCCGGCCCGTTCCGCCGGGCACCCGAACGGCGGACCACCGGACGCCAGCAGGAAGACGTCCCGGGGACTCCCCTACGCTACGGAACCCGGAGCCCCGGCACGCCGGGGCCGGCACACGGGCACGGCACGGACGCGAGGGCCTTCCGGTCATCCGCGAGGCAGGACACGTGACCGGCCGGGTGGGTCACGGACGAGCAGACCAGCGGCGCGCGGACGCGGCCGAGGGCGCCAGCGAGGAGGACACGTGAGCGCGGCTGAACTGGAGAGCGCCGGGGAGCAGATCCCCGACGACATCGACATCCACACGACGGCCGGGAAGCTCGCCGACTTCGAGCGCCGCGTGCAGGAGGCCCAGCACGCGGGCTCCGAGCGGGCCGTGGAGAAGCAGCACGCCGCGGGCAAGATGACCGCCCGCGAGCGGATCGAGGCGCTGCTCGACCCGGGTTCGTTCACCGAGTTCGACGAGTTCGCCCGGCACCGGTCGACGAACTTCGGGATGGCCGGCAAGCGCCCCTTCGGCGACGGCGTCGTCACCGGCTACGGCACGGTCGACGGCCGGCCGGTGGCGATCTTCTCGCAGGACGTGACCGTCTTCGGCGGGAGCCTCGGCGAGGTCTACGGCGAGAAGATCGTCAAGGTCCAGGACTTCGCGATCCAGAACGGCTGCCCGGTCATCGGGATCAACGAGGGCGGTGGCGCCCGCATCCAGGAGGGCGTGGTCTCCCTGGGCCTCTACGGCGAGATCTTCCGGCGGAACGTGCACGCCTCGGGCGTCATCCCGCAGATCTCGCTGGTCATGGGCCCGGCGGCCGGCGGGCACGTCTACTCCCCCGCGCTCACCGACTTCATCGTCATGGTCGACAAGACCAGCCAGATGTTCATCACCGGCCCGGACGTCGTGAAGACCGTGACCGGCGAGGACGTCTCCCTCGAGGAGCTCGGCGGCGCGCGCACGCACAACACCAGGTCCGGTGTCGCGCACTACCTGGCCGAGGACGAGGCCGACGCCCTCGACTACGTCAAGGCGCTGCTGTCCTACCTCCCGAGCAACAACCTCGACCCCCTGCCGGCGCTCGAGACGGCGCCGGTGGAGACCGTGCTGCCGGAGGCGCTGACCGACGAGGACCTCGAGCTCGACTCGTTCGTCCCCGACTCGGCGAACACCCCGTACGACATGCACACCGTCATCGAGCACGTGCTCGACGACGGCGAGTTCCTCGAGGTGCAGCCGCTGTTCGCGCCGAACATCCTCATCGGCTTCGGCCGGGTCGAGGGCCGGCCGGTCGGCATCGTGGCCAACCAGCCCACCCAGTTCGCCGGCACCCTGGACATCGACGCCAGCGAGAAGGCAGCGCGGTTCGTCCGCACCTGCGACGCCTTCAACATCCCGGTGCTCACCTTCGTCGACGTCCCGGGCTTCCTGCCGGGCACCTCGCAGGAGTGGGAGGGGATCATCCGCCGCGGCGCCAAGCTGATCTACGCCTACGCCGAGGCCACCGTCCCGAAGGTCACGATCATCACGCGCAAGGCCTACGGCGGCGCCTACGACGTCATGGGCTCCAAGCACCTGGGCGCGGACGTGAACCTCGCCTGGCCGACGGCGCAGATCGCCGTGGTGGGCGCCCAGGGCGCGGTCGGGATCCTGTACCGCAAGGAGCTGGCCGCCGCCGAGGACCCGGACACCCGTCGCGCCGAGCTGATCGCGGAGTACGAGGACACCCTCGCCAACCCGTACATCGCCGCCGACCGCGGCTACGTCGACGCGGTCATCCCGCCGTCGCACACCCGCGTGCAGGTGACCAAGGCGCTGCGCGTGCTGGCCAACAAGCGCCAGACGCTGCCGCCGAAGAAGCACGGGAACATCCCCCTGTGAGCGAGGACCAGCGCCCGCTGCTCCGGGTGGTCAGGGGTGCGCCGTCGGCCGAGGAGCTGGCCGCGCTCACCGTCGTCGTCGCCGCGCTCTCCCAGCGCCGGCCCCGCAAGCGCCCCACCCCCGTGGGCGCGTGGGGCTCGTCCGGCCGCACCCACCGCCGTCCGCTGCAGGCCGGCCCCGGCGGCTGGCGCGCCGCGGGGGGCCCGGCATGAGCGTCGACCGCCGGCTGGTGCTGGCGTCGGCGTCCCCGGCCCGGCTGTCCCTGCTGCGGCAGGCGGGCCTCGCGCCCGAGGTCGTGGTGAGCCACGTCGACGAGTCCACCCACACCGCCCCCCGCGTCGCCGAGCAGGTCGCCCTGCTCGCCGCCGCCAAGGCCACCGCCGTCGCCAAGCAGGAGACCGACGCCCTGGTCATCGGTGCGGACTCGCTGCTCGAGTTCGCCGGGAAGCCGCAGGGCAAGCCCGCCGACGCCGCCGAGGCGCGCGACCGGTGGCGGCGCATGGCCGGGCGCTCCGGCGTCCTGCACACCGGCCAGGCGCTGTTCGACGTCCGGGACGGCGCGGTGGTCAGCCGGGACATCGCGGTGGCGTCGACCGTCGTCTACTTCGCCGAGCCCACGCCGCCGGAGGTGGAGGCCTACCTCGCCACCGGCGAGCCGCTGGCGGTGGCGGGCGCATTCACCCTGGACGGCCTCGGCGCCCCCTTCGTGCGCCGGGTCGAGGGTGACCCGGCCGCCGTGGTGGGGTTGTCGCTGACCGTCCTGCGCACCCAGCTGGCCAAGCGCGGTCTGGCCATCACCGACCTCTGGCGCCGCTGAGCCGCACCGAGGTCCCCGATCGACCGCGCCCGCGCGGTACCGACAACAGTCCGACCGGCCCACAGAAGAGGGAGAGCACCGGTGCAGAAGGTCTTGATCGCCAACCGTGGCGAGATCGCGGTCCGGGTGGCCCGCGCGTGCAAGGACGCGGGTCTGACCAGCGTGGCGGTCTACGCCGAGCCCGACCGGGACGCGCTGCACGTGCGCGTCGCGGACGAGGCGTTCGCCCTGGGCGGCACGACGCCCGGTGACTCCTACCTGGTGATCGACAAGATCCTCGACGCGGCGAAGCAGTCCGGCGCGGACGCGATCCACCCCGGCTACGGCTTCCTGTCGGAGAACGCCGACTTCGCCCAGGCGGTCATCGACGCCGGGCTGACCTGGATCGGCCCGTCGCCCCAGGCGATCATCGACCTGGGTGACAAGGTCGCCGCCCGGCACATCGCCACCCGCGCGGGCGCGCCGCTCGTCCCGGGCACGAAGGACCCGGTCGGCGGCGCCGACGAGGTCGTCGCGTTCGCGAAGGAGCACGGCCTGCCCGTCGCGATCAAGGCGGCGTTCGGCGGTGGCGGGCGCGGGCTCAAGGTGGCCCGCACCATCGAGGAGATCCCCGAGCTGTTCGACTCCGCCGTCCGCGAGGCGGTCTCCGCCTTCGGCCGCGGCGAGTGCTTCGTCGAGCGGTTCCTCGACAAGCCCCGGCACGTCGAGGCCCAGGTCCTCGCCGACACCCACGGCAACGTGATCGTCGTCGGCACCCGGGACTGCTCCCTGCAGCGCCGCAACCAGAAGCTCGTCGAGGAAGCGCCGGCGCCGTTCCTCACCGACGAGCAGCGGGAGCGCATCCACTCCTCCGCCAAGGCCATCTGCGCCGAGGCCGGCTACCACGGTGCCGGCACCGTCGAGTACCTCGTCGGCACCGACGGCTCGATCTCCTTCCTCGAGGTCAACACCCGGCTCCAGGTCGAGCACCCGGTCTCCGAGGAGACCTCGGGCATCGACCTGGTCCGCCAGCAGTTCCGCATCGCGGAGGGGCTCCCGCTGGAGCTCACCGAGGACCCGGAGCCGCGCGGTCACAGCATCGAGTTCCGGATCAACGCCGAGGACGCCGGCCGCAACTTCATGCCGGCCCCCGGCCCGGTGGACCGGCTGGAGATCCCGCAGGGGCCCGGCGTGCGCTGGGACTCCGGCGTCGAGACCGGCGGCGAGGTCGCCGGGGCGTTCGACTCCATGCTGGCCAAGCTCATCGTCACCGGCGCCACCCGCGAGGAGGCCCTGCAGCGGGCCCGGCGCGCGCTGGACGAGCTCGTCGTCGAGGGCATGCCCACGGTCATCCCGTTCCACCGGGCGGTCGTCCGCGACGAGGCCTTCACCACCGAGCCCTTCACGGTGCACACCCGGTGGATCGAGACCGAGTGGGACAACCAGGTCCAGCCCTACGACGCCGCTCCGTCCGAGCAGGACGAGGCCGCCCCCCGGCAGACGGTCGTCGTCGAGGTCGGTGGCCGTCGCCTCGAGGTGTCACTGCCGGCCGGCCTGGCCGCCGGGGGCGGCGCTGCGGCGCCCGGTGCGGCCGCCAAGCCGCGCAAGCGCGGGGGCGGCGGCGGCGGCGCGGCCGCCTCGGGCGACTCCCTCACCTCGCCCATGCAGGGCACCATCGTCAAGGTCGCGGTCGAGGACGGCGCCACCGTCGAGGCCGGCGACCTGGTCGTCGTGCTCGAGGCGATGAAGATGGAACAGCCGATCACCGCGCACAAGGCCGGCACGGTCTCCGGCCTGTCGGCCGAGGTCGGCGCCTCGGTCACCAGTGGCGCGGTCATCTGCACGATCGCCGACGCCGGCGAGTAGCCGGCCGTACGGCGTGGCCGCTCCCCGCGGTCACGCCGTACGGCGCACCTGACCGGTACGCGTCTCCAGCGTCAGGACGCCGCCCTGGAAACGCTGGGACTGCCCTCCGCCGGCCGGGCGCGGGTCCTCGACGGGGTAGCCCAGCGGTCCGGTCTCCCACCCGGTCGCGGCCCACGCCGCGTAGATGGGTCCGTACATGATCAGCGCCCCCGTGGCCGGCGTCCAGTACAGGGCCCCGCCCTGGAACAGCTGGAAACACCCGCCGTCGCGCAGCCCGCAGATGCCGTCGGTCGTCGGGTACGCGAGGAAGCCGTACTCGTAGCCCAACGCGCCCCAGCGCAGTCCGAGACCACCGCTCACCGCCCGGGCGCCGGTCGCCGGCGACCAGTACAGCGACCCTCGCTGGAAGTGCTGGAAGCACCCGCCGTCGCGCAGCCCGCATACGGGATCGGTGGCCGGGTAGCCCAACCAGCCGCCCTCGTAGCCCAGCGACCCCCACCGTCCCCAGAGACCACCGCTCACCAGCTGCGCGCCGGTCGCCGGCGACCAGTACAGCCCACCCCCCTGGAACAGCTGGAAACACCCGCCGTCCCGCAGCCCGCACACCGGATCGCCGGTCGGGTAGCCCAGTCGGCCGTTCTCGTAGCCCAGCGAGCCCCAGCGCAGTCCGAGACCACCGCTCACCGCCCGGGCGCCGGTCGCCGGCGACCAGTACAGCGATCCCCGCTGGAAGTGCTGGAAGCAGCCGCCGTCGCGCAGCCCGCAGACCGGGTCGGTGGCCGGGTAGCCCAACCAGCCGCCCTCGTAGCCCAGCGACCCCCACCGCCCCCAGAGACCACCGCTCACCAACCGCGCGCCGGTCGCCGGCGACCAGTACAGCCCACCCCCCTGGAACAGCTGGAAACACCCGCCGTCCCGCAGCCCGCACACCGGATCGCCGGTCGGATAGCCCAACTGGCCACCCTCGTAGCCCAGCGACCCCCACCGCCCCCAGAGACCACCGCTCACCGCCCGGGCGCCGGTCGCCGGCGACCAGTACAGCCCGCCGCCCTGGAACAGCTGGAAGCAGCCGCCGTTGCGCAGACCGCAGACGGCGTTCCCCGTCGGGTAGCGCAGCCAGCTCGTCTCGGCCCCGAGCTCCGCCCAGCGGGCGCCCAGCGCCCCGCTGAGGGTCCGGGCCCCGGTGGCCGGCGACCAGTAGATCGACCCGCGCTCGAACGACTGCATGCACCCGCCGTCGCGCAACCCGCACCGCTCGGCCGCGAGGGCGGCCCCCAGCCAGCTGCGCGGACCGCCGAGCGACGTGTAGAGGACGGTGATCGGGCTGTCGGCCACCGGACCGTCGGCCGCGGTCCGCACGGTCACCGTCGCCCCCGTCGAGGAGGTGCGGGTGACGCTGACGGTCAGCCCCTCACCGAGGGAGATCCGGCCCCCGGCGGGCAGCACGGTCTGCTCGTCGCGGTCCCAGTCCGCCTGCGCCGCCGGGGTGCCGTCGAGCAGCAGCGAGGTGTCGCTGGTCGACCCTGGACCGTCGCGGCGCACGAGGACACCGGCCTGCAGGCCGTAGTTCGCAGCGGGGTCGGACAGCCAGGTGTCGCGGCCCGTCGCGGTGCGGTACTCGACCCAGTAGCGCGCGGTGCCCGCGGTCAGCGCCAGCACCCGGAGGCCGCTGCGGCTGCCCATCGGGGTGAGCGTGTACGTGCCCCCGGTGCCGGTGGAGGACACCGGCTGCTGCGCCGACGACGGCAGAAGACCCAGCAGCGCGGCGTTCGGGGCGTTGAGGGAGCCGACCTGGTGCCAGGAGACGCCCATGACGTCGTACATGTCCTGGTACGCCACCGTCCGGCACGGCGCTGACTCCGGCGAGGCGTCGCACTGGACCGCCGACGAGTGCCCGAGCCCGAAGTTGTGCCCCAGCTCGTGGGCGAGCACCGAGGTGGTGATGGCCTGCGCGTACGCCCGGCCGCCCGTACCGACGCCGGAGCCGATCGTGCCCAGTCCGTAGGAGCAGCCGGGGGTGCCGTTCGGCACGTAGAGCAGCAGGTGCTTCCCCGCCCCGCCGGTCCACCCGACGGCGGTGGCCGCCTCCTGCCACAGCTGGAGAGGGGCGCTGCAGTCAGCCGTCGTGGTGATCCAGTCGTGGCCGGCGGTGACCGCCACGGTGACGGCGCCGTCGCTCTGCTCCTGCCAGAACTGCCGGACCGAGCCGTCGACCGCGGCCACGACGTCGGCCAGCTGCCGGGTGTCGCGGGGCGCGCCGCCGGGCTGGACCATCACCACGGTCACGCCGTTGGTGTGCGGCACGGTGGCGGCCGCGGGCTCCGCCGGGGCGACGACCTCGGCGGTGACGACCTCGCGGGCGGGCTCCAGGCCCTGCTCCACCGTCGCCTCGTCCCGGACCTCGGCACCGACGGTCACCTCGACCGTCGCGCCCACCTCGATGTCCGCGACGTCGTCGGTGGGGACGCGGACCGACTCGCCGTCGGCGACGTCGATCCAGCTGAGCAGCCCCTCGTCGGAGTGCTCGGCCTCGTGCTCGTCTCCGTGCTCGTCACCGTGCTCGGCGTCCGGGGCGACGGGCTCGGGGTCGGGCCAGGCCTGGACCAGCTCCCCGACGACGACCTCACCGGCGGCCGCGGACGGCTCTTCCGCCCGCACCGGCGGAGCGGTGACCATGCCGAGCAGCACGGCGGCCACGGTGACGACGACAGGCGGTCGCAGGGACCAGCCCCCAAGGGCAGCGCGCACGGCAGGACTCCAGGACGAAGGGACTGCTCCCTGCATCGGCGTGCGGGAGGCGGAACTGAACCGTGCGCGGCGGATCGGTGCCCGTCGCCGGGCGGACCGGGAGGCCCTCAGCGCCCGCGCAGACGGGAGCGACGCAGCGCCTGGAGCAGCAGCAGCGTGGCCCCGCTGAGCACGGCGCCCGCGCCGGGCAGCAGGAGTGCCCCGAGGAAGCCGGAGCTGTCGGCGACCGGCTCGAGCGCGACCCCGCCGCGCGGCACGCTGAGCCCGCCGTCCGGTGCCCAGTACGGCGCCGCCTGCGGCGCGACCTCGGCCGCCTCCGGAACCACCAGGGGCGTACCGGTGAGGGTGCCGCGACCCCCCTGGCCCGAGCTGCCGGCGGAGCTCGCGGACCCGCCGACGGCCTGGCCCGCTGCCTGCCCGGCGGCGGGCTCCGGTGCCGGCACGACGTCCAGCACCGCCGCACCACCGTCGACGCTGCGCACCGTGACGGTGAAGTCCCCGCCGGAGAGCACGAGCGGCGTGCCCACCGGGACGGCGGACTGCAGGTCGGCGTCCCAGCGGGCCGCCGCGCCCGGCGTGCCGTCCAGGAGGAGCGAGGTGTCCGGGAACCGGCCGGCCCGGTGGAGCAGCACCCCGGCATCGAGCCGGTACACGTTGTCGCGGGTGGCCAGCCAGCCGTCGCGCCCGGCCGCGGCCCGCAGCTCCAGCCAGTAGGCGGTCCCCTCGGCGTCGACCAGCCGGAGGGCCCGCACGCCGGTGCGGCCGGCCAGCGGCGCCAGCGTCACGCTGGTGGCGGCCTCCCCCACCTGCACGGTGCGCTCCGCGTCGCCGGAGAGCACGCCGAGGGCCGACGCCTGGACGGCGTTGAGCGCCCCGAAGCGGGCCCACGACGCACCCATCACGTCGTAGTAATCGCGGTAGCCGGCGGTGCGGCAGGTGCCCTCCTCGACCGTGCCGTCGCACTGGAGCCCCGACGAGTGGCCCAGGCCGAAGTTGTGGCCGAGCTCGTGGGCGATCACCGCGGCGGAGGTGTCCCGCACGTACAGCCGGCCACCGGAGGCGGGCGCGACGCCGACCTGGGCCAACGCGTAGGCGCATCCCGGCTGGGTGGCGGTCTGGCTGCTCAGCCGGAGCAGCAGGTGCTTGCCGGGTCCCGGGACGAAGCCGACCGTGGCCGCGACCTCGTTCCACAGCGCCTCCGGCGTGGCGCAGCCGGCCGAGGTGCTGATCCAGTCCTGGCGCCCGGTGACGCCGACGGTGATCGCGCCGCCGGTCTGCTCGGACCAGAAGGCCGACACCTCGCCGTCCACGGTCGCCACGACGTCCCGCAGGCTCGTGCCGTCCGGGGTGGTGCCGGCCGGGGCCACCATGACGACGGTGACCTCGTTGGTCACCCCGCCCCGCGGAGCGGGCACCGGCTCGGGGTCCGCGGCCGGCGGCGGGGTGAGGACGTCGCTCTCGAGCACCGTGACGGCCGGCTCGTAGCCGTCCTCGCCGGCCTCGTCCTCGACCTGCTCGCCGACGGTCAGCTCGACCTTGGAGCCGGCCGGCACGGCGGCGACCTGGTCCGACGGCACGCGGACGGCGCCGTCGGCGGTGGCGACCCAGCTGAGCAGGGTGTCCCCGTCGTGGTCGTCCCCGCCCGCGTGGCCGGCGCTCGCCGGCTGCCCCTCCGCCCAGGCGTGCACCAGCTCGCCGACGACGGTCGTGCCGCTGTCGGCGGCGGCGATCCCCGGGACCGCCACGACGCCGAGAGCCCCGGACAGCACCGCCCCGGCCAGCGCCAGGGCGCGGATCGGACGACGGGGGCCGCGGGGACGACGGGAGTCGTGGTCAGCAGACATCGACTCCTGAATCGGCGGCCCCGCGCCCGGTCGGCACGGGATCGGCGATGTTGAGCCGAACTCCCGTCACACCCGCCGCAGGCGCCCCGGACTCCTCCGGGGAACCACCTCAGGCGAGGTCGTCGGCGCCCATCAGGCGGCGCCCCGCCTCGGTGATCGAGCCCGACAGCGACGGGTAGATCGCGAAGGTCTGCGCCAGGTCGTCGACCGTCAGCCCCTTGGTCACGGCCAGCGCGATCGGCAGGATCAGCTCGGAGGCGCCCGGGGCCACCACCACGCCGCCCATGATCACGCCGGTGGAGCGGCGGGCGAACAGCTTCACGAAGCCGTCGTGCAGGTCGCCCATCTTGGCCCGCGCGTTGGTCGCCAGCGGCAGCCGCACCGCCTCGACGTCAACGCTCTCGGCCAGCGCCTTCTCCTGCACCCCGACGGTGGCGATCTCGGGGTGGGTGAAGACGTTGGCGGCGACCGTCTTGAGCTTGATCGGCGCGACCGCCTCGCCCAGGGCGTGCCACATGGCGATCCGCCCCTGCATGGCGGCCACGGAGGCCAGCTGGAAGACACCGGTGACGTCGCCGGCGGCGTAGATGCCCGGCACCGAGGTGCGCGAGACCCGGTCGACGACGACGTGCCCGGACTCGGTGACCTGGATGCCGTGCTGCTCCAGGTTGAGCCCGGCAGTGTTCGGCACGGTGCCGACCGTCATCAGGGCGTGCGAGGCCTCGACGCAGCGCCCGTCGGTGAGCTCGACGGCGATGCCCTTCTCGGTGCGGCGCACGCCGGCCGCCCGGCCGCGCTCGAGGCGGCCACCGCGGGACTGGAAGACCTGCTCGAGCACCTCGGCGGCGTCGGAGTCCTCGCCGGGCAGCACCCGGTCGCGGGACGAGACGAGGGTGACCGGTACACCGGCCTCCAGGTAGCCGGAGGCGAACTCGGCACCGGTGACCCCCGAGCCGACGACGACCAGGTGCTCGGGCGGCTCCTGCAGGTCGTAGACGTCGCGCCAGTCGAGGATCCGCTCGCCGTCGGGCTCGGCCCCCGGCAGCACCCGGGGGTCGGCGCCGGTGGCGATGAGGACGACGTCGCCCTCGACCTCCTCCACGACCCTGCCGCCGGCGTCGAGGACCTCCACCTCGTGCGCGGCCAGGCCGGGCTCGTCGTCGGCGAGCCGGGCCTGGCCGGAGATGATCCGGACGCCCTCCGCCTCGAGGCGGGCGTGGATGTCGGCCGACTGCGCCATGGCGAGGTTCTTCACCCGCTGGTTGGCCGCGGGCAGGTCCAGGCTCACCGTGGCCAGCTCGGCGCCGTGCACGCCCAGGACGGCGGAGTCACGCACCGACGTCATGGCGCCGGCTGCGGCGATGAGGGTCTTGGAGGGCACGCAGTCGGTGAGCACGCTGGCCCCGCCGATGCCGTCGCGCTCGATCACGGTGACCTCGGCGCCGAGCTGCGCGGCGACCAGCGCCGCCTCGTAACCGGCCGGGCCACCACCGATGATGACGATCCTGGTCATGGGTCCAACTTTCCTCGCCGAGCGGTCGGTCGGCGCCCATTGTCCCCGGTGCCGCTCGGGTTCCGCGCCACCGCCCGCTCCCGGCCTGCCGGGCGCCCCGGTTAGTCTCGCCCCTGATGGCCCTCTACGCCGCGTACGGGTCGAACATGGATCCCGCGCAGATGCTGCGCCGCTGCCCGTCGTCACCGCACACCGGCACCGGCTGGATCCGCGGCTGGCGGCTCACGTTCGGCGGCGAGGAGCTGGGCTGGGAGGGCGCCCTGCCGACCCTGGTGCCCACCGGTGACGACGTACCGGGCGTCTTCGTGGCGCTCTACGACCTGACCGAGGCCGACGAGCGGGCCCTGGACGCGTGGGAGGGCGCCGACTCCGGCCTCTACCGCCGGGTGCACCTGCGGGTGCACACCCTCGGCGGGGATGCCGTCGCCTACGTCTACGTGCTCGACGCCTTCGAGGGCGGGCTGCCCTCGGCGCGCCACCTCGGTGCCGTCGCCGACGCCGCCGAGTCCGCCGGCGCACCCGACGACTACGTCCGCGAACTGCGCGTCCGCGACTGCCGCTCCACCGGTCCCTGACCGGAGGGGTCAGGCGGTCCGGAAGGTGTCCAGGATCTGCCGGGCGGCCAGCGCCGGGGTGAGCTCGCCGGCCAGCACCGCCTTCTCCAGGTCGGGGACGGCGGCGCGCACGCCGGGGTGCGCCCGCAGGGAGTGCTCGAGGGAGTCGCGGACCAGCTGCCAGGTCCAGCGCACCTGCTGGGCGCGGCGGCGCTCGTCGAAGGCCCCGGAGAGCTTCGCCCGCTCCTGGTGCTCGACCAGCTTGGCCCACACCTCGTCGATCCCCTCGCCGGTGAGCCCGGCGCAGGTCAGGACCGGCACGTCCCACGGCTCCCCGCGCCCGCGCAGCATCCGGATCGCGGAGGAGAGCTCGCGCGCGGCCTTCCGGGCATCGGCGGCGGCCGGCCCGTCGGCCTTGTTGACGGCGATGACGTCGGCGATCTCGAGGATGCCGCGCTTGATGCCCTGCAGCTGGTCACCGGTGCGCGCGATGGTCAGGAAGAGGAACGAGTCCACCATCTCGGCGACGGTGATCTCCGACTGGCCGACGCCGACGGTCTCCACCAGGACGACGTCGTAGCCGGCCGCCTCGACGACGACCATCGACTCGCGGGTCGCCTGCGCGACCCCGCCGAGGGTGCCGGAGGTGGGCGAGGGCCGGATGAACGCGTGTTCGTCGACCGCCAGCCGGGCCATGCGGGTCTTGTCGCCCAGGATCGAGCCGCCCGACCGGGCCGACGACGGGTCGACGGCGAGCACGGCGACCTTCGACCCGCCGGCCGTGAGGTCCACCCCGAGCTGGTCGATGAAGGTCGACTTCCCGACGCCGGGCACCCCGCTGATGCCGACCCGGCGCGCTCCCCCGGCGTGCGGGAGCAGCTCGACCAGCAGCTCCTGCGCCTTTTCGCGGTGGTCGGCCCGGCGGGACTCGACCAGCGTGATGGCGCGCGCCATCACCCGCCGGTCGCCGGCCCGCACCCCCTCGACCAGCGCGGCTACGTCGATCTCACGCGCCATGCTCAGTGACCGAGGCGCTGCGACAGCTCCCGCAGCAGCTCCTGCGCCGCCTCGGCGATGACCGTGCCGGGCGGGAAGACCGCGGCGGCGCCCATCTCCTTGAGGGTCGGCACGTCGTCGGGCGGGATGACCCCGCCGACGACGATCAGCACGTCGTCGGCACCGAGCTCGGCCAGCGCGTCGCGCAGCGCCGGCACCAGCGTGAGGTGGCCGGCGGCCAGCGACGAGACGCCGACGACGTGCACGTCGGCCTCGACCGCCTGCCGGGCGACCTCGTCGGGCGTCTGGAACAGCGGGCCGACGTCGACGTCGAAGCCGAGGTCGGCGAAGGCGGTGGCGATGACCTTCTGGCCGCGGTCGTGCCCGTCCTGGCCCATCTTGGCCACCAGGATGCGGGGGCGCCGACCCTCGGCCTCGGCGAACTCCTCGGCCAGCCGCCGCGTCTCCTCCATGGGCCCGGAAGCTCCTGCCTCGTCGCGGTAGACGCCGGAGATGGTGCGCACCTGGCCGGCGTGCCGGCCGTAGACGGCCTCGAGGGCGTCGGAGATCTCCCCGACGGTCGCCTTGGCCCGCGCGGCGTCGACGGCGAGCTTCAGCAGGTTGGCGTCGAGGTCGTTGCCGCGGCGCCCCTCGGCGGCGGCGCGGGCGGCGTCGGTGAGCCGGCCCAGCGCCTCGGTCACCGCACGGCCGTCCCGGTCGGCCCGCAGCTGCTCCAGCTTGGCCTTCTGCTGGGCGAGCACGTCGGCGTTGTCGACCTTGAGCACCTCGATGGCCTCGTCGGCGTCGACCCGGTACTTGTTCACCCCGATGACCGGCTGGCGGCCGGAGTCGATCCGCGCCTGGGTGCGGGCCGCGGCCTCCTCGATGCGCAGCTTCGGGATGCCGTCGTCGATGGCCTGCGCCATGCCGCCGTGCTCGGCGACCTCCTGGATGTGCGCCCAGGCGCGGCGGGCCAGGTCGTAGGTCAGCTTCTCGACGTAGGCCGAGCCGCCCCACGGGTCGACGACGCGGGTGGTGCCCGACTCCTGCTGCAGCATCAGCTGGGTGTTGCGGGCGATCCGCGCGGAGAAGTCGGTGGGCAGCGCGAGCGCCTCGTCGAGGGCGTTGGTGTGCAGCGACTGGGTGTGCCCCTGGGTCGCGGCCATCGCCTCCAGGCAGGTGCGGACGACGTTGTTGTAGACGTCCTGCGCGGTCAGCGACCAGCCGGAGGTCTGCGAGTGGGTGCGCAGCGACAGCGACTTCGGGTTCTGCGCACCGGCCTCCTTCACCAGCTTGGCCCACAGCAGGCGGCCGGCCCGGAGCTTCGCCACCTCCATGAAGAAGTTCATGCCGATGGCCCAGAAGAAGCTCAGGCGGGGCGCGAACGCGTCGACGTCCATCCCGGCGGCCTGACCGGCCTTCAGGTACTCGACGCCGTCGGCCAGCGTGTACGCCAGCTCCAGGTCGGCCGTCGCCCCGGCCTCCTGGATGTGGTAGCCGGAGATCGAGATGGAGTTGAACTTCGGCATCCGCTGCGAGGTGAAGCTGAAGATGTCGCTGATGATCTGCATCGAGGGCTTGGGCGGGTAGATGTAGGTGTTCCGCACCATGAACTCTTTGAGGATGTCGTTCTGGATGGTGCCGGTCAGCTGCTCCGGCGCCACCCCCTGCTCCTCGGCCGCGACGATGTAGAGCGCGAGCACCGGCAGCACCGCGCCGTTCATCGTCATCGAGACGCTCATCCGGTCCAGCGGGATGCCGTCGAACAGCTGCCGCATGTCCAGGATCGAGTCGATGGCGACGCCCGCCATGCCGACGTCGCCGGGCACCCGCGGGTGGTCGGAGTCGTAGCCGCGGTGGGTGGGCAGGTCGAAGGCGATCGACAGCCCCTTCTGCCCGGCGGCGAGGTTGCGCCGGTAGAAGGCGTTCGACTCCGCGGCGGTGGAGAAGCCCGCGTACTGACGGACCGTCCACGGCTGCGTGGTGTACATCGTCGGGTAGGGGCCGCGCAGGAACGGCGGCAGCCCGGGCAGGGTCTCCAGGAAGTCCAGGTCCTGCAGGTCGGCCGGCGCGTACAGCGGCGGGACGGCGATGCCCTCGGGAGTCTCCCAGGTCGCCTCCGCCACGCTGCGGCCGGTCGCCTCCTCGAACGCCTTGGCCCAGTCGTCCGCCGAGGCCGACGCGGCCGGGCGGCCCAGCTCGACGGAACCGAAGTCGGGGATCGCGCTCATGCCTGCACTCCTTCGAGACCCAGCTCGGCGTGCACCGTGCGCAGCGCCGCGAGGGCGTCGCACCCGGCGAAGACGTATCCGTCGACCCCGTCCACGGCGAGGTCCGGCTTCCCGGCCAGCCACACCTGCGTGGCGCCGGCGGCCCTGAGCTCCGCCGCGAGCGCGGCGGCCCCGGACGCGTAGTCCTTGTCGGTGCCGCAGATGCAGGCCACCGTCGTGCCCGCCGCCGGGAACCCGCTCGCCGCGTCGTCGGCCGGCGTGGCCAGCCCGCCGGCCTGGAACAGGTTGCCGGCGAAGGTTGCCCGGGCCGTGTGCCGCGCGATCGGGCCGATCGTGGCGAGGTAGACGGCGGGCCGCTCCCCCACCGCGTCGGCGGCGTCGCGGAGCGCCTCGAACTCCTGCGCGGCCCGCACGCGCGGCAGTCCGCCGGTGGCCGGCAGGACCTCCGCCGCCGGCTGCCGCTCGGGCAGCTTCTCGGCGAGGTTGGGGAACTCGCTGACGCCGGTGAGCGGGTCGGCACGGGTGGCCAGCCGCTTCGCGCGGGCGTCCCAGGCCTGACCGATCCGGTCCCGCACCAGGCCCGAGGTCAGGGCGGCGGACAACCCGCCGGCCCGCTCGATCTCGGTGAACCACTCCCAGGCCGCGCGGGCCAGCTCGTCGGTCAGCGACTCGACGTACCAGGAGCCGCCGGCCGGGTCGAGGACACGGGCGAGGTGCCCCTCCTCCACCAGCAGGCTCTGGGTGTTGCGGGCGATCCGGCGGGAGAAGGCGTCGGGCAGGCCCAGCGCGGCGTCGAACGGCTGCACCGTGACGGTGTCCGCACCGCCGACGCCGGCGGCGAAGCAGGCCACGGTGGTGCGCAGCATGTTCACCCACGGATCGCGCCTGGTCGTCATCACCGACGAGGTGACCGCGTGCTGGTGCTGGCCGCGCAGCTCCGCCGACGCGCCGCTGACCTCGCCGACGCGGTCCCACAGCCGGCGGGCGGCGCGCAGCGCGGCGATGGTCGTGAACTGGTCGGCGGAGGCGGAGTAGCGGAACTCCAGGGCGGCGACCGCCTCGTCGACGCCCATCCCGCCATCGGTCAGCGCCCGGAGGTAGGCCACCCCGGCGGCCAGCGAGCAGCCGAGCTCCTCGACCACGGAGGCCCCGGCGTCGGCGAAGACCGTGCCGTCGACGACGACGGTGCGCAGGCCGGGATGGGCGGCGGCGCGGCGGGCGACGTCGGCCAGCCCGGCGAGGTCCTGCTCCTCGCCGGTGGCGGCCTGGACGCCGAGCGGGTCCAGGCCCAGCGAACCGCCGGGGGCGAGGTCGGTGCGCCCGTCGACGAGCGCGAGGAACCCCTCGGCCGCCTCGACGCCCGCGCCCGGGCCGACGCCCTGGACGGTCACCGGCGCCAGGTCGAGGTAGACGTCGGCGAGGACGTCGCGGAGGGAGTCGACCGGGATCGCGCCGTCGCCGACCACCAGCCACAGCGAGGTGACGCCGTTCTCCAGGTCGGCGGCGATCGCCTCCTTGGTGACGGCGACGTCGGGGTGCGCGTGCCGCTGGCGGATGTCCCACCCGCCGGGGGCGCCACCGTCGGCCCCACCGGCGGCCGTGACCTCGGCCGATCCGGCCGGGCCGCCGGACGGGCGGGAACCGCGCACGAAGGGCGGGAGGCCGGGCTGCCCGACCGCGGCCGGGAGGTCGCCGGCGTCCTCGGCGGTGTACAGCGGGGCGACGGTCACGCCGGGGGCCACCGGGCGGCGCAGCGCGTCCTCGACCGGGTCGGGGAGGTCCTCGCGGCCGGCCTTGCGCAGCACGCCGGCGACCAGTTCCCGCCACTGGTCGCGGGTCACCGCGTCGAACTCGCCCGCGAGCGCCAGGGCCTCGGGCACCTCGTGCTCGGCCGGCACCTCGGCGTCGGCCGCCGCGGGAGCCTGCTGTCCGGTGGAACTCATCGTCGGTGGGTCTCCTCCCCAGAGGGTCGGGCTGAAGTGTCTCCGGGCGCCGGTCGGCGCGTGCGAGGGGGTGGCTGCGGGCCGGTCGGGGACGCCTCCGCGTCGGCCTCCAGCGCGAGCAGCGCGGTGCGCGCCAGCAGCCGCACGCCGACGCCGATCGCCCGCTCGTCGACGTCGAAGGTGCCCCGGTGCAGGTCGTAGGGGGCGCCGCCCCCGTGGGTGCCCAGCCGGGCCAGCGCGATCGGCATGACGTCGGCGAACCAGCCGAAGTCCTCCCCGCCCATGCTCTGCGGCGAGAGGACCAGGTGCTCCGCCCCGACACTGCCGAGCGCGGCCGACCGCAGGAGCGCCACGGAGCGGGGATCGTTGACCACGGGCGGCACGCCGCGGATGTAGTCGACGCCGACCTCCGCGCCCGTCGTCGCGGCCACCCGCTCCACCAGCGAGCGCAGCAGCTCCTCGGCGCCCTTCCACGCGTCGCGGTCGAGCACCCGCACCGTGCCGCGCAGCGTGCCGCGCTGCGGGATCGCGTTGGCGGCCACCCCGGCGTTGACCGCGCCCCAGACCAGCGACATCCCGACGCGGGGATCCACCTGCCGCGACAGCAGCGAGGGCAGGTCGGTGATCAGCCGGCCGAGGGCGTCGACCAGGTCGACGGTGAGCTGCGGCCGGGCGGTGTGCCCGCCAGGACCGGTGAGGGTGACGTCCATGCGGTCGCACGCGGCGGTGATCGGGCCGGTGCGCAGCCCGACCTTCCCGGCCGGCACCGACGGGTCGCAGTGCAGGGCGAAGGCGCGCGAGGCGCCGTCGAGGACCCCGGAGGCGACCACCTCGGTGGCCCCGCCGGGCACCGTCTCCTCGGCGGGCTGGAAGACGCAGCGCACCCGGCCCGGGATGCCGTCGAGCTCGGCGAGCGCCAGCGCGACGCCCAGCACGACGGTGGTGTGCACGTCGTGCCCGCAGGCGTGGCAGAGCCCCTCGCGGGTGGAGGCGTACGGCACGTCCTTCAGGTCGGCGAGCGGCAGGGCGTCGATGTCGGCGCGCAGCACGACGACCGGTCCGTCACCGGCGCCGACCTCGCAGACCAGGCCGGTGCCGGTCGGCAGCCGGCGCGGGCGCAGCCCGGCCGCGCGCAGCCGCTGCTCGATGAACGACGTCGTCTCGAACTCGGCGAAGGCGAGCTCCGGGTGGGCGTGCAGGTGCCGCCGGACCGACACGAGCTCGGGGTGGTGGGTCCCGACCCAGTCGTCGACGGCCGTGGCCAGCTTCTCGACGACGGGGGTCATGCGGCGTGCCCGCCCGCGCACTCGGCCGGCCCGGGCACCGGGCCGTCGGGGTGTCCCGCGGGGCCGGTCGCCGGGAGGCCGTCGCGCAGCTCGGCCAGCAGGCCGTCGACGACGGGCGCGAGCGCACCGTCGTGCTCCAGGGCCACCGCCCGCTGCCGCTGGTAGGAGGCGCCGACCTCCAGGACGCGCAGCACGTCGGTCAGCTCCTCCTCGCAGGACAGCCGCCTGGCGGTGGGCATGAGCTCCTCCACCAGCTCGGCGATCGCCTCGCGCACCGGCCGGACGGCGAAGTGCTCGTCGACGATGATCTCGGCGTCCAACCCGTAGCGGGCCGCCCGCCACTTGTTCTCCCGGACCACCCACTCCTCGGGCCGGGGCAGGGTGTAGCCCCGGTCGAGCTGGGTGTCGAACTGCTCGACCAGGCACTGTGCGAGGGCGGCGACCGCACCCACCTCGTCGAGGGTCGGCAGCCCGTCGCAGATCCGGAGCTCCACGGTGCCGAAGTCGGGGTGCGGGCGGATGTCCCACCACACCTCCCGGACGCTCTCGATGCTCTTCGTGGAGATCAGCGTCTCCATGTACTCCTCGAACTCGTCCCAGTCGGCGAGCTGGAAGGGCAGCCCGGCCGTGGGCATGCCCTCGAAGACCTTGGTGCGGGCCGACGCCAGCCCGGTGTCGCAGCCGACCCAGAACGGCGAGGACGACGACAGCGCCAGGAAGTGCGGCACGTACTGGCACAGCGCGTTGACGATCGGGATGACCTTCTCCGGAGCCCGGACGCCGACGTGCACGTGGACGCCGAAGATCTGCATCCGCCGGGCCAGCCACTGCATCCGCTCGACCAGGTCCTGGTAGCGCTCCTTGGGCGAGATCTCCTGGGTCTGCCAGTCGGTGAACGGGTGCGTGCCGGCGCACAGCACGCCGAGGCCGCGCCGGTCGGCCTGCGCCACGACGTCGGCGAGCGTGCCCGCCAGGTCGGCCTTCGCCTCGCTCACCGTGGTGCAGACGCCGGTGATGATCTCGACGGTCGACTGCAGCAGCTCGTGCTTGGCCTTGGGGTGCTCCTCGGCGCCCTCGGGCCGGAGCGCCTCGAGGATCTCCACGGCGCCGGGCGAGAGTTCGCGGGTCTCCCGGTCGACGAGCTGCAGCTCCCACTCCACACCGAGGCTGGCGCGCTCCGAGCTACGGAAGGGGATCTCCACCATCGGGAGTCTAGGTTCGATCACCGTCCCCCACCGGGCGACGGCCCCCGGACCGGGACCGTCCCCGGCCCGGCCCGCCGTCACAGCGTGTCGGGTGCCAGCCGCGCGAGGACGGCGGGATCCACCTCGCGGTGGTGCAGGGGGAGCACGAGCTCGGTGACGACGTCGGTCAGCTCGGCGATCCGGAGGTTCAGCCGCCGGGCCTCGCGGAGCCCCTCGTCCAGCTCCACGTCCCGCTGCTCCCCCAGGGCCACGCGCTCCTCGACCCGGCGCAGCGTCTCGCGCGCGTCGTCCAGCGCCTGGCGTGCGTCGTCCAGCGCCTCGCGGAGGCCGGCGTTCTCGGCGGTCAGCCGGCCCAGCTCCGCGCGGAGCCCGGGCAGTTCGCCCGCCAGCTCGAGGGAGGCCGGCGCCAGGACGCGGCGGAGTGCCCGTACCGGGCCTCGCACCAACCAGCCGCGGATCATGCCGACCTCCTTCGTTCCGGTGCCCTGCGGACCGTGAGACGTGCCGTCCGGACGAGCCGGGGCTCCGGGTCGCCGAGCCGCACCACCTGCTCGCTCGCCTCGTCCACCGCGACCACCTCCAGACGGTGCCGGCCGGCCTCCCGGCGCAGGCCGGCCACGGTGAGCGGTCCGCCCGGCCGGTCGGCGGGGACCTCCGGGTCGGCCACGACGTCGAAGTACGCCGCGCCGCCGTCGCGCAGCAGCATGGCGCACAGCCGGAAGACGTTGTCCCGGCCCCGGTCCTCGAGCGCGTCGAGCAGCTGCCGCCCGAGGAGGGTCCAGCCGGCGCCCTGGGCAGCGAGCTCGGCACCCAGCCGGAGGACCAGCCGCAGGTCGAGCAGGTTGAGCACCCGGAAGGCCGGGTGGCCGCCCTGCCGTGGCCGGGCGGCGGAGGCGAGCGCGATGGCCCGCCGTGAGTAGTCGACGGCGTGCACGGTGCGACCGGCCGCGGCGAGGGCGCGCGCGTCCGCGCCGGTACCGCACCCCAGCTCCAGCACCGGCGACCCCGGCGGGGACTGCGCGGCGGCCCAGGCCACGAACGGCGACGGCGCGGCCTCCTCCGGCTGCTCCGGCCCGGATCGCCGCAGCAGGTAGTCGTCGTCCCACTGCTCGCGGTCGACGTTGTAGTCGGCGAACCATCCGTGGAACCGGTCCGCCGTGGACGGGGGCAGGGAGAAGGTGAACGACGGGTCCGGCACCCGCCATCCGGAGCCGTAGAGGGCCTCGAGCTTCACCTCCGGCCGCCGCGGCGCCGGCTCCTGCCGGCCCTCGACGAGCACCGGGCGCGGAGGGAGCAGGTCCTGCTCGTCGGCTCGCGCACGGATGTTGAAGACCTGGTACCACCAGCCCCCGGCGAGGAAGCCGGTGAAGACGTCGACGTGGTGGTCCGGCACCCCGTCGTCGTCGAAGTGGATCTGGAGGTGCCCGGCCGACAGCCGGACCACCTGGTAGCCGGCTGCCCGCAGCAGCCGGCCCAGCTCGAAGCCCTCCCGTGCGATGTCGGCCGGGTGGTCGTGCCGGCTCACGTAGCCGAGGTCCGCGTCGTCGTCGTGCTCGATGAGCGAGCCACCGCTGCGCACGGGGCCCAGCAGGGTCCCCCCGGAGACGAACACCCGGTCGCCCAGGCGGTCCTGCAGCAGGCGGCGGATGCCCTGCATGTTGTCGAGGAGCCGCTCCACCAGGTCGGGGTGGGCGTCGGCGAAGGCGTGCCCGAGACGGCCCCACTTGTTGACGACGTAGGGCCGGCCGTGCTCGTCGGTCAGCTGCACGGGCCCGTCGCCGTCGCCCAGCCGGACCTCGGTCGTGGCCTCGATCGGCGCCGGCATCCCGTCGGTGGACCGGACACCGACCTCGAACCGGCCGCTCAGCTGCTCCTTGAGGCTCGGTGGCCAGGCCTGGAACCGGGCCCGGTCGGCCGGCACACCGGGAGGTCGCTCCTCCGGTGGGGCGGGGTCGTCGGCCACGGGGAAGGACCACACCCGTCGCCCGTCGATCTCGAGGTCCAGGATCCGGCCGTGGTCCTCGGGGCCGCGCACGAGGTACGTGACGCCCTGCTCGGTCGCGATCAGCTCCAGGTCGTCCATACCTCCCCGATCGTCGTCGCTGCGGAACTCCCCGGTGCACGCTAACCGAGGGCGGTGTCCGGCCCCGCCGACCGGATGCGCAGGTCAGCGCCCCGGGCGGGGCCGGTGGTATCGCGACGGCGTCGTCCGGAGGCATCTGCGTTAGCGTCCCTGCGTGAGCCAGCCCCCCGGGAACGACCCGCAGACCCTCGCCACCCTCGCCGCCGAGGAGCTGGTCCGCGCCGTCGGCGGACCGCACGACGTGGCCGTCGTCATGGGCTCGGGCTGGGCGCCCGCAGCCGACGCCTTCGGCGAGGCGGACGCCGCCGTGGCGATCGGCGACCTCCCGGGCTTCGCGGCGCCGACCGCGGTGGGGCACGGCGGTCAGGTCCGCTCGGTGCGGGTGGGCGACCGCAAGGTCCTGCTCTTCCTGGGCCGCACCCACTACTACGAGGGCCGCGGTGTGGAGCCGGTCGTGCACGGCGTGCGCACCGCCGCCGCCGCCGGGGTGAAGACGGTGATCCTCACCAACGCCGCCGGCGGGCTCGCCCCGGAGCACCAGGTCGGCCAGGCGGTGATCATCTCCGACCACCTGAACCTCACGGCGCGGTCGCCGCTGGTGGGCGCGCACTTCGTCGACCTCACCGACCTCTACTCCGCACGGCTGCGCACGCTGGCCCGCGAGCTCGACCCGGGCCTGAGCGAGGGCGTCTACGCGGCACTGCCCGGGCCGCACTACGAGACCCCGGCCGAGATCCGGATGCTCCGCACGCTGGGCGCCGACCTCGTGGGCATGTCGACCGCACTCGAGGCGATCGCCGCGCACGCCGCCGGCCTGGAGGTCTTCGGGCTCTCGCTGGTCACCAACGCCGCTGCCGGGGTCACCGGCGAGAAGCTGGACGCCGACGAGGTCATCACCGCGGGCCGGGCGGCCGCGGGCCGGCTCGGGGAGTTCCTGGTCGAGCTCATCGGGCGGCTGCCGTGAGCGGACAGGGCGACGGCGGCCCCGTCCTCGTCACCGGCGCCGCCGGCCGGATCGGCACGGTGCTCCGGGCCGGGCTGCCCGAACGCGGCTGGGCGGTGCGCTCGCTGGACGTCGTGCCGGTGCCCGAGCCGCGCCCGGGCGAGGAGCACCTCGTCGCCGACGTCACCGACCTGGCGGCGATGACCGAGGCCACCCGGGGCGCCTCGGCCGTCGTCCACCTGGCCGGCATCTCCGGCGAGTCGACGTGGGCGGCGATCTCGCACGCCAACATCGAGGGTACCTACTGCGCGCTCGAGGCCGCCCGGCTGGCCGGCGTCCCCCGCGTGGTCCTGGCCAGCAGCAACCACGCCTCCGGCTACACCGAGCGGCCCGCCGACGGGATGCTGCGCGAGGCCGACGCACCGCCGCGGCCGGACACCTACTACGGCGTCTCGAAGGTGGCCATGGAGGCCCTCGGCTCGCTGTACGTCGACCGGTACGGCCTCGACGTCGTCTGCCTGCGGATCGGCAGCGCCTTCGCCGAGCCGACGACCACCCGACAGCTGTCCACCTGGCTCTCCCCCGCCGACACCGTGTCGCTGGTCGACGCCGCGCTCTCCGCCCCGTCCCCCGGCTTCTCGGTGGTGTGGGGCGTCTCCGGCAACACCCGCCGCTGGTGGGACCTCTCGGCCGCCGAGGCGCTGGGGTACCGGTCCACCGACGACGCCGAGCGGTACGCCGGCGCGCTGATCGAGGTCCACGGCGAGCCCGACCTGACCGACCCGGTGCACCGCCGCGTGGGCGGCGAGTACACGACGTCTGAGTTCGACGCGGAGAACTTCCCGGCATGACCGACGACCTGCTCGCCACCGCCCGGGCCTGGGCCGACGCCGATCCGCACGCGGGCGACCGCGCCGAGATCGAGGCGCTGATCGAGGCGGGCGACCGGGCCGAGCTCGGTCGCCGCTTCGCCGGACCGCTGACCTTCGGGACGGCGGGGCTGCGCGGACCGCTGCGCGCGGGGCCGGCCGGGATGAACGCCGCGGTGGTGCTCCGCGCCGCGGCAGGGGTGGGCCGGCACCTGCTGGACACCGGGCACGGCGGCGGGACCGTCGTCATCGGGTTCGACGCACGGCGGCGGTCCGACGAGTTCGCCACGCTCTCCGCCCAGGTGTTCTCCGGGCTCGGCTTCGCCGTGCAGCTGATGGCGCGGCCGCTGCCCACCCCGGTGCTGGCCTTCGCCGTCCGGCACCTCGGCGCGGTGGCCGGGGTGATGGTCACCGCGAGCCACAACCCGCCGGACGACAACGGCTACAAGCTCTACCTGGAGCAGGGGGCGCAGCTCGTCCCACCGGCCGACCGGGCGATCGAGGCGGCCATCGACGCCGTCGGCCCGGCGCGGGAGATCCCGCTCACCGGCGGCCACGGGATCCTGGGTGACGACATCCTCACCGAGTACGTGACCGCGGTGGTGCAGGCGCTGGACCCCGAGCGGGTCCCGGCCGCCGACCGCGCCGCGCTGACGGTGGCCTACACCGCTCTGCACGGGGTGGGCGCCTCGACGACCCGGCTGGTGTTCGCCGCCGCGGGGTTCGCGGAGCCGGCCTGCGTGCCCGAGCAGGACGCGCCCGACCCGGCGTTCCCGACGGTCTCCTTCCCGAACCCGGAGGAGCCCGGCGCGGTCGACCTGCTGGTCGCCCTGGCCGAGCGGGTGGGCGCCGACGTGGCGATCGCCGAGGACCCCGACGCCGACCGCTGCTCCGTCGTGTGCGGCGGCCGGCAGCTCACCGGTGACGAGGTGGGCGCGCTGCTGGCCGACTGGCTGCTGCGCCGCGGCGTGCGCGGGACGTACGCGTCGTCGCTGGTCAGCGGCTCGCTGATGCACGCGATCGCCGAGGCCTCGGGGGCGCCGTCGGAGGAGACCCCGACCGGCTTCAAGTGGATCATGCGGGCCGGGTCGGAGTCGGCTCCCCTGGTGTACGGCTACGAGGAGGCGCTGGGCTACTCGGTGGCGCCGGACGTCGTCCGGGACAAGGACGGCATCTCGGCCGCCCTCGCGGTGGCGCTGCTGGCGGCCGAGCTCAAGGCCGACGGGCGCACCCTGCTGGACCGGCTCGACGAGCTGGCGGACGAGCACGGGCTCTTCGTCACCGGGCAGCTGTCGGTGCGGGTGGAGGACCTCTCGGTCATCTCCGGCGCCATGGCCCGGCTGCGGTCGGCACCCCCGGCCGCGCTGCTCGGCCGGCCGGTGGAGTTCGCCGACCTGGCGCACGGGACGCCGCCGGTGGACGCCGTCCGGCTGCTCGGTGACGGGGTGCGGGTGATCGTGCGGCCCAGCGGCACCGAGCCGAAGCTGAAGGCCTACCTGGAGACCGTCGTCCCGGTGCACGACGACGCCGGCCTGATCGCCGCCCGCGGACGCGGGGCCGACGAGCTCGACCAGCTGCGCACGGAGATGTCCGCGGCCCTGGGGATCTGACCGGCCCCCACCGATGAGTTCGGCGGCCTCCCCCGGTCGGAGCTGTCGACGTCGGCGCGAGGCCAGGAGGAACGATGCGCAGGATCGTCGTGCAGATGGGGCTGTCGCTGGACGGGTTCTTCGAGGGCCCGGACCGCGACATCAGCTGGCATCTCGTGGACGAGGAGCTGCACGCCCACTTCAACCAGCACCTCGCGACGATGAGCACGTTCCTCGAGGGCCGGGTCACCTACGAGCTGATGGAGTCGTACTGGCCCACCGCCGACCAGGACCCGGACAACCCGCCGACCACGAAGGAGTTCGCCGGCATCTGGCGGTCCGTGCCGAAGATCGTCTTCTCCCGCACGTTGCGGCAGCCCGGCCCGAACGCGACGGTCCGCTCCGAGGTGGATGCCGACGAGATGCGCGCGCTGAAGCAGCAGCCGGGCGGTGACATGACGCTCGGCGGCGCCGACGTGGTCGAGACCTTCCGGCGCCTGGACCTGATCGACGAGTACCGCCTCTACGTCATGCCGGTGGTCCTCGGCCGCGGGCGACGGCTGTTCGAGACGGCGGACTCCCCGACCGACCTGGATCTGGTGGAGACCCGGCAGTTCGGCAACGGCGTCGTCCTGCTGCGCTACGCCGTCCGGCGCCCCTGAGCAGCGGTCAGCCCGCGACCGGCTCCCGGCAGCCGGACTCCAGCGCGCGGGCCGCCGTCGCCAGGACGGCGACGACGTCCCGGCCGAAGCCGACGTCGCAGGGGTGGGTGCCCCCGGCGACCGCCGCGGCGCCGAGTTCGTCCACCGCCACGCGGAACGCCTCGACCGGGGCGTCGACGTCGGGCAGCAGCACCAGCCGGCCGGCGTCGCCGTGCACGTAGAACTCGATGCCGGTCGACATGGGGGCGACCGTGTGCGACAGCGTGACCGTCGAGGCGGTGCCCGACTCGTGGGTGAGCACCAGGTGCACGGTGTCCCGGAGCCCGGCGCCGGCCTGCACCGCCACCACCGGTCCCAGCGCCGGCAGCAGCACCGAGAGCGCGTGCGGGCCGATGTCCCAGAGCGCGCCGCGCTCCTGCCGCCAGGAAGAACCGGCGAACGGCGTCCCGGCCAGGGAGGACAGCCACGACCCGGCACCGCCGGCCAGCCGGGTGCGCGCGGCCTGCGTCAGCCAGGTCGACGTCGCCGCCTGGAAGCGGAAGGTGAAGAACACGACCGACGCGACGCCGGAGCTCCGCACCGCGTCGACCACGCGGTCGGCCCCGGCGACGTCGAGGGCGATCGGCTTCTCCAGGAGCAGGTGCTTGCCGGCCTCGGCCGCCTGCACCGCGAGCGGCGCCTGGACGTCGGGCGGGAGGGCGATCGCGACGGCGTCGACGTCGGCCAGCAGGGCCGTCACGTCGGCGTAGCCGGGGACGTCGAACTCGGCACCCAGCGCCTTCGCCTTGGCGACGTCGCGCCCCCACACGCCCACCAGCTCGGCGGACGGGTGGCCGGCGAGCGCGGTCGCGTGCACGGCACCCGCCCAGTGACCGGTGCCGAGCACCCCGAAGCGCATGGTCAGACCGCGCCGAACTGGCGGTCGCCGGCGTCGCCCAGCCCCGGGACGATGTAGGCCTTCTCGTTGAGGCCCTCGTCGATGCTGGCGGTGAACACCCGCAGCGGCAGGCCGCTCTCCTCCAGCCGGCGGATGCCGTCCGGCGCGGCGAGCGCGCACAGCACGGTGATCGACGTCGTGCCGCGGGCGGTGAGCAGCTCGCAGCAGTGCACCAGCGAGCCACCGGTGGCCAGCATCGGGTCGAGGACGAAGACGTCGCGCCCGACCAGCGTCTCCGGCAGCGAGGCCATGTAGGCCTCGGGCTGGAAGGTCTCCTCGTTGCGGGCCAGCCCGACGAAGCCCATCTGCGACTCGGGCAGCATCCCGTGCGCGGTGTCGGCCATGCCGAGGCCCGCCCGCAGCACGGGGACGATCAGCGGGGGGGCGGCCAGCCGGTAGCCCGTCGTCGTCGTGACCGGGGTGGTGATCTTCTCCTCGGCCACCTCGAGATCGCGGGTGGCCTCGTAGACGAGCATCTGGGTGAGCTCGCGCAGGGCGGCCCGGAACATGGCGTTGTCCGTGCGCTCGTCCCGCATGCGGGTGAGGCGGGCACGGGCGAGCGGGTGGTCGACGACGGTGAGCTGCACGGCGGACACCGTATCGGCCGTCGCCGGGCACGGCGGGGTCCCGCCCGCACCTGCCTCCCGGATGCGATGCCCCGGACGGCGCGGTAGCACCTCCGACGCCGGGCAGCGGACGGCCCGGCTGCGCTCTCCCGACGGCGGGAGGCGGTGTCCTCGGCGCGGACATCCCGCCGCCCCGGATGTCCGCTGAGGGGACGACGCCCGGCGCGGTGCGGTGCCCTCCCCCACTCCGGGAGGACGCCGTCCGGTGCGCTGCGCCCCCACCGCGGGTGAGCAGTGTCGGCCGTCCGGACGGCGCAGGGGAGAATGGCCGGCATGACCCACGTGCTCGATCCCGGCGCGCTGTCGGACGACGCCCGGGCGCTGGCCGCGCCGACGCCCCCCTACGACGACGTCACGCGCTCGGACTCGGCGTTCCGCACCTTCCTCCACGGCCTGCCCGGCGTCGACCAGGTCGGCGCCGAGGCCCGGGTGGCGCAGCTGGGCACCCGCTCGATCAAGACGACGTCGAAGGCCTGGGCCATCGACACCGCGATCTCGATGGTCGACCTCACCACCCTCGAGGGCGCCGACACCCCCGGCAAGGTCCGCAGCCTGGCCGCGAAGGCCCGGCGGCCCGACCCGTCCGACCCTACGACGCCCCAGGTCGCCGCGGTCTGCGTCTACGGCGACCTCGCCGGCGTGGCCCGGGAGGCCCTCGGCGACAGCGGCATCCACGTCGCCGCCGTCGCCACCGCCTTCCCGAGCGGCCGCGCCAGCCGCGCGGTGAAGATCGCCGACGTGCGGGACGCCGTGGCCAACGGCGCCGACGAGATCGACATGGTCATCGACCGGGGCGCCTTCCTCACCGGCCGCTACCTCGACGTCTACGAGGAGATCGTCGCGGTGAAGGAGGCGTGCGGGGACGCGCACCTCAAGGTGATCCTGGAGACCGGGGAGCTGGTCACCCTCGACAACGTCCGCCGGGCCAGCTGGATCGCGATGCTCGCCGGTGGCGACTTCATCAAGACCTCGACCGGCAAGGTGAGCCCCGCCGCCACCCTCCCGGTCGGGCTGGTGATGCTGGAGGCGGTCCGCGACTTCCGCGCCGCCACCGGCCGCCAGGTCGGCTTCAAGCCGGCCGGCGGCATCCGGACGACGAAGGACGCGATCAAGCACCTGGTGCTGATCAACGAGACCGCCGGCCCCGACTGGCTGGACCCCGACTGGTTCCGCTTCGGCGCCTCCAGCCTGCTCAACGACCTCCTCCTGCAGCGGCAGAAGCTGCGCACCGGCCACTACTCCGGCCCCGACTACGTCACGGTGGACTGACAGCGATGACCAGCGTTTTCGAGTACGCACCCGCCCCCGAGTCGCGGTCCATCGTCGACATCGCGCCGTCCTACGGGCTCTTCGTCGACGGCGAGTTCGTCGACGGCTCCGGTGAGCCGATGAAGACGGTGAACCCGGCCACCGAGGAGGTGCTCACCGAGGTCGCCACCGGCACCGCCGCCGACGTCGACCGCGCGGTGCGCGCCGCCCGGAAGGCGTTCGAGAAGACCTGGGGGCCGATGCGCCCCGCCGACCGCGGCAAGTACCTCTTCCGCATCGCGCGGCTGCTGCAGGAGCGCGCCCGCGAGTTCGCCGTCCTCGAGTCGCTGGACAACGGCAAGCCGATCCGGGAGTCCCGTGACGTCGACGTCCCCCTGGCCGCGGCGCACTTCTTCTACCACGCGGGCTGGGCCGACAAGCTCGAGCACGCGGGCCTCGGCCCGGACCCCCGCCCCCTCGGCGTGGCCGGGCAGGTCATCCCGTGGAACTTCCCGCTGCTGATGCTGGCGTGGAAGGTCGCGCCCGCCCTGGCCACCGGCAACACCGTCGTCCTCAAGCCGGCCGAGACGACGCCGCTGACCGCGCTGCTGTTCGCCGAGATCTGCCGGCAGGCCGACCTGCCGCCGGGCGTGGTCAACGTCGTCACCGGCGCCGGGGAGACCGGCCGGGCGGTCGTGGAGCACGACGACGTCGACAAGGTGGCGTTCACCGGCTCCACCGAGGTGGGCCGGTCCATCGCCCGCGCCGTCGCCGGCACCCGCAAGAAGCTGACCCTGGAGCTGGGTGGCAAGGCAGCGAACATCGTCTTCGACGACGCCCCCATCGACCAGGCGGTCGAGGGGATCGTCCAGGGGATCTTCTTCAACCAGGGGCACGTCTGCTGCGCCGGCTCCCGGCTGCTGGTCCAGGAGTCGATCCACGACGAGGTGGTCGCGAGCCTCCAGCGGCGGATCGGCACCCTGCGCGTCGGCGACCCGCTGGACAAGAACACCGACATCGGCGCCATCAACTCCGCCGAGCAGCTCGCCCGCATCCGGGAGCTGTCCGACATCGGCGAGGCCGAGGGCGCCCAGCGCTGGCAGCCGGCCGGCGAGCTGCCCGAGCGCGGCTACTGGTTCCCGCCGACCGTCTTCACCGACGTCTCCCCGGCGCACCGCATCGCCCGCGACGAGGTCTTCGGCCCGGTCCTGAGCGTGCTCACCTTCCGCACGCCCGACGAGGCCGTCGCGAAGGCGAACAACACCACCTACGGGTTGTCGGCCGGCATCTGGAGCGAGAAGGGGTCGCGGATCCTGAAGATCGCCGATCAGCTGCGCGCCGGCGTGGTGTGGGCCAACACGTTCAACAAGTTCGACCCGACGTCGCCCTTCGGCGGCTACAAGCAGTCCGGCTACGGGCGAGAGGGCGGCCGCCACGGCCTGGCCGCCTACCTGACGGGAGCTGACAGCAAGTGAGCATCGCAGCGAGGAACGAGCGAGGAGCGGAGCGCGCGCGGAAGCTCCCTGACGACAAGGGGAACGACCAGTGATCGGCAACGACCGCCTCGCCGTGCGCAAGACCTACAAGCTGTACGTGAACGGCGCCTTCCCGCGCTCGGAGAGCGGCCGCACCTACGAGGTCACCGACGCCAAGGGCCACTTCCTGGCCAACGTCGCCCGGGCCTCCCGCAAGGACGCCCGGGACGCCGTCGTCGCCGCGCGCGCAGCCTTCGGGAAGTGGTCGGGTGCCACCGCCTACAACCGCGGCCAGGTGCTCTACCGCGTGGCCGAGGTGATGGAGGGCCGGCACGTCCAGTTCTGCGAGGAGGTCGCCGCCGCCGAGGGCCTGTCCGGGTCCAAGGCACGGGCCGCGGTCGACGCCGCCATCGACCGCTGGGTCTGGTACGCGGGCTGGACCGACAAGCTGGCCGCGGTCCTGGGCAGCGCCAACCCTGTGGCCGGGCCGTACTTCGACTTCTCCCTGCCCGAGCCCTCCGGGGTCGTCGCCGTGCTGGCCCCGCAGCAGTCGAGCCTGCTGGGCCTGGTCAGCGTCCTGGCCCCGGTGCTCGCCACCGGGAACACCGCCGTCGTCGTCACCTCCGCGGAGCGGCCGATCCCGGCCGTCACCCTCGGCGAGGTGCTGGCGACCAGCGACGTCCCCGGCGGCGTGGTCAACCTGCTCACCGGCGACGCCGAGGAGCTGGGCCCGTGGCTGGCCGAGCACGCCGACGTCGACGGCATCGACCTCACCGGCGCCCCCGCGGGCCGGGCCATGGAGTTCGAGCGGGAGGCCGCCGGCACCATCAAGCGGGTCGTGCGCCCGCCGGTGACCGAGCCCGACTGGACCGCCGACCCGGGCCTGTCCCGGATGACCCCGTTCCTGGAGACGAAGACCGTCTGGCACCCGATCGGGGTCTGATCCGGCCGCGCCGGGCCAGGCGTCCGACCTCCGACCGGCCCGGTGGCGACCCGTCACCACCCCGAGGTGCGCCGCTTGCCCGACAGGGCAGGATGGTCGGGTGGCCAGGCCCAGCATCGTCCCCATCGCACTGACCCTCGACGACCGCACGGGGTACACCCTGTGGGCTCCGCCGTGGGAGGAGGACGGCGAGGAGTGGCAGGCGTTCCTCGGCACCACCGAGGGCGACGTCGCCACCGTGCACCTCTTCCCCACGCCGGCCAAGCTCGCGGCGTTCTGCCGCACCAGCACCGACCACGACCTCGCCGACCACCCGGTGTGGCCGGTCGTCGCCGGGCTCGGCGCCCCCGACCTGACCCCCGACGACGACCACCGCTACGACCTCGACGGCGTGTACGACATCGCCGCGGAGAACCCCGACCGGTGGGCGGTGGAGGAGCTGGCCGCGACCGTCGACATCGTCAGCCGGCTGGCCGAGTGCCTGGACACCACCGACGAGGACGACGACGAGCAGTTCGAGGCCGTCGCCGAACTGGCCGGCAAGCCGGAGATCGGCTCGCTCGGCCTCGGCGTGGAGGCCTTCGTCGGGCGTTCCGGCGAGGACGCCTGGATCGGTGTCGGCACCGTGCTCGACGAGCTCTGGGAGGACGTCGTCGAGGAGCTCTCGGAGCACCTCGACTGGACCGGCGGGGGCACCGCCACGGTCGAGGAGTACCCCTCGGCCTCCGAGACGGCCGAGCAGGACTCCGCACTCGGCATCCCCGAGGACGACGAGGACGAGGACGACGACACCCCGGTGGTCGCGGGCCGGACCGCCGGCGCCGCCCGCACCGGCGCGACCGCCGCCTCGGCGGCCACCCGGGGCGGGGTCCGCACCATCGCGCGGGGCGGCCGGGTCACCGCCTCCCCCGCCGCGGTCGCCGCGGCCGCGGAGTTCTGGGAGGCAGTCGGCATCCTGCCGGTCGAGATCGTCGTCCCCGAGGGCGCCGGGGTGACCCTGCGCTGCTACGTGGAGGACGTCGCCCGCTTCCTGGGCCGGGACGGCGAGGTGTTCGTCTTCGACACCCCGACAGACCTGGCCCGGTTCTGCGCGAGCGACGAGCCGCACGACCTCACCGAGATCGCCTCCTGGCCCGAGGTCGCCGACACCGACACCCCGCCGCTGCCCGCCGAGCAGGACCGCTACGACCTCACCGAGCTCTCCGAGGTCCTCGCCGAGGTCGCCGACGGCGCCGCCGGGCTGGTCCCCCACCGCGCGCTGCTGCAGCCGGTCGAGGGGGCGCGCGACCTCGCCGAGTACGCCGGCCTGTCCCGGGTCGAGGAGCTGCTCGCCCCGTCCGCGCCCGTGGGCCAGGCCGTCGCCCGCGCCGACCGGCAGCCCGAGACGCCGCTGGCCGCCGCCGACGCCGCAAAGCTGCGCCCGGAGTGGGACGAGATCGTCACCACCGTGAGCGGTGCCCTGGTCTTCCGCGACTGACCGGGGACCGACGACGACGGCGGCCCGCCCCGGGATTCCGGGACGGGCCGCCGTCGTGGGTGGTGCGGGTGATCAGCCCTGGCGCGGGGGACGCGCGGAGCGCTCACCGGTGAACCGGCGATCGCCACCGGGCCGGCCCGAGCGCTCGCCGCCGCCGGAGCGGTTGCGGTCGCCGTAGGACCGGCGCGGACCGCCGGGGCGGTCGCCGTCGCGGCGCGGACGGCCACCGGGGCCACCGCCGCCGCGGCGCATGTCGCGCTGGGTGCGCTCCTTGGGCTCGACCGGGATGCCGGCCGCGACCAGGTCCAGGATCGGCTTGTCACCCGGGCGGGTCCGGTCGAGCGGCGGGTCGACCTTCGCGGTGCGGAACCGCCGCTTGGCCTGACCGACCTGGTCGGGCAGCAGCAGCGAGACGACGACACCGGCGGCCCCGGCGCGAGCCGTGCGGCCCGAGCGGTGCAGGTAGGTCTTGGCGTCCGTCGGCGGGTCGTAGTGCAGCACCAGGGAGACGTCGTCGACGTGGATGCCGCGGGCGGCGACGTCGGTGGCCACCAGCACCGGCGAGCGGGCGTCGGTGAACTCCTCCAGCGCACGCTTGCGCGCCGCCTGCGGCAGACCACCGTGGATGGCCTCGGCCTTGATCCCGGCGGCCTTCAGGTTCTCGGCCAGCCGGTCCACGCCCAGCTGGGTGCGGGCGAAGATGATCGTGCGTCCGGGGCGGCCGGCGAGCTCGGTGGCCACCTGCAGCTTGTCGCGGAACGCGAGGGTGAAGGCCAGGTGCTCGGCCGGCGGGGCCTCGCCGCCGGGGCGGACGACCTCGTGCCGGGCCGGGTCCTTCAGGTAGCGGCGCACCAGCGAGTCGACCTCGCCGTCCAGCGTCGCCGAGAACAGCAGGCGCTGGGCGTTGCGGTCGGTCTGGTCGAGCAGCTCCTTGACGACCGGGAGGAAGCCCAGGTCGGCCATGAAGTCGGCCTCGTCCAGCACGGTGATGACGACCTCGGCCAGGGTGCACTCGCCCTGGCTGATCAGGTCCTGCAGCCGGCCGGGGGTGGCGATGACGACGTCGACGCCGCGGCGCAGCTGCTGGATCTGGCGGTACATGGGCGCACCGCCGTAGACGGTGGCGAGCTGCACGCCGGTCGCCTGGCCGAGCGGGGCCAGGTTGTCGTGCACCTGCTGCGCGAGCTCGCGGGTCGGCACGAGGACCAGCCCGCGGGGCGCGCGGCGGCCGTTCTTGACCTCCGCACCGATGCGGGCCAGCAGCGGCAGGCCGAAGGCCAGGGTCTTGCCCGAGCCGGTGGCCGCCTTGCCCAGCACATCGCGCCCGGCGAGCGCGTCGGGCAGGGCCGAGGTCTGGATGGCGAAGGGGCGGTGGATGCCGCGCCGCTCGAGCGCGGTCACCAGCGGCTGGGGCAGGCCCAGCTCGTGGAACGTGGGGCCCGACGGGGCCTCGACGGTGTTCTCCACCGCGGCGGCCGCGGCGGTGTTCTCGATGACGTTCTCAGTGGTGTTCTGACCGTCGTTCTGGGTCGTCTTGGACTCGAACGAAGCAGGGTGGACCAAAGTCATGCGGGGTGGGGCTCCGATACTGCTCGGAGCGCGTCCCGTGAAAGAGGAGGAGCACCGTGACGTACCGGCGTCCTCACTTGGCGATCGTCTGCGCCCAGGGATGGAACGCGGGATCTGCACGGATGCGCTCGTGCCCGGACAAACCGTCCGGGAGGATGACCGGCCTTGTGCCGGTACGCCTACGGTAGCAGCGAAGATCGCGACGCTGTTCCCGCGACCGGGGGTGACGACGCCCACGCCGCAGGTCAGTCGGCCTCCTCGTCGGCGTCATCGGCGCTGACCGCCAGTACGCCGTCGAGGTCCGCGAGCTCCGCCGCGAGCCAGGTCACCGGGCCGGTGCCCTCCACCGAGAGCCGTACCGTCGCCTGCCCGGACCCGGTGCCGCCCCCGCCGTCGTCGGTGGCCGTGGCCAGGTCGCGCACGGCGAAGCCGCGCTGCGTGCACTCGGCCAGCGCCCGGCGCAGCACCCCCTCGCCGTCCCGGTAGGTGAGCACCAGGGAGTGCACCCGCGTGATCCGGCCGGACAGCCGGCGGGCGAGCGGGGTGAACCCGTAGGAGATGGCGAAGTGCGCGGCGGTCGCGACGACGGCGAACAGCCACAGCCCCGCGCCGGCCGCCATCCCCACGGCCGCGGTCAGCCAGACGATCGCCGCCGTCGTCAGCCCGCGGACCGCGTCGCGCCGCACGAAGATCAGCCCGCCCCCGATGAACCCGAGGCCGGAGACCACCTGCGCCGCCACCCGGGAATCGCCGAACTGCGCCTGGCTGATGACCATGAACAGCGCCGCGGCGAACCCGACGACGGTGAGCGTCCGCAGCCCCGCCGCCTTGTGCCGCAGTTCACGCTCGAAGCCGATGAGCGCCGAGAGCACGAACGCGACCCCCAGATCACCGACCTGGGCCCATGTCTGCCCGGTCGGACCGGCGAGCTCTGACACGGGTCAGCCCAGCAGTGCCGCGTAGCCGGGGCGGACGACGTCGTCGAGCAGCCGCTGCCGCTCCGCGTCGGGCAGGAAGGCCCCGGCCAGGGCCTGCTCGGTCACCGTCCGTACGTCCTCCCAGGTCCAGCCGGACTCCGTCGCCACGGCGGTGACCTCGCTGGTCACCGAGACCCCGCTCATCAGCCGGTTGTCGGTGTTGAGGGTCACGGCGAAGCCGAGCCGGTGCAGCCGGTCCACCGGGTGGTCGGCGAGCGAGGCGTAGGCGCCGGTCTGCACGTTGGACGACGGGGCGATCTCCAGGACGATCCGCTCGTCGCGTACCCGCCGGGCCACCGGCCCGAGGGTGCCGTCGGCGGCGACCTCGTCGGCGATCCGCACGCCGTGGCCCAGCCGCTCGGCGCGTGCCCCGTCGAGTGCGGCGACGATGCTGTCGATGCCCGCCGCCTCGCCGGCGTGGATGGTGCGGTGCGCCTGCGCCCGGTCGAGGACGGCGAGGGCCGAGGGGATCCGGTCCGGCGGGAAGCCGATCTCCGGGCCGGCGAGGTCGAAGCCGACCACGCCCGCGTCGCGGTACCGGACGACGAGCCCGGCGACCTCGTCCCAGCGGTCGGCTTGCCGCATCGCGCAGAGCAGGGTGCCGATGCGGATCGGCGTCCCCGCCTCCGCCGCCTCCCGGCTGCCCTGCGCGTAGCCGTCGAGCATCGCCTCGACGGCCGCCTCCATCGGCATGCCGGTGGTGAGCAGCTCGGGGGCCATGCGGACCTCGGCGTACACGACGCCGTCCGCGGCCAGGTCCAGCGCGCACTCGCGGGCGACCCGCTGGACAGCCTCGGGGGTCTGCATCACGCCGACGGTGTGCGCGAACGTCTCCAGGTACTGGACCAGGGACCCCGAGTCCGCGGCTTCCCGGAACCAGCGGCCCAGGGCCTCGGCGTCGGCAGCGGGGAGCGCGCGGTAGCCGAGCTCGTCGGCCAGCTCCAGCACCGTCTGCGGTCGCAGCCCGCCGTCCAGGTGGTCGTGCAGCAGGACCTTCGGGGCGCGACGGACGTTCTCGGCGTTCAGCACTGCCATGGTCACAACGCTACGGGTCACGCCGAGTGGGCCCCGGAGGGGTCCGGGCAGGGGTGACCCAGCGGCTCACCGGTCCTGCCAGCGGAAGGTGCGCACGCACAGGAGGAGGCCGACGACGCACCAGATCCCGAGCACGATCGCCACCGTGCCGAGCTCCCAGGAGCCGGCCGGTTCGCGGGCGGCCAGGGAGTCCGGCAGGAAGACCGACCGCAGCCCCTGCGCCAGCCACTTGACGGGGAAGACCGCCGCGACGTCCTGCAGCCAGCGGGGCACCTGGTCGAAGGGCATGAAGACGCCGGAGACGAACTCGAGCACCAGGGCGATCGGGGTCACCGTCGCCGACGCCGACCGGGAGTTGCGGGCCAGCGACGAGACGGCGATGCCCAGCAGCGTGCAGGCAGCCGCGCCGAGCACGGTGACCCACGCGAAGGTCAGCCAGTCCCCCCCGGACGGCAGGTCGATGCCGAAGACGAGGACGCCGACGAGCAGCAGGACGAGGATCGTCGCCAGCGTCACGGCGACCACCTGCGCGACCTTGCCGACGAAGTAGGCGCTCTTGGGCATCGGGGTGCCGGCCAGGGCCTTGAGCGTGCCATCGGACCGCTCGCCGGCGATGTGGATCGCCATGTTCTGCAGGCTCGCCCCGACGATGCCCGCGGTGATCACCCCGGCCATGAAGTACTGCGGGAAGTCGACGCCCGAGCCGAGGTCGTAGTCGAGCACCGCCCCGAGGCCGAGCAGCAGGATCACCGGGAACAGCAGGGTGAACACGACGGACTCGCGCTGCCGGAAGAACTCCTTGAGCTCCACCCCGGCCCGCGAGCGGCAGACCCGGCCGACCGACGGCAGGGCGGTGCGTGCGGGCGCGGTGGCGGTCACGAGTGGTCCCCGATCATCTTCAGGTAGACGTCCTCGAGCGTCGGCCGGTTCACCGCGAGATCGGGCACCTCGCCGGGAAAGCGCGCGGCGAGCTCGGCGACGAACGCGGTCGGCGTGGCCGTCTCGGCGGTCCGCCGGGCGCCGCCCTCGGTCCAGCTGACGACGGCGGGCGCGGTGCCGCGTCCGCCCAGCGCCGTGGGGACGGCGACCTCGGCGAGCTGCCCGTGGGCGAGGACACCGACCCGGTCGGCCAGCTCCTCGGCCTCGTCGAGGTAGTGGGTGGTCAGCAGCATGGTCGTGCCCAGCTCGCGCAGCGACCGGATGAGCGCCCAGAACTGGCGCCGCGCCTCGGGGTCGAACCCGGTCGTCGGCTCGTCGAGGAAGAGCAGCCGGGGCCGGCCGACGATGCCCAGCGCCACGTCCAGCCGGCGGCGCTGGCCGCCCGACAGCGTCCGGCCGCGGGCGCCGGCCTTGTCGGTCAGACCGACCAGCTCGAGCACCTCGTCCGGGTCGCGGGGGTCGGCGAAGTAGGACGCCTGGGCGGTCAGCAGCTCGCGGACCGACAGCTGGCTGTCCCCGGCGCCGGACTGCAGCACGATGCCGAGGTCGGCCTTCCAGCGGCGGCCGCCCTTCGCCGGGTCGACCCCCAGCACGCGCACCTCACCGCCGTCGCGCCCGCGGTAGCCCTCGCAGATCTCGACCGTCGTCGTCTTGCCGGCGCCGTTGGGGCCGAGCAGCGCGAAGATCTCGCCGCGCCGGATGTCGAGGTCCAGACCGTCGACGGCGGCCCGCTCCCCGTACCGCTTGACCAGGCCGCGGATGGAGATGGCGGCCTCGGGGTCGAGCGGGGAGGCCGGCTGCCGCAGCGGCGCCGCCGTCGCCGTCGTTCGGGTCACGACAGACCAGTGTCCCCTACGACCCTGCGGTGATGCGGTCGAGGACCAGCGGGAGCGGCTCGTCACCGGTGTCGACGCCGATGGCGCCCTCCAGCGCGGCCAGCGCGCGCGGGATCCGGTCGGCGTCGTCGGTCTGCAGCTCGAGCAGCGGCTGGCCGGCGGTCACCTGCTCCCCCACCCCGGCGGTCCACACGATGCCGGCGGCGGCCTGCACCGGGTCCTCCTTGCGGGCCCGCCCGGCGCCCAGCCGCCACGCGGCGACGCCGAGGGAGTAGGCGTCCAGCCGGGTGAGGGTGCCGGTGGCCGGCGCGGTCACCACGTGGGTCTCGGCCGGCCGCGGCAGCGGGGCGTCGGGGTCGCCCCCCTGGGCGGCGATCATCCGCCGCCACACGTCCATGGCCCGGCCGTCGCGGAGCGCCTCCGCGGGGTCGACGTCCTCCCGCCCGGCGCCGGCGAGCATCTCCCGGGCCAGGGCGAGGGTCAGCTCCACCACGTCGGCCGGGCCGCCGCCGGCGAGCACCTCGACGGACTCGGCGACCTCGACCGCGTTGCCCGCGGCCCGGCCCAGCGGCCGGTCCATCGCCGTCACCAGGGCCACGGTGCGCACGCCGGCCGCCTCGCCCAGGCCGACCATGGTGCGGGCCAGCGTGCGGGCGTCGTCGGCGCTCTTCATGAAGGCACCCGAACCGGTCTTGACGTCGAGCACGAGCGCGTCGGCGCCCTCGGCGATCTTCTTGCTCATGATCGAGCTGGCGATCAGCGGGATCGACTCGACGGTCCCTGTGACGTCGCGCAGCGCGTAGAGCAGCTTGTCCGCGGGAGCCAGGTCGTGGCCGGCCGCGCAGACGACGGCGCCCACGTCGCGCAGCTGCGCCAGGTAGGCCTTCTCGTGCACGTCGGCGCGCCACCCGGGGATCGCCTCGAGCTTGTCCAGCGTGCCGCCGGTGTGCCCGAGGCCCCGGCCCGACAGCTGCGGCACGGCAACCCCGCACGCCGCCACGAGCGGGGCCAGCGGCAGGGTGATCTTGTCGCCGACGCCGCCGGTGGAGTGCTTGTCGGCGGTCGGCCGGCCCAGGGACGAGAGGTCCTTGCGCTCGCCGGAGTCGATCATCGCCTGCGTCCAGGCGGCGAGCTCGCCGGCGGCCATCCCGCGGAAGAACACCGCCATCAGCAGCGCGCTCATCTGCTCGTCGGGCACTGCGCCCCGGGTGTAGGCGTCGATCACCCAGCGGATCTGCTCGGGCGAGAGCTCGGCGCCGTCCCGCTTGGCGCGGATGACGTCGATCGCGTCGTGCGCGGCCATCAGCCCTGCCCCCGCTCGGCCGTCGCTGCCCCACCGGCGGACCGCGTGGCGGCAGCCGTGAGGTCCTCGGGGCCGAAGGCATCGGGCAGCACCTCGCGCATCGGGACGATGCCGAGCGACACCGTCTCGATGAGCATGTCGGCGCCGCCGTGCTCCCACAGCAGCTGCCGGCACCGGCCGCAGGGCATGAGCGGCTGCCCGTCCCCGCCGACGCAGGCCACCGCCACCAGCCGGCCGCCGCCGGTGCGGGCGAGGTCGCTGACCATGCCGCACTCGGCGCACAGCGCCAGCCCGTAGGAGGCGTTCTCCACGTTGCAGCCGGTGACGACGCGGCCGTCGTCCACCAGCCCGGCGACGCCCACCGGGAACTGCGAGTAGGGGGCGTAGGCGTGCGTCATGGCCTCGCGGGCCGCGGCCCGCAGGGCCTCCCAGTCGGGCTCGGGCAGGGCGGTCACTAGTGGTCCCCTCGTCGGTACACGAGTCCGTCCGCCTTGGGCATCCGCAGCCGCTGGGCGGCCAGCGAGAGCACCAGCAGCGTGATCAGGTGCGGGGTGAACGAGACGATGCCCTCGGGCAGCTCCTCGATGGTCAGGAACGCCACCAGGCTGGCGGCGGCGAAGACGACGGCGAGCCCCGCCTGGACGAGCCGGCGCCGGCCGACCTGGTAGAAGGCGACGGCCAGCAGCAGGATCGCGATGAGCAGCAGGAGGGCGACGACCGCGCCGCGGCTGCGCAGCTGCAACCCATCGGCGTAACCGAACAGGCCCGCGCCGGCCGCCAGGCCGCCGGGGCGCCAGTTGCCGAAGATCAGCGCGGCCAGGCCGATGAAGCCGCGGCCGCCCGTCTGCCCCTCGCGGTAGATGTTGGCCACGAACACCAGGGCGACGCCGCCCAGCCCGGCGAGCGCCCCGGAGATGATCACCGCGAGGTACTTGAGCCGGTAGACCGGGACGCCGAGTGAGTCGGCGGCCGCCGGGTTCTCGCCGCACGAGCGCAGCCGCAGGCCGAAGGCGGTGCGCCACAGCAGCAGGTAGCTGGCGGGCACCAGCAGCACGGCGATCAGGGTGAGCACCCCGACGCCGCTGGTCAGGCCGCGCAGCAGCCCGGCGATGTCGGAGAGCAGGAAGACGTCGGTGCTCTCGACGTCGCCCAGCAGGTCCGGGCCGGAGGAGAGCACCGGCAGGGAGAAGTTCGGCGGCCGGCTGGCCAGCGCCGGGGACTGGGTCACGCCACCGCCCTCGGTGCCGCCGGCGTACAGCAGCTCGGACAGGAAGCGCACGACGCCCTCGGCGAGGATGTTGATCGCCACGCCGGAGACGACGTGGTCGACGCCGAAGGTCACGGTCGCGACCGCGTGCAGCAGCCCGCCCAGCGCGCCGAAGACGGCGCCGCCGATGATCGCGGCCACCCAGCCCCACTGGTAGCCGGCCCAGCCGGCGCCCCAGGTGCCCAGGATCATCATGCCCTCGAGGCCGATGTTGACCACGCCCGCGCGCTCGGCGAACAGACCGCCGAGCGCGGCCAGGCCGATCGGCACGGCCAGCAGCAGCGCCGCCGCGAAGGTGGACGACGACGTGAGCGCCTGCTCGCCGGAGATGATCCGGACGACCGACATCAGCAGGATCAGGCCGATGAACAGCCAGGCGAAGCGCCGGGCCCGGCCGCCGCCGAAGAAGAGCTCGGTGAGCGGGCCCCGGCTGGGCGTGGTGGCGGGTGCGGACGTCGCGGTGCTCATCGTCCCGCCTCCTGGCGGTCGTCGGTGATCCGGGTGCCGATCGGGCCCTCGGGGCCGGCGGAGGTGCCGCCGTCGGCGGTCCCCGTGTCGCCCTGGCCGCTGTCCCGCCCGGCCCGCCGGCGGGTGAGCTGGCGGGCGACCTCGTTGGCGACGACCACCGACAGCACGATCGTGCCCTGGATGATCGTGACGACCGAGGCCGGGATGTCGGCGAACTGCAGCGGCACCGCGGCCCGGTCCAGGAAGGCGAACAGCAGCGCGGCGAACGCGATGCCGAGCGGGTTGTTGCGGCCGAGGAGCGCCACCGCGATGCCCAGGAAGCCCAGGCCGGCGGTGAACTCGGTGCCGAAGTGGTAGGTGCGCCCCAGCAGGTCGGGCAGGCCGATGAGGCCCGCGATCGCGCCGGAGATGAGCATCGTCTTGATGACCATGGCCTTGGCGTCGATCCCGCTGGCCGTGGCCGCGGACGGCGAGAACCCGGTGGCGCGCAGGTCGAAGCCGAACCGGGTGCGCTTGACGAGCACCGAGACGACGATGCCCACCACGACCGCCACGAGCAGGAAGCCGTACAGCGAGGAGCGCGGCTGGGCCAGCCCGACGACGTCGAACAGCCCGTTGAGCGCCGGGAAGCGGCCGGACTCCGGGAGGTCCTCGGTGGTGATGATCGCCGCGCCCTCCTCGCTGCCCCGGAGCGGCCCGGTGAGGAGGAAGGAGGCGGTGCCCAGGGCGATGAAGTTGAGCATGATCGAGCTGATCACCTCGCTCACGCCCCGGGTGACCTTCAGGACGGCCACGATGCCGGCCCAGAACGCGCCGACCGCCATGGCGACGACCATGATCAGCAGCAGGTGCAGGGGCGCGGGGAGCACCACGGCCGCCCCCGCACCGGCGGCGAGGACCGTCGCCATGCGGTACTGGCCCTCGACGCCGATGTTGAACAGGCCCATCCGGAAGGCGACCGAGACGGCCAGCCCCGCGAGGAACAGCGGCACCGCGCGGTTGAGGATCACCACGATGGCCTGCGTCTGCTGCGACGGGGTGTCGCCGAAGTCGAAGAGCACCTGCAGCGCGGTGGCCGGGTTCTGCCCGATGGCGAGGATGACCAGCGTCGTGATGACGATCGCGACGGCGACGGCCAGGGCGGGCGCGAGCAGGGACGAGCCGAGCCGGCGGACGGCGGTCACGCGGCACCCACCGAGCCGCCGGTGGCCCCGGTCATGTGCCCGCCCAACTGCTCCGGCGTCACCGACGTCGGGTCCAGGCTGGCGACCAGCCGGCCGCGCAGCATCACGTGCAGCGTGTCGGACAGGCCGATCAGCTCGTCCAGGTCGGCCGAGATCAACAGGATCCCCATCCCCTCCGCGCGGGCGTCCTTGAGCAGCTCCCAGATCGAGGACTGGGCGCCGACGTCGACACCCCGGGTGGGGTGCGCGGCGAGCAGCAGCCGGGGAGCCGAGCTCATCTCCCGCCCGATGATCAGCTTCTGCTGGTTGCCGCCGGAGAGGGCCACCGCCAGCGTGTCGGGTCCGGGCGCGCGGACGTCGTACTCGCGCATGATCCGCTGGGTGTCCGCCCGGGCGCCCCTGCGGTCGATGAACGGCCCCTTGACGGCCGGCGGACGGGTCTGGTGGCCGAGGATGCGGTTCTCCCACAGCGGGGCGTCGAGCAGCATGCCCTGGCGGTGCCGGTCCTCGGGGATGAAGCCGACGCCGGCCTCGCGCCGGGCCCGGGTGCTCCAGCCGGTCACGTCCTCGCCGGCGAGGACGACCGAGCCCCCCGCCAGCGGGCGCAGGCCCATGATCGCCTCGACCAGCTCGGCCTGGCCGTTGCCCTCGACGCCGGCGATGCCGACGACCTCGCCCTCGCGGACGGTGAGCGTGACGTCGTCGACGGCCGGCCGGCGGGCCCCCGGCGTGGTGACGGTGACGTCCCGGAGCTGCAGCACCGGGGTCTCGCGGACGGTGGACGTGCGGGCCCCCGGGGAGGGCAGCTCCGAGCCGACCATGAGCTCGGCCAGCTCGTGGGCGGTGGTGGTCTCCGGGTCCGCCGTGCCGACCGTGGTGCCGCGCCGGATCACGGTGATCGAGTCGGCCACCTTGCGGACCTCGTCCAGCTTGTGCGAGATGAAGATGACGGTGAGCCCCTCGCGCTTGAGCTCGCCGAGGTTGCCGAAGAGCTCGTCGACCTCCTGCGGCACCAGGACCGCGGTGGGCTCGTCGAGGATGAGCGTCGTCGCGCCGCGGTACAGGACCTTCGCGATCTCGACCCGCTGCCGGTCGCCGACGCCCAGGTCCTCGACCAGCACGTCGGGCTCGAGGTTGAGGGCGTACCGGTCGGAGATGTCCCGGATGCGGCGCCGTGCCTCGGCCCGGTCCAGCCGGCCACCCTTGGTCGGCTCGCTGCCGAGGACGATGTTCTCGAGGACGGTGAAGTTGTCGGCGAGCATGAAGTGCTGGTGCACCATGCCGATGCCCGCGGCGATCGCGTCGGCCGGGCTGCGCAGCGACACCTCGCGGCCGTCCAGCAGGATCGTGCCCTCGTCGGGCCGGTGCATCCCGTAGAGGGTCTTCATCAGCGTCGACTTGCCGGCGCCGTTCTCCCCCACGATGGCGTGCACCTCGCCGCGGCGGACCCGCAGCTCGATGTCGCGGTTGGCGACGACGCCGGGGAAGCGCTTGGTGATCCCGCGCAGCTCCACGGCGTAGGGGGCACCGGAGCCCGGTCCGTCACCGGCCGGCGGTGTTCCGCCGGTCGCTCCTGCTGCGGCCATGGGGGCCTCTCTCTCGCGGTGCGGCCGCGGGTAGGCGGCGCACGTCCACTCGTCTGCTCCGGCGACGACGGGGTCTCTCCGTCACGCCGGGTCGTACCGGGGACCGGGGGACGGCCCAGCCGATCCGGCCCGGGCATGATCCCCCACCGCCCCGCGTCACCGGAGCCCGCCCCCGCGCCGGTGCGGCACCCGGGACCACGACGGCGGGCCCGGGCGTGTGCGCCCGGGCCCGCCGTGGACCGTTCCGGTGGACGCGGGCCCGCCGGCAGGCGGGCCCGCACCGATCACGGGGTGGTCGGGACCTCGATGTCACCGTCGATGATCTGCTGACGGTAGTCCTCGATGACGTCCTGGATGTCGTCGATGAAGCCGCCCGAGGTGGCCAGGCCGACACCGCCGGTGGACAGGTCGTTGAGGATGTCCACGCCGCCGTCGATGTTGCCCTCGGCGAAGTCCTTGATGTAGGCCTCCACCGCGTTGTCGACCCGCTTGAGCATCGACGTCATGATGACGGCCTGCTGGTCGGGCGAGGCGCTCGCGTACTGGTCGGAGTCGACGCCGATGGCGCGCTGGCCGGCCTCGACGGCCGCCTCGAAGACGCCCTCACCGGAGCCGCCCGCGGCGTGGAACACGATGTCCGCACCGTTCTGGAACATGCCCTGCGCCGCGACCTTGCCGCCCTCGGGGTCACCGAAGCCGGAGGGGTCACCGGCCGGGGACAGGTACTGGGTGTCCACGATGATGTCGGGGTCGACCGCCCGCGCGCCGGCCTCGAAGCCCGCCTGGAACTTCTCGATCAGCGGGCTCTGCTGGCCACCCACGAAGCCGATGTGCCCGGTGGCGCTCTTCGACGCGGCGGCGACGCCGGCGAGGAAGCTGCCCTCCTCCTCGGCGAAGATGAGACCGGTGAGGTTGTCCACGCCCATGTCGGCGACCGAGGTGTCGACGATCGCGAACTGGGTCTCGGGGTAGTCGGCGGCGATGTCGCCGATGATGTCGCCGTAGGCGAAGCCGACCGCGATCACCGGGTTGTAGCCGTTCTCGGCGAGCTGGGTCAGCAGCTCGGCGCGGTCGGAGCCGTCCTCGTTCGGCGAGAGCTCCTGGATGTCGTCCTCGACGCTGCCGCCCAGGTCCTCGATGGCGGCCTCGACACCGGCGATCGCCGAGTCGTTGAAGGACTTGTCGCCACGACCGCCGGTGTCGTAGGCGACACCGACCATGAGGTCGCTCTCGCCGCCGCCGCTGGTGCCGCCCGAGGTGCTGTCCTCGTCGCTGGCACAGGCCGCGAGGGCCAGGCTGCCGGCCAGCAGCAGCGCCGCGGCCTTCGTCATCCGCGCTCGGCGCAAGACGATCTCCTTTTCTGGGGGGATGTCCCGCCTCGAGGCGGGTCTCCCGGGGGTGGGAAGCACGTGTCCCCGGAAGCCGCCTCGGGCGACCCACGGGAAGGGACGACCACGGACGCTAATCCCGCTGACCGAGGGGTCTACAACGTCTGGTCCGGACTGAGACCCGATCGTTGCGAACCCTCATGCGTTCGTGTCCCGGGCCTCCCCATCGCGGTGGCCTGCGTCACGGCGGATAACCTGCCCTGACATGGGACGACGGTGGCGGGCGGCGTCCGTGGTGCTCGCCGCGGCGCTCGTGACCGGGGTTCCGGCGCCCGTCCCGGCGCAGGCGGACCCGGCCGCCGGGGCGACCCGGACGTCGCCCCGACCCACGGCCGATCCCACCGCCCCGACGCCCACGGCGCCCCGCACCGGCCTGCCTCCCCGGGGCAGCGCCCCCGACGGCAGCACCGTGGGCGGCGAGCGGCTGCGCACCCGCGGCGTGGTCGTGACCGCCGACGCTCCCCCGCTGCCCGACGGCATCGCCGCCTCCGGCTGGCTGGTCGCCGACGCCGGGACCGGCGCGGTGCTCGGCGCGCGGGACCCGCACGGGCGCTACTACCCGGCGAGCACGCTCAAGACCCTCACCCTCCTCGCGCTGGTCCCCAGGCTCGACCCGGCGCAGGTCGTGGAGGGCACGGTGGATGACGAGCAGATCGAGGGCAGCCGGGTGGGTCTGGTCGCCGGAGGCCGCTACCCCGTCCCGCTGCTGTTCACCGCCCTGGTGCTGCAGTCGGGCAACGACGCGGCGTCGGCACTGGCCCGGGCGGCCGGCGGGGAGGCGGCCACGCTCGCCGCGATGAACCGGACCGCCGCGGAGCTGGGCGCCTTCGACACCGTCGCCGGCAGCCCGTCGGGGCTGGATGTCGCGGGGCAGTCGACGTCGCCCTACGACCTGGCCCTGATCTTCCGCGCGCTCGTCGAGGACCCGGTGACCGCGGAGGTGCTGCGGACCCCGACGGCCGACATGCCGGCCGTCGAGGGGCGGGGGCCCGGCTTCCAGATCCAGAACCAGAACCCGCTGCTCGGCAGCTACCCGGGCAACCTCGGGGGCAAGACCGGGTTCACCGACGCCGCGCGGCACACCTTCGTCACCGCCGCCGAGCGGGACGGCCGCCGGCTGGTGGTCAGCGTGCTGGACACCGAGAACGTGCCGCTGCGGGCCGCCGACCAGGCCGCCCGGCTGCTCGACTGGGGCTTCGCCGTCCCCCCGACCGGCACCGGGGTGGGCCGGCTGGTCCGCCCCGGCGACCTCGTGTCGACGCCGACGACGACGCGGAGCACCACCCCGCCGGCGGTCGCCCTCCCGGGCACGGCGGCCGCCCAGGCGGAGGCCGGACCGGTCGCCGACGGGGCCGGCCGGCAGTGGACGGCGGCCGCATTCGCCGTGGTCGCGCTCGCGGTGCTCGGCGCGGTCAGCGCGACGGTTCCCGCTCGTCGTCGGGCACGTCCGACTCCTCCGGAGCCGACTCCTGGGCGGCGCCCTCCACCGCGGGGTGGCTGGCGGTCCAGGCGGCGGTGAAGAAGGCGAACCGGAAGACGATGTTGATCCACACCAGGATGCCCACCGCGCCGCCGAAGGCCGACGCCGTGACGCTGCCGGAGATCAGCGACAGGTAGAGGTTGCCGATCAGCTTCATCGCCTCGAAGCCGGCCGCGCCGAACAGCGCCCCGGGCAGCAGCCGCCGCACCGGGTGCGGCGTCGAGGACACCACCTTCAGCAGCCACAGGAACACCACCGTGTCGCCGGCGAAGGCCAGCGCCAGGCTGACGACCGCGGTGAGCACGAAGAGCCCCGGCGCGCCGTCGAGACCGAGCACCTCCAGGACCCAGGACGTCGCCCATGTGGCGACCCCCGTCAGCCCCAGGCTGAGCAGGCCGACGACTCCGAGCAGGACCAGCGCCAGGAGGTCCTGGACGTTGTCCCGGAGGAACTCCGGCTCGTCGGCGTGCCCCTTCCAGATGCGCTCCATGCCGACGCGCAGCTTGTCCATCGCGCGCAGTCCGGCGTAGAGGAAGCCGACCAGCCCGATGACGCCGACCACCTCGGCCGAGCCGACGGCGCCGCGCAGCTGCGCCACGATCTCCTGCCCCGTGGTGCCGGGGAACGTCTCCCGGATGGCGTCGTACAGCTCGGCCTGGAGCAGTTCGTCGCCGGCGAGCACCAGCCCGATCGCCGAGGCGGCCATGAGGAGGACGGGGAACAGCCCCAGGAACACGAAGTACGTGACGCCGGCGGCCATCAGGTCGCCCTGCACCCGGCGGTAGCGGCCGCCGGCGCGAGCCAGGTGGTCGAACCACGGGGACCGCCGGCGCGCGGCGTCGATGGTGCCCTCGACGCGGTCCCACATCCGGGCCGGCCAGCCCTTCCGGGCCGGGGCGTCACCGGAGCTCGCGGAACTCACCGCCCGAGTCTGGGCGATCGGCCCCCGCGCCGCGCCCTCAGCGCGCGGAACCGGTGAGCGGGTACTCGCGGGCGACCGCCCAGCCGCCGCCGGGGACCTGCTCGAACTCCGTGAAGTGCTCGACCCGGAACTCCGCCGACAGCTCCTGCAACCCGCTGTAGGCCAGCTCCAGCATGTCGGCCGGCACGTCGTGGGCGACGGTGACGTGCGGGTGATACGGGAAGGACAGCGCCCGGGCCAGCGGGCCCTGGCGGACGTCGTTGGCCAGCAGCTCGCAGTTGCCGATGCCCCGCGCCACGGTCACGAAGACGACGTCGGAGACGGGCGTGAACGTGCCCGTGCCGGCCAGGTGCATGTCGAACGGGGGGTGGCCCGCGGCGACCGCGGCCAGGTGCTCGGCGATGGCGCCCCGCGAGGCGACCGGCACCTCGGTGGGCGGCAGCAGCGTCACGTGCGGGGGGACCAGCGCCGCCTGGGGGTCGCCCACCTTGGTGCGCCAGTCGACCAGCAGCGTCGCCCACGGCTCGGGCACCGGGACGATGACGCCCAGGACCGCGGTCTCCGGCGGTGCCTCCAGCCGGCCCACGAAGGTGTCGTCGTTCACGGGCGGGGCCCGGCCGGGGGCAGGAAGCCGACCCGCTCGTAGACGGTCTCCAGCGTGGTACCGGCCACCTCCCGGGCCCGCGCGGCCCCCGCGACCAGCACCCGCTCGAGCTCGGCGGTGTCGGCCAGCAGCTCGGCCGTGCGCTGCTGGATCGGCGCCAGGGCCTCGGTGACGACCTCGGCGAGCTCCTTCTTCAGGTCGCCGTAGCCCCGGCCGGCGAAGTGCTCCTCCAGCTCGGCGGTGCTCTTCCCGGAGAAGGCCGAGTGGATGGTGAGCAGGTTGGTGACGCCTGGCTTGGCCACCGGGTCGGCCACGACCTCGCGGCCGGTGTCGGTGACCGCCGAGCGGAGCTTCTTGGCCGTCACCTTCGGCTCGTCGAGGAGGTTGATGCAGCCGGCCGGCGGCAGGCTCTTGCTCATCTTCTTCTCCGGCGTCTGCAGGTCGAGCACCTTCGCCCCACCCGCCGGGATGTAGGCCTCCGGCAGCGTGAACGTGGCGCCGTACCGGCCGTTGAAGCGGGTGGCGAGGTCACGGGTCAGCTCGAGGTGCTGCCGCTGGTCCTCGCCCACCGGCACGCGCTGCGCCTGGTAGAGCAGGATGTCCGCGGCCTGCAGCACCGGGTAGGTGAACAGCCCCACCGACGTGGGGCCGGCGCCCTCGCGGGTGCTCTTGTCCTTGAACTGGGTCATCCGGCTGGCCTCGCCGAACCCGGTCAGGCACTGCAGGACCCACGCCAGCTGGGCGTGCTCGGGCACGTGGCTCTGCACGAACAGGGTGCTCCGGTCGGGGTCCACCCCGAGGGCCAGCAGCTGGGCGGCCGACACCAGGGTGCGCCGGCGGAGGACCGCCGGATCCGGCTGCTCCAGGGTGATGGCGTGCAGGTCGACGACGCAGTAGAAGGCCTCGTGGTCCTCCTGCATGCTGACCCACTGCCGGAGCGCACCCACGTAGTTGCCGAGGTGGAAGGAGTCCGCGGTCGGCTGGATGCCGGAGAGGACACGGGGAAGAGCCACGTCGGCCATCAAACCAGCCGGGACCGCCCGCCGTGCCGCCCTCCCCCGTCCCTCCGCGCCGCGGGCCGGTCCGCGGGGGCGTCCCACCCCAGGTCAGGAGGGCGTCGCGGCCAGCGCGTCGTCGAGCGCGCCGAGGAACACGTCGTCCTCCTCGGGAGTGCCGACCGTGACCCGGATGCCCTCCCCGGCGAAGGGGCGGGTGATCACCGCGCGGGCCTCCAGCGCGGCCGCCAGGCCGACGGCGCGCTCCCCCACCGGGAGCCACACGAAGTTGGCCTGGCTGTCGGCCACCTCGAGGCCCCGCGCGCGCAGCTCGCCGGTCAGCCGGGCCCGCTCGGTCACGACCGCGGCGCACCGGGCCCGCACCTCGTCCTCGCTGGTCAGCGCGGCCACCGCGGCGGCCTGGGCGACCATGCCCACGCTGAAGGGCAGGTGCGTCCGGCGCACCGCCTCCGCGACCGCAGGGGCCTCGGCCAGCAGGTAGCCGACCCGCAACCCGGCCAGGCCCCAGGCCTTGGAGAACGTGCGGAGGACGGCGACGTTCGGCCGCCCCCGCATCAGCTCGACGCCGTCGGGGACCTCGGGGTCGGTGACGAACTCGCGGTAGGCCTCGTCGAGCACCACGAGCGTCTCCGCCGGCACCGCGTCGAGGAACCGCTCCAGCTCCGCGCGCCGCACCGCCGTCCCCGTGGGGTTGTTCGGGTTGCAGACGAAGACCAGCCGGGTCGTGCCGTCGACCGCGGCGGCGAGCGCGTCCAGGTCGTGGGTGTCGGCGGCCCCGCCCGGCCGGCCGGGGGTCAGCGGCACCTGGATCGCGTGGGCGCCGGCCACCCGCGCCAGCAGCGGGTACATCTCGAACGACCGCCAGGCGAAGGCGATCGCCGTCCCCGGGTCGTTGTAGGCCTGGGCCAGCTGCTGGCAGATGGCCACCGCGCCGCAGCCGACGGCGACCTGCGCCGCGTCCACCCCGTACCGCTGCGCCAGGGCGCCGGTGAGGACGACCGCGCCGTTGTCGGGGTAGCGGTGGGTCTCGGTCACGGCCGCGGACACCGCCTCGACGACGGCGGGCAGCGGCGGGAACGCGACCTCGTTGCTGGCGAGCTTCACCGCCCGCTCGACGCCGATCTCCCGGGCCAGGTCGGCCGGGTTGCGGCCGGGCTTGTAGGCCGGGAGCGACTGCACCGCCGGTCGGGCACTGACCATCGAGTTCCTCCACCTCCGGGGCCGCCCTCATAAGGTGAGCCCATGCGCGTACTCGTCGCCGGCGGAGCCGGCTACATCGGCAGCGTAGTGACGGCGGCTCTGCTGGCCGACGGCCACGACGTCACCGTCCTCGACGATCTCTCGACCGGTCACGCGGACGCCGTGCCCGCCGGTGCCACGCTGGCCGAGGTCTCCCTGCACGACTCGGCGCCCGTGCTGGCCGAGGTCCGCCCGGAGGCGGTGCTGCACTTCGCCGCCAAGAGCCTGGTCGGCGTCTCCCAGCAGCGTCCCGAGGACTACTGGCAGACCAACGTGGCGGGCTCGTTCGCGCTCCTCGAGGCGATGCGCGCCGCCGACTGCCGCCGGATCGTCTTCTCCTCCACCGCGGCCACCTACGGCGAGCCCGACCAGGTGCCGATCCGCGAGGACGCGCCGACCCGGCCGACCAACACCTACGGCGCCTCCAAGCTCGCCGTCGACCACATGCTCACCTCGTACGCCGTCGCCCACGGCTTCGCCGCGGTGAGCCTGCGGTACTTCAACGTCGCGGGCGCCGCCTACGGGCTCGGCGAGCGGCACGCCACCGAGACCCACCTCATCCCGATCGCGCTCCAGGTGGCGGCCGGGCAGCGGGAGTCGCTGACCGTCTACGGCCAGGACTACCCGACCCCGGACGGCACCTGCATCCGCGACTACGTGCACGTCGAGGACCTCTCCGACGCCCACCTGCTGGCCCTGCCCGCCCCGGCCGCGGGCGAGCACCGGATCTACAACCTGGGCAACGGGACCGGCTTCTCCGTCCAGGAGGTGGTCGAGGCCGCCCGCGAGGTCACCGGCCACCCCATCCCGGTCACCGTCGGCGAGCGCCGGTCCGGCGACCCCGCCCAGCTGGTCGCCGCCAGCGACCGGATCCGGGCCGACCTGGGCTGGACGCCGAAGCACACCGACCTGGTCGGCATCGTCCGCGACGCCTGGGAGGTCGCGCAGGCCCGCCGCTGACGCCTCCCGCGGTCAGCCGGCCGGGGTCTCGCTGCTCTCGTCGTCCCCGGGCGCCGGAGCCGGCGGGGGGCCGACCAGCAGGCGGGAGATCCGTCGTCCGTCGAGCTCCAGCACCTGCACGGTGCGGCCCTCGACCTCGATGGAGTCGCCGATCCCGGGCAGCCGGCCGAGCTCGGCAAGCACGTAGCCGGCCACCGTCTCGTACGGCCCCTCGGGCAGCTCCAGCCCGGTGGCCTCGGTGAAGTCGTCCAGGTTCAGCAGGCCGTCGACCTCGCGCGGTGCGTCGGGTGACTGCCGGTCCTCCGGGGCGACCTCCTCGTCGTACTCGTCGTAGATCTCCCCGATGACCTCCTCGATCAGGTCCTCGAGGGTGACGATGCCGTCGGTGCCGCCGTACTCGTCGACGACGATCGCCAGGTGCTGGTTGTCCCGGCGCATCTCGCTGAGCACGGTGAGCACGGCGGCGGTGCCGGGCAGCCGCGTCACCTCGCGGGCCAGGTCGCCGACGGTCGCCGCCCGCCCCGCGGGGTGGTTGGGCAGGAACAGGTCGCGGACGTGCACGAAGCCGATGACGTCGTCCTCGTCGCGCCCGGCCACGGGGAACCGCGACCAGTTCGACTCGGCGACGAGCTTGGCGGCCCGGCTCGCGGTCATCGAGGCGTCGAGGAACTGCACCTCGGTGCGCGGCGTCATCACCTCGCGCACCTCGCGCTCGCCGGCGCGGAACACCTCGTCGATCAGCCGTCGCTCGTCGCTGCTGAGCGACTCGTGCGCCGCCACCAGGTCGCGCAGCTCCTCCTGGCTGATCGATTCGCCGCTGGCCTTCGGGTCACCACCGACCAGCCGGACGAGGCCGTTGGTGGACTTCGACAGCAGCCAGATGACCGGGCGGGACAGCTTGGCGATCAGGTTGAGCGGCGCGGCGACGGTGAGCGAGAAGCCCTCGGCGCGCTGCAGGGCCAGCCGCTTGGGCGTCAACTCGCCGACGACCAGCGAGACGTAGCTGATCGCGATGGTGACCAGCACCAGGGCGAGCGTGCCCGACAGGCCCTCGCTCACGCCGCGGCCCTGCATCCAGTCAGCCAGCGGGGCGGACAGGGTGCTGGCACCGAAGGCGGCCGAGAAGAAGCCGGCCAGGGTCACGCCCACCTGCACGGCGGCCAGGAACTGGTTCGGGTCCTTGAGCAGCTTCTGCACCGCCTGACCGCGGCGGCCACCCTGCTCGGCCATGGCCCGGACCTGCGACTCGCGCAGCGAGACCAGGGCGATCTCGGCTCCGGCGAAGACGCCGCCGAGCATGATGAAGGCGACGACCATGACGATGCTGAGCCAGACGTCGCTCACCGGCGGCGTGCTCCTCGGGGGGTTGGGTACGGGCGGACGGGTCCATGGTGCCGGTTGCATGCTGCCCGGCGGTGCGGCGCGCATGCCCGGGTGCCCGAACCGGGTGGGTGAGGGTGCGCACTCTTGCGGGCTACCGCTGAGGTCTGAACACGGTTAGTCTGCGGTCGATAACGGATCGTGATAGTTCTGAGGACCCACATGCACCACCTGCCGTCCGGTCCCCCGCTGTCCGCCCGCCTGAGCGCGGCGCTCCACCGAGCCGGGCTCCTGCTGTCCCGCTGGGCGCACCGGCACGCCCGCCGGGTGGGACTCGGCGTCCTCGTGACCGTGGCGGTCACCGCGGCGGTGCTGGCCGTGCCCGTGGCGACCGGGCCGACGGAGTCGCCGTCGGTCGCCCTGGACGCCTCGTCGCAGTCGTCGGCGGCCAGGTCGGCGGCGGGCTCGTCGGCGGCAGGCTCGTCGGCGGCCGGTCCGGCGTCCGGATCGGCCCGGGTCCCGGCGGGGACGGCGGGGACCGGATCGCCGTCGTCCGCCGCGGAGTCGCCGGATGCCGGGGAGCCGTCGGCCGTCACCGGAGGCCCGACGTCGACCTCCGCTGCGGACGGCGACCGCGTCCCGGACGCGCGCGCGCAGACGGAGGAACCGACCGTGCCGCCGTCGACGACGGGGATGCCGGCCGGGCCCCCCGCCACCGCGGCCGGCACCCCCACCACCGGCGACAGCCCGGCCGACGGCACCGCGTCGGCCCCGGCGCCCACCGCGGCCACCGCGGCCACGACCACCAGCCCCACGACCACCAGCCCCACGACCACCAGCCCCACGACCACCGGCGCCACGACGACCGCCCCCACGGCCGCGGCCGTCGACGCGGAGGCCCGGGTGGTGGCGCTGGTCAACGAGGAGCGCGCACGGGCCGGCTGCTCGCCGCTGACCTCGGACGCCCGGCTGGCCGCCGTCGCCCGCGCGCACAGCGCCGACATGCGTGACCGGGGCTTCTTCGGCCACGACGACCCCGACGGGCGGAGCCCGTTCGACCGCGCGACGGCGGCCGGGCTCACCGCGCGGGCGGAGAACATCGCCCGCGGCCAACAGGACGCCACCGCTGTCGTCGGCTCGTGGATGGCCAGCCCCGGGCACCGGGCCAACATCCTCGACTGCACGCTGCGCAGCCTCGGCGTCGGGCTGGCCAGCGGCACCGGCGGCACCTGGTGGACCCAGCTCTTCGCCTGACCCGCACCCACGGACCACCCTCCTCGCGCCCCACTTCGGGGAAGCAGGGCCTCGGCGACCGTCCGGGAGCCCTACTTCCCCGAAGAAGTGCCGGTCCTCTCGAGAAGCGCGCGCACCCGCACGACCAGCTCGTCGAGTCGTCCCAGGTCGGCTGCGGTCACGTGGAGGACCGTCCAACCGGCCGCCACCAGGCGGTTCAGGCGTCGCAGGTCCTTGGCGAACTGGGCCGGCCCGGCATGCCAGAGCCCGTCGTACTCGAGTGCGACCCGCTGTTCGGGGAACGCGAGGTCCACGCGGGCCACGAAGTCACCAGCTGCGTCGCGCACCGAGTACTGCGGCACGGCGTGCAGGCCGGACAGCGCGAGCGCCACGCGGAGCCGGCTCTCCGGCTGGGACTCGGCCAGCGGGTTCACCAGCCCGGCGGGCACGCGCAGCGCCCCGTCCCTCCCCGGCAGCAGCGTGCTCGGTCAGCTCGCCGATGCCCACGACCCCTCGCGCCACCAGGACGTCGACTGCTGCCACGGCGTCGGGCAGCGCCTCCCGCCTGGCGATGTCCAGCGCGGTCCGGAGACCGGTCGTGCACCTGTGACCCCCGACGGTCGTCACATCGGACGGCTCCAGGCGTACCTGGCGGACCCGCAGGCCTGCGACCGGCCCGAACCGAACGCCTGCCGGCACGGACACCTCGACCACGGCGTCGGCCTCGGCGAGCTCCCGGGCCCCGAGCAGGTGCGCCGCCGTCCGACCGCTGTACGCCGACGACGCCGGTACGAGCAGCGCTGCACCGGTGATGCGCAGACCGTAGGAGTCCGGCAGTGCGGCGTCGGCGTAGACCCCGCGGTAGAGCCGGCGCCATGCGGAGCTGCGGAGCGCGTCAGGCGTCAGCAGCCCGTCGGCGACGACGTCCCGCTTCCGGAAGACGCGTCCACGGAGGGCCGGCGGGCGGTGAGGGGCAGGCACCGGCGAAGCGTGCCCGAGCGGCGGATCGGCTGTCGGCGTCATCCACAGGCACGCCCGGCGCGGCACCGGAGTCCGACTTCGGGGAAGCAGGCCTCCGCAAAGCCCTCTGGAGCCCGACTTCGGGGAAGTGGGCCACTCGCCGGCGGGCGAGTGGGCCGGAACGCCCGCGGGCCCCCCGACCCGGAGGTCGAGGGGCCCGCGGGGACGGGTGCCTACGTCAGGCCATGGCCTTCTGCAGGTTGGCGTCGATGGCCGCCAGGAAGTCCTGGGTGTTCAGCCACGGCTGGTCCTTGGAGATCAGCAGCGCGAGGTCCTTGGTCATCTGGCCGCTCTCGACGGTGTCGATGCAGACCTTCTCCAGGGTCTCGGCGAAGCGGGTCACCTCGGGGGTGTTGTCCAGCTTGCCGCGGTGGGCCAGGCCCCGGGTCCAGGCGAAGATCGACGCGATCGGGTTGGTCGACGTCTGCTCGCCCTTCTGGTGCTGCCGGTAGTGCCGGGTCACCGTGCCGTGCGCGGCCTCGGCCTCGACCGTGCGGCCGTCCGGGGTCGCGAGCACCGACGTCATGAGGCCCAGCGAGCCGAAGCCCTGGGCCACGGTGTCGGACTGCACGTCACCGTCGTAGTTCTTGCACGCCCAGACGTAGCCGCCCTCCCACTTGAGCGAGGCGGCGACCATGTCGTCGATGAGCCGGTGCTCGTAGGTGATGCCGGCGGCCTTGAACTTGTCGGCGAACTCAGCCTGGTACGTCTCCTCGAAGATGTCCTTGAACCGGCCGTCGTAGGCCTTGAGGATCGTGTTCTTCGTGGAGAGGTACACCGGGTACTTGCGGTCCAGGCCGTAGTTCAGCGAGGCGCGCGCGAAGTCGCGGATGGAGTCGTCGAGGTTGTACATCGACAGCGAGACACCGGCGCCGGGCGCCTGGAACACCTCGTGCTCGATCGGCTGCGAGCCGTCGTCCGGGGTGAAGGTGACGGTCAGCTTGCCGGCCGACGGGAACTTGAAGTCGGTGGCGCGGTACTGGTCGCCGTAGGCGTGCCGGCCGACGATGATCGGCTTGGTCCAGCCCGGCACCAGGCGCGGCACGTTCTGCATGATGATCGGCTCACGGAAGATCACGCCGCCGAGGATGTTGCGGATCGTCCCGTTCGGGGACCGCCACATCTTCTTCAGCCCGAACTCCTCGACCCGCGCCTCGTCGGGCGTGATGGTCGCGCACTTGACGCCGACGCCGTGCTTCTTGATCGCGTTGGCGGAGTCGACGGTCACCTGGTCGTCGGTGGCGTCGCGGTGCTCCATGCCGAGGTCGTAGTACTCGAGGTTGACGTCGAGGTACGGGAGGATCAGCTGGTCCTTGATGAACTGCCAGATGATCCGGGTCATCTCGTCGCCGTCGAGCTCGACGACGGTGCCCTCGACCTTGATCTTGCTCACGTGGTTGATTCCCTCTCTGCAGCTCTGACCGGCTCGGTCAGAGGTCGGCTACGTCGGCCTGCTTGGCGCGTACGGCTTCGGCCGCCTCCCGCAGGCCGGCCCGTTCGGTTTCCGACAGGTCGCTCTCGACGACGCGCTTGACGCCCCCGCGGCCGATCTCGGCCTCCACCCCCAGGTACACCCCGGAGATGCCGTACTCGCCGTCGACCCACGTGCACACCGGCATCACTGCGCCGGAGTCCTCCATGACCGCGCGGGCCATGCGGGCAGCCGCGGCGGAAGGAGCGTAGTAGGCCGATCCGGTCTTGAGCAGGGCGACCACCTCGGCGCCACCGTTCCGGGTGCGCTGCACGAGGTGCTCGATGCGGTCCGGGGCCAGCACGTCGGCCAGCGGCTTGCCGTCGACGGTGCAGCGCGAGGGCACCGGCACCATCGTGTCGCCGTGCGACCCGAGGGTCAGCGTCCGGACCGACGCGACGGGCACACCGAGCTCCTCGGCGACGAAGTTGGTGAAGCGCGCGGTGTCGAGCATGCCCGCCTGCCCCATCACCCGCTGGTGCGGGAAACCGGTGGCCAGCTGCGCCAGCGCGGTCATCTCGTCCAGCGGGTTGGAGACGACGACCACCACCGCGTCGGGCGAGGTGGACGCGATGTTCTCCGAGACCTGGCGGACGATCTTCGCGTTGGTCTCGATGAGGTCCATGCGGCTCATGCCGGGCTTGCGCGGCAGGCCGGCGGTGACGACGACGACGTCGGAGCCCTCGGTGCCCTCGTAGGAGCCCCCGCCGACCCCGACCACCTCGGTCTCGAATCCCTCGATCGGTCGCGACTGGTTCATGTCCAGCGCGAGCCCTTCGGGCTTGCCCTCCACGATGTCGGTGAGCACGACGGTCTCGAAGATGTCGTACTCGGCCAGGCGGAGTGCGGTGGTGGAGCCGTAGAAGCCGGCACCGACCACGGTGACCTTCCCGTTCCTGGGCTGCTTCGCCATGGCCGTCAACCTAGCGCTGGTCGGCGCCTCGTGCCGCCCCGGGTGAGTTCTCACGTGCCCGGGATGGCCAGCGCGACGGCGGTGAGCGCGATCCCGGCACCGGCGAGCAGCACGACGTCGACCGGGCGGCTGCGCACGGCCAGGAAGCCCACCCGCCGCACCGGGAGGAGCAGGCGCAGCAGCGCTGCCCCGACGATCGCCAGCCCGACGACGACCAGCCCCCAGCGCCAGTGCTCGAAGGTGACCAGCAGCAGCCCGGCGGCCACCACGACGAGCACCGCCAGCAGCGGCAGCTGCCGCACCAGCCCCGCGAGGAAGGGGCGGCGGACGTAGAGCGGCGGGCGCGTCACGGTCAGGCCGACAGCGCCTCGGCTGCCGCGGCCTGCTCGGCGGCGAGCACCACGTTCCGCAGCAGCATCGCGCGGGTCATCGGGCCCACGCCGCCGGGGTTGGGTGCCACGTGCCCGGCGACGTCGGCCACGTCCCGGGCGACGTCCCCGGCGATCTTCCCGTCGACCCGACTGACCCCGACGTCGAGGACGGCGGCCCCCGGCTTCACCATGTCGGCGGTGATCAGGCCGGGCACCCCTGCCGCGGCGACGACGACGTCGGCCGCGCGCACGTGCGCCGCCAGGTCGCGGGTGCCGGTGTGGCACAGGGTCACCGTGGCGTTCTCCGAGCGGCGGGTGAGCAGCAGGCCCAGGGGGCGGCCGACGGTGATGCCGCGGCCGATGACGACGACCTCGGCGCCGGCGATCGGCACCTCGTACCGGCGCAGCAGCTCCACGATGCCGACGGGGGTGCAGGGCAGCGGCCCGGGCACGTTGAGCACCAGCCGTCCGAGGTTGACCGGGTGCAGCCCGTCGGCGTCCTTGGCCGGGTCCATCGCCTCGAGGACCGTGCTCTCCGCGATGCCCGCGGGCAGCGGCAGCTGCACGATGTAGCCGGTGCAGGCCGGGTCGGCGTTGAGCTCCGCGACCACGGCGAGCACGTCGGCCTCGGTGGCGGTCGCCGGCAGCTCGCGCTGGATGCTGGCGATGCCCACCTGGGCGCAGTCGGAGTGCTTGGCGCCCACGTACCAGCGGCTGCCGGGGTCGTCACCCACCAGCAGCGTGCCGAGACCGGGCCGGTGACCGGCCGCGGTGAGAGCGGCCACCCGCTCGGTGAGCTCGGCGCGGATCGCCGCCGCGGTGGCCTTGCCGTCCAATGTCGTCGCGGGCACGCCGACAGTCTGCCGGAGAGGCTGCCGCGGGTGTCGTGGGTGTCGCCGCGGCCCTAGGGTTCCGGTGGCGGGGACCCTGCCCTGCGGACATGCGGAGGTGCGCGATGACCGAGCGCGACCAGATCCCGACCGGTGCGACGGCGCCGGTCTACTCCGACCGGCCCGTGGCCTTCCGGGGGCCCGAGAGCCTCGGTGGACTGCTGCTCATCCTCGCCGGGATCGCCGCCGCCATCAGCCTGCCACTGGAGTGGCTGCGCGATCGCGACGACAGCGGCTGGCGCCTGGTGCGGGACGCGTTCGGCGACCTCGGGGAGATCGTCGACGACGGCGGCTGGCAGCCCCTGGCCATCGTGCTCGGCGGTGGCCTCCTGCTCCTCCTGGGCATCGCCCTGTGGCTGCCCGCCCGCAGCCACAGGATCGTCGGGTTCGTGGCCCTGGTGGTGAGCGGCGTCGTCGCGGCCGCCGTGATCGTCCCCCTGGCCGACGCCGGCTTCGACGTCGGTTCCTTCGGCCCCGGCTTCTGGTGCGCCGTCGCCGTCGCCGTCCTCGGCCTGCTGGGCTCGCTCAAGGCCGTGCTGACCGGCCCCCGGTATCCGCGCTAGCTCTCGACCAGCGCGCCGTGGGCGGCGGTGAACTGCACCGCCTGGACGAGATCGAGGCGCACGCCGGTGAGCTCGAGGGCGCGCCAGTTGATCCCGTCGGTCGACGCGCCGCGCAGGTCGGTCCCGCGCAGCTTGGTGCCCTGCAGCCGGGCGCGGTCGAGGACGGCGCGGGTGAGGTCGCACTCGCGCAGGTCGGCGTCGGTCAGGTCGGCCTCGCGGAACCGCTGACCGGACAGGTCGAGCCCGGAGAGGTCCGCACCGCGCAGCGCGGCGTAGCTCCAGTCGCAGTCGGTCACCGTCATCGGGCGCAGCTGCGCGCCCGGGAACTGCGATCCGGTGAGCTTGCAGCCGTCCCAGGTGACGTCGACCAGGGTGGCGCGGTCGAACCGGCAGGAGAGGAACGCCGACCCCGAGTGCCGCGCGCCCGCCATGCGCACCCCGGTCAGCACGCACTCCTCGAACACGCAGCGCCGCGTGACCAGCTCCTCCAGCCCGGCGTCGTCGAACCGGCACCGGACGAAGGTGACGCCGTCGAGCTCGGCTCCCCACCAGTCGACCCGCGCGAAGTCCTCGTCCTCGACGACCGCGCCGGCCTCCGGCGGGCCGACGTGCGGCCGCGTGCTGATCACCGGTCTCCTCAGTGGGCGAAGTGGCGGGTGCCGGTCAGGTACAGCGGCACGCCGGCCGCCGCGGCGGCGGCGACGACCTCCTCGTCGCGCACCGACCCGCCCGGCTGGACGACGGCGCGCACGCCGGCGTCGAGCAGCACCTGCAGGCCGTCGGCGAACGGGAAGAACGCGTCCGAGGCCGCGACCGCGCCCGCGGCCCGCTCCCCCGCCCGGGCGACGGCCAGGCGCGCGGAGTCGACCCGGTTGACCTGGCCCATGCCGACACCGACCGTGGCCCGGTCGTGGGCCAGCAGGATCGCGTTGCTCTTCACCGCGCGCACCGCCCGCCAGGCGAAGACCAGGTCGTCGAGGCCGGCGGCGTCCAGCGGCTCCCCGGTGGCGAGGGTCCAGGTGGTGGGGTCGTCGCCGACGGCGTCGATGCGGTCGCGGGTCTGCACGAGCAGACCGCCGCTGATCGGGCGCAGCTCCACGCCGGCCTCCGGCAGGTGTGGCAGCCGGAGCAGCCGGATGTTCTTCTTGCCGGTGAGCACCGCGACGGCGTCGTCGGTGAACGCGGGGGCCACGACCACCTCGGTGAACACCTCGGCCACCTGCTCGGCCATGGTCAGGTCGACCTCGCGGTTGGCGGCGATCACGCCGCCGAAGGCCGACACGGGGTCGCAGGCGTGCGCCTTGCGGTGCGCGGCGGCGATGTCGGCGCCGACGGCGATGCCGCACGGGTTGGCGTGCTTGATGATCGCGACGCACGGCTCGTCGTGGTCGTGCGCGGCCCGCCAGGCGGCGTCGGTGTCGACGTAGTTGTTGTAGGACATCTGCTTGCCGTGCAGCTGCTCGGCGTGCGCCAGCCCCGGCCGCCCGGCCTGGTACAGCGCCGCCGCCTGGTGCGGGTTCTCGCCGTAGCGGAGCACGTCGGCGCGCTCCCAGTTGCCCCCCACCCACGCCGGGAAGCCGCTCTCGTCGTCGGGCGCCAGCACGTTGCCCATCCAGGAGGCGACGGCGATGTCGTAGGAGGCGGTGTGCCGGAACGCGGCGGCGGCCAGCCGCTGCCGCTCGGCCATGGTGAACCCGCCGGCGGACACGGCGGCGAGGACGTCGTCGTACCGGGCCGGGTCGACGACGACGGCGACCGACGGGTGGTTCTTGGCCGCGGCCCGCACCATCGCCGGCCCGCCGATGTCGATCTGCTCGACGCACTCGTCCGGCGTGGCACCCGAGGCCACGGTCTCGGTGAACGGGTAGAGGTTGACGACGACGAGGTCGAACGCCGCGATGCCGAGCTCCTCCAGCTGCGCGACGTGGTCGGCCTTGCGGCGGTCGGCGAGGATCCCGGCGTGCACGGCCGGGTGCAGCGTCTTGACCCGGCCGTCGAGGCACTCGGGGAAGCCGGTGACCTGCTCGACGGGGGTGACCGGCACCCCGGCGTCGGCGATGCGCCGGGCGGTCGCGCCGGTGCTCACCAGCTCCACGCCGGCAGCGGCCAGCCCGGCGGCCAGCTCCTCGATACCGGTCTTGTCGTACACACCCAGCAGGGCGCGGCGGATCGGCGTGCGGTCGCTCATCAGGGGCTCTTCCTCGTCCGGTGCGGGCTGGTCGGGGGTGGGGTGACGAACTCCGCCACCGTCTCCACCAGGAGCTCGCGCTCCACGTGCTTGATCCGTTCGTGCAGGCGCGCCTCGTCGTCGCCGGGCAGCACCGGCACCTCGCGCTGGGCCAGCACCGGTCCGGTGTCGACCCCGGCGTCGACCAGGTGCACGGTCGAGCCCGTCGTCGCGACCCCGGCCGCGAGGGCGTCGCGCACCGCGTGCGCGCCGGGGAACGCCGGCAGCAACGCCGGGTGGGTGTTGATCAGCCGGCCCTCGAACCCGTCGAGGACCGCCGGGCCGACGATCTTCATGAACCCGGCGGAGACGACGAGGTCGGGTGCGAAACCGGCGATCCGGTCGGCCAGCGCGCGGTCCCAGGCGCTGCGGTCGGGGTGATCGGCCAGCGCGCAGACGAAGGTGGGCAGCCCCCGCCGGCGGGCGTGCTCCAGGCCGGGGGCGTCGCGGTCGGCGCCGACGGCGACCACGCCGGCCGGGTACGAGGGGTCGTCGGTCGCGTCCAGCAGGGCGGCGCACAGCGAGCCGGTGCCCGACAGCAGGACGACGACGCGCGCCCGCTGGGCAGGCTCGTCGGCGGGCACGTCCGCGACCCTATCCGGGGTCGTCCGGGCTCCCGACGGGCCGGTCCCGGTCAGCCCAGCGACCGCCAGCGGGTGACCGCGCCGGCCACCGCCGCGGCGATCCCCGCCTGCACCGCGATCGCCAGGCCGGTGGCCACGGGTGGGGCGCCGACCACCGCGAGGGCGCCGTCGCCGAGGGAACCGCCGGCGAACCAGGCCAGCCCCCCGGTGAGGACGCCGAGCAGCAACCCGGCCAGCAGCCCCGCGAGGCCGGCGACGACCGAACCGCCGTGGCGGTCGTCGAACCACCGGCCCAGCGTCGTCCCCGCCACGAGGCCGGCGACGGCGGGGATCGCCTGCGAGACGAAGGCGACCAGCGGCACCGCCTGGGTGTCCGGCAGGGCGGCGAGCAGCGGCAGGGCGGGCACCGCGCCCAGCGTCACGCCGTGCACCGAGACGAGCGTGCCGCTGCCCACGTAAAAGCCGGGACCCGCCGCCAGGCCGAGGACGGCCACGGCCGCGTTCGGCAGGTACAGGGCCCCGAGCGCGAGCAGCCCGACGGCGCCCGCGCCCGCTCCGCCGAGGGTGCCCGAGAGCGCGGCGTAGCCCCCGGCGTCGCTGGCCAGCGCCACCGCGACGACGACCAGGCCGAGGGCGAGCGCGGCGAGCAGACCGGCCAGCACGCCGCGGAGGACCGGCCGCAGGACGTCCGGCAGGCGGTCCAGGGCGGCGCCGGTCAGGCCCGACTCCCGGCCGGCCCCCCAGCCGACGGCGAGCACGGCCAGCACCGGGGGGACGAGCAGCGTGCGCGGCCATCCGGTGCCCGCGGCCTCGTCGTCCACCACCAGGGCCAGGAGCCAGGTGAGCGCCACGTGCAGGACCACGACCAGCGCGGCCGCCCGGACGACGGCCCTCGCCGGTGCGACGTCGTCCAGCGCCCGGACGGCCACCCGCCCGGCCCAGGACAGACCACTGGCCACCAGCCCCGTCAGGAGGAGGGGGGCCAGCGCCAGCGGCCCCGGCGACGGCCGCAGCTCGGCGCCGTGTGCCAGCAGCCAGAGCCGGGCGCCCAGCGACGCCGACGCGCCCGCCGACATGCCGCCGTCGGGGTCGAGCGTCTGGACGACGACGAGGGCGAGGCCGAGGCCGACCAGTCCGGTGACCGTGACGGCCAGGGCGGCGACGGCGGCGAGGACGGCGGGCGGAGCGGACCGCGCGGCCGACCCGTCGTCCCGCCGGGAGGGCAGGCGTGCGAGCAGGGGGGCCACCCCTCCACTCTCGCAAGCCGCCCCGGCGGATGCCTGGCGCACTCGCCGGAGCGGCTCCTCCGTGTCGGCGGCGCCGGACCGACGGTCAGGTGTCCGTGCGCGGACGATCGCTGTCGGTAGTGCCGGAGGCGGTCGAGCCACCGGGGGGCGTGCCGTTGCTCCCGCCCTCGGGCGCTCCGGACGGTGGCGGGGGCGATGACGGCCACGGGGGTGTCGTCGGGCCGGGCCCCGGCTGCCCCGGGTACCCCTGCTGCGGGAACTGCCCCGGCGCGTACGGCGGTGGCGCACCGTAAGGATGGGGCTGCGCCGGCCAGTGCCCCTGCGGAGCGCTCGGCCGGGCCGGGCGGTCCCGCAGTTCCTGGCGCAGGGCGAGCACGGCGACCGTGGCGATGCCCGCGGCGGTCAGGAGGCCGAGCAGCGCCCAGAACGAGAAGGCGTAGCGCAACGTGTCCAGCCAGGCGAAGAGCGTCAGCACCAGACCGAGCCCGGCCAGCGCCACGGTGAGCCCGGACCGCGGGAAGGTCACCGTCATGCGCACGAAGGCCGGCAGCACCGCCCAGGTGCCTGCCAGCAGGAGCAGCACGAACGCCGACCGCACCATGCCGTCCTCGATCCCGGTGAAGGTGACCCCGAACGTCGCGTCGCCGAAGCGCCACCAGGGCAGGAGGGCGACGAGCAGGAACAGCAGCGACCCGCCGGCGACGGCGTAGTCGCGCCAGGACGGCCGCTTCGGGTCGAACGAGAAGTCGGCGCCCACGGGCCGCCGGCCGCCCGGCTCCCCGGGAGCGCCGTAGGGCGCGCCGTAGCCGGGTGCGCCGTAGGGCTGCCCGTAGCCAGGCTGTCCGTACGGGGCCTGGCCGTACGGGGCCTGGCCGTACGGAGGCTGGCCGTACGGAGCCTGGCCGTAGGGCTGCTGGGGGTAGGGCCCCTGGCCGTACTGCTGCTGGCCGTACTGGCCCGGCCCGTACGGCGGCTGCCCGTACTGACCCGCCGCGTACGGCGGCTGCCCGTGACCGGGCTGTCCCTGCCCCGGCTGACCGTAGGGCTGCTGACCGTACTGGGGACCGCCGTACTGCGGACCGCCGTACTGCGGACCGCCGTACTGAGGACCGCCGTACTGGGGACCGCCGTACTGCGGAGGGCCGTACTGCGGACCGGGCCCCTGCTGCCCGGGAGGCGGGGGCCCCTCCCCTGAGGGCGGCTGCGCGCCGGCGGGCGGCTGACCGTCCTCGGGCGGCTGCGGGGGCTGGCTGGCGGTCACTGGATCTCCTCCGGGACGGATCAGGGGCGCCATGATCGTGGCGGTCGCGGCCTCGGGGTCGCAACGGTGGGTCCCCCGGCCGGCGCGCCGCCCGGGAACGGCACTGCCCGGCGACCGCGGGGAGCGGTCGCCGGGCAGGTGACGTGGACGGCCCCTGGACGGGGGCCCGGCGATCAGGAGCCGACGAGCTCGCGCATGAGCTGCGCCGTCTCCGACGGGGTCTTGCCCACGCGGACGCCGGCGGCCTCGAGGGCCTCCTTCTTCGCCTGCGCGGTGCCGGCCGAGCCGGACACGATGGCGCCGGCGTGCCCCATCGTCTTGCCCTCGGGGGCGGTGAAGCCCGCGACGTAGCCGACGACCGGCTTGGTCACGTTGGCCTTGATGAAGTCGGCGGCCCGCTCCTCGGCGTCGCCACCGATCTCACCGATCATCACGATGGCCTCGGTCTCCGGGTCGTCCTGGAAGGCCTGCAGGGCGTCGATGTGCGTCGTGCCGACGACCGGGTCGCCACCGATGCCGATCGCGGTGGAGAAACCGATGTCCCGCAGCTCGTACATCATCTGGTAGGTCAGCGTGCCCGACTTCGACACCAGGCCGATCTTGCCCTGCTTCGTGATGTTGGCCGGGATGATGCCGGCGTTGCTGCGCCCGGGGCTGATCAAACCCGGGCAGTTCGGGCCGATGATGCGCGTCGCGCCGCCCTGGGCGTGCGCCCATGCGTAGGTCGAGTCGTGCACCGGGATGCCCTCGGTGATGGCGACGGCGAGCCCGATCTGGGCGTCGACGGCCTCGATGATCGCGGCCTTGGCGAACGGCGGCGGCACGAAGATGACGGTGACGTCGGCCCCGGTCTCCTTCATGGCGTCGGCGACGCTGCCGAAGACCGGCACGTTCGTGCCGTCGAAGTCGACGCTGGTGCCGGCCTTGCGGGGGTTCACCCCGCCGACGATGGCCGTGCCGGAGGCGAGCATGCGCGAGGTGTGCTTCATGCCCTCGGAGCCGGTCATGCCCTGGACGATGACCTTGCTGTTCTCGTTGAGGAAGATCGACATCTGAGTGGTGTCCTGTCCGGAGTCGGGGCGATCAGGCGGCGGCGAGCTCGGCGGCCCGGCGCGCGGCGCCGTCCATCGTGTCCACGACGGTGACCAGCGGGTGGTTTGCGTCGGCGAGGATGCGCCGGCCCTCCTCCACGTTGTTGCCGTCGAGGCGGACCACCAGCGGCTTGGTGGCCTGGTCACCGAGCTGCTGCAGGGCGACGACGATGCCGTTGGCGACGGCATCGCAGGCGGTGATCCCGCCGAAGACGTTCACGAACACGCTCTTGACGTCGGGGTCGGAGAGGATGATCTCCAGGCCGTTGGCCATCACCTCGGCGGAGGCGCCGCCACCGATGTCCAGGAAGTTGGCCGGCTTGACGCCGCCGAATTCCTCACCGGCGTAGGCGACGACGTCCAGGGTGCTCATGACCAGGCCGGCACCGTTGCCGATGATCCCGACCTGGCCCTCGAGCTTGACGTAGTTGAGGTCCTTCTCCTTGGCGCGGGCCTCGAGCGGGTCGGCGGCGGCGGCGTCCTCGAGCGCGGCGTGCTCGGTGTGCCGGAAGCCGGCGTTCTCGTCGAGGGTGACCTTGGCGTCGAGCGCGAGGACGGTGCCGTCGGGCGCCTTGGCCAGCGGGTTCACCTCGACCAGGGTGGCGTCCTCCTTGCTGAAGACGTCCCACAGCTGCACGGCGATGGCGATCACCTGGTCGCGCACCTCGGCGGCGAAGCCGGCGGCGTCCACGATCTCGGCGGCCTTGGCGGTGTCGACGCCCTTGCTGGCGTCGATCGGGATGCGGGCCAGCGCCTCGGGGCGCTCGACGGCGAGCTGCTCGATCTCCACGCCGCCCTCGACGCTGGCCATGGCCAGGAAGGTGCGGTTGGAGCGGTCGAGCAGGTAGGAGAAGTAGTACTCCTCGGCGATGTCGCTGGCCTGGGCGACCATCACGCGGTGCGTGATGTGGCCCTTGATGTCCAGGCCCAGGATGTCCAGGGCGCGGGCCTTCGCGTCCTCGGCGTTGTCGGCGAGCTTGACGCCGCCGGCCTTGCCGCGGCCGCCGGTCTTCACCTGCGCCTTGACGACGACGGGCTGCCCGATCTCGCGGGCGATCGCCTCCGCCTGATCGGGCGTCTCGGCGACGCCGCCGGGGAGCACGGGGACGCCGTGCGAGGCCAACAGGTCACGGGCCTGGTACTCGAAGAGATCCACGAAAAGGCACCGTAGCCCGCTCGCCACCAGCCCGCTGCCCCGGGGCGCGGACGGGACGCTTCCGGCGTGGGCTGCATCACAGGCCGACTCACCCGTTCGCACCAGGGAGCCGGCCTGCCGCCCGGCTCAGGCGCCGGCGGGCTCGCCCACGTGGGTCCGCACCCAGTCGACGATGTCCGTGGTGGTGGCGCCGGGGGTGAAGATGCCGGTGACGCCGAGCCGCTCGAGCTCGGGCACGTCCTCCTCGGGGATGATCCCGCCGCCGAAGACCACGACGTCGTCGACCCCGCGCTCGCGCAGCAGCTCGGTGAGCCGGGCGAACAGCGTCATGTGGGCGCCGGAGAGGACCGAGAGCCCCACCGCATCGGCGTCCTCCTGGACGACCGTCTCCACGATCTGCTCCGGCGTCTGGTGCAGGCCGGTGTAGACGACCTCCATCCCCGCGTCGCGCAGCGCCCGCGCGACCACCTTGGCGCCGCGGTCGTGCCCGTCCAGTCCCGGTTTCGCGATGACCACCCGGATGCGTTCGTCCACGGGTGGCAGCTTAGGAGTTCCAGCCCGCGGACGTGGCGCGGGTCACGTCCGCGACCGCCCGGCCCGCCACGCGACGAGGGTCAGGGCGAGCATCCCGAGACCGACCACGACCAGCCCGGCACCGGGGACCGTCCAGACCAGCTCGTCCGAGGCGATCGCGTCGCGCAGACCACCGAGCCCCGCGCCGAGCACGGTGACGGCGACGGCGAGCAGCCCGCCGACCGCGCCCAGCCGCGGGCGCAGCGACGGGGCGATGACCGAGCACAGCAGCAGCGTCCCGGCCAGGAGCAGGCCACCGAGCAGAGCGAGGCCGGGCCGTTCGAGGAGCGCCTGCGGCCCCTCGCGGGTCACCACGACCTCCAGGCCGGTCGCGGGGTCGGTGCGCAGCTGGCCGGGCACGTCGGCGGCCGGGAGGGCGAGGCAGAGTACGGCGGCGACCGCCAGCAGCACCGCCGCGCCGGCCAGCAGCGAGCGGATCGGGTCGAGCGCGCCACGGTCCTCCATCACGGTCCGCCCCCAGGCCGCCATGGCGACCACGCCGGCCACGACCGTCAGGACCAGCGCGACGATCCCCAGGATCCAGCCGGCGCCCACCTGGACGCTGCTGGTCAGCACCCGCTCCCCCGCCAGCACCTCGATCCCGGGGCGCGACGTGGAACTGCTGCCGCGGTAAATCTCGATCAGCAGCTCCCCCACCGCCAGCGCGCCGGCGACGGCCGCGTAGGCGAGGCCGAACTTGGGCACCGCGCGACGCAGCAGGGTCACCCCGACCGCCACGTGCACAGCGGGGACCAGGAAGGCGACCAGCGCATCGCCGAGCCCGCGGACGTGCCGCAGCTCCTCGCCGCCGACCACCAGGTACGTGGGCAGCGCGGCGGCGGCACCGGTGAGGCCGGTCAGGACCAGGAGCAGACCGCAGATGCGGACCGCCGGTGGGACGGTGCCGACCACCAGGCGGTCCTCCTCCGCCTCCGGCGACGCGGCCGCGCCCCGGGCGGCCCGGCGGGCGGTCGCTCCGGTGCGGTCGGTCCGAGCGCGGTCGTCGCGGGTGGACACGGCTCCCCCTTCGGCTGCGTGGTCACGAACAGGACTCGATCGGCGCCGAAGCGGTGACGTTCATGTGACGACCGCCACACCGCGGCATTACCTTCGGGTGAACGGAGCACACACCGTGCACCGCCGTCGGCGGGACGGCCGGAGCCGAACTCCGCCGACGGCTCCAACGGGGAGGGCAGCCATGCGCCCATCGAGCGACCTGGGCTCCGCTCCAGGGTGGCACACCGCGGCCGACGCCGAGGTCGCGCCACGGGGACTCCGGGCGCTGTGTTCGCCGACCACGCTGGCCGGCGGCCTCACCGAGCTGGCCTGGGTCGGCGCGCACGTCCTCATGTACCCGCTGGGCACCCGCATGGAGCAGCTCCGCCCGGATCTGCGCAAGCGGAACGGCGAGCAGCCGCCCGCGGTACGCGCGCTCTTCGCGGCCGACCCGCTGGCCGCCCGCGTCCCTGTCCTGCTCGTCCACGGGCTGGTCGACAACCGCTCCGTGTTCGCCGTCATGCGCCGCAGCCTGCGCCGGCGCGGCTTCGCGCACGTGTGCTCGTGGAACTACAGCCCGTTCCTCTCGGACATCGCCCAGGGCGCCGCCGACCTCGGCCGGCACATCGAGCGGATCTGCGAGCAGACCGGCCACGACCGGGTGCACGTCGTCGGCCACAGCCTCGGCGGGCTGATCGCGCGCTACCACGTGCAGCGGCAGGGCGGTGACCGGCGGATCGACTCGCTGGTGACGCTCGGCACCCCGCACCAGGGCTCGATCCTGGCGCACGTGGGGCCCACCCCGCTGGTCCGCCAGCTCCGCCCCGGATCCCCGGTGCTGCAGGAGCTCGAGGAGCCCGCCACGGGCTGCCGGACCCGGGTCACCGCCGTCTACAGCGACCTCGACCAGATGGTGCTGCCCACGAACTCCGCGCGCTGCGACCACCCCGACCTGGACACCCGCAACGTCCGCGTCCGGGGGGTGGGGCACATGTCGCTGCCCATCCACCGGGGGGTGCTCGACGAGGTCGCGGCCACGCTGGCCGGCGTCCGGGACGTCGAGGATCGGCACCACCCCGTCGCCGCCGTCGCCTGAGCCGCGGGATCGATCCGCACGTCCGGTACCGGGTCGACTCGGCGTCATCACGACTTGCAGCCATCGCGACACGCATCGTTCGGTGCTTGGTCGGGTCCTGACCCATCGTTACGGTTCGATCACGGCGCCGGGTCCTCCGGCGGACACCGCTCCGGCGACGTCCTCGCCGTCGTCGCTCCCCCGACGAACGCCTCCCGGCGCTCGCCGGGCCAGGTTGTCCGGGAAGGTTCGCCGTGTCTCGCAGCAGTGCAACGGTGCTGGAGAAGCCGGCTGCCGGGCTCGCCCACGTGCCCCGGCCCCGGATCGCCCCCGACAGCCAGGCGCCCGCGACCGCCCCCGTCCCCGCCGCCACCGACCAGCCCGCGACCCGCCGCCGCCTGCCGCACCCCCCGGGCCGCCGCGCCCCCCTGTGGCTCGCCGCGCTCGTCGCCGGCGCGGTCCTCGCCGGCGTCCCCGCCATGACCGGCTCCCCGGAGAACGTCTCCGCCAGCGCGTCGGACTACGGCCTCGGCGAGAGCACCGAGGTCAGCTTCGCCGGCGGCCTCGAGGGGGCCGACGCGCGACGGGGCATCACCGAGGCCGAGGCGCAGGCCCGGCTCAGCGAGCTGGCCGCCTCGCGCGCCGCCCGCCAGCCGAAGACCGTTGCCCCCACCCAGGGCACGCTCACCACCTGCTTCTGCCGGCGCTGGGGCACCATGCACTACGGGCTGGACCTCGCCGCCCCGCTCGGCACGCCGATCCTGGCCGCCACCGACGGCGTCGTCGTCCGGGCGGGCCGGGCCTCCGGCTACGGCAACGCGGTCTACATCCAGGACGCCGACGGCAACGTGCACATCTACGGGCACATGCGCTACTACGACGTCGCCGCCGGCGATCTCGTCACCGCGGGCGACCAGATCGCCAAGGTCGGCAACGAGGGCCAGTCCACCGGCCCCCACCTGCACTACGAGATCCACCGCGGCGGCATGAACGGCCGCCCGATCGACCCGCGCGCCTGGCTGGGCGAGCGCGGAGTGAGTGTGTAGCTCGAGGAGCGGGGCCCGGAAGGTCCCCGACGAGGGCCAGGAGCCGCGGCTCTTTGATCCGTCGGCCTCCGGCCGACACCGCGACCACGTGCCGTCCCCCGATGTATTGAGCGCGTCCTGCTCGCTCGTCGAGGACCCTCCGGGCCCTCTTCTCGGAGCACCTCGCAGGGCGCGTCCCGTCATGATCCGCGACCCGAGCGCGACCTCCACCGACTGCCGCGGCTCTCGACCTTCGTCGGGGGACCCTTCGGGCCCGCGCTCCTCAGGTCAGAGCTTCACGAGGGGGGCGTAGCGGAGGACGAGGCGCTTGGTGCCTCCGGAGCCGAAGTCGACCGTGGCCTGGGCCTTGTCGCCGACGCCGGTCACCTCCACCACCGTGCCCAGCCCGAACGCGTCGTGGCTGACCCGGTCCCCCACCTCGACCGAGATGACCTGCCGGTTGCCGGCGCCCCCGCGCAGGCCGCCGGTCGACAGGCCGGTGGCGGCCACCCGCGTCTGGGCCGACTTGTAGCCGGTCGACGGGGCGGGCACCGGGTCGGTGCGCTCCCAGTGGATGGTCTCGGCCGGGATCTCGTCGAGGAACCGGGACGGCGGGTTGTAGGCCGGCTGCCCCCAGCTGGTGCGCACCGTCGCCCGGGAGATGAAGAGCCGCTGCCGGGCGCGGGTGATCCCCACGTACGCCAGCCGGCGCTCCTCCTCCAGCTCGCGCGGGTCACCCAGCGCGCGCAGGTGCGGGAAGACGCCGTCCTCCAGCCCGGTCAGGAAGACGACCGGGAACTCCAGGCCCTTCGCCGTGTGCAGGGTCATCAGGGTGACCACGCCGGCGTCGTCACCGGAGACCGGGATCTGGTCGGCGTCGGCCACCAGCGACACCTGCTCCAGGAAGTCGGTGACCGAACCGCCGGGGTTGGCGGCCTCGAACTCGGCAGCGACCGAGATCAGCTCGTTGAGGTTGTCGACGCGGCCCTCGTCCTGCGGATCGGTGCTCGCCTGCAGCTCGGCGAGGTAGCCGGTGCGGTCGAGGATGCTCTCCAGCAGCGCCGCCGGGCCCGACCCGGTCTCCACCAGCTGCTCGAACTCCTCGAGCAGGGCGACGAACTCCTGCAGCGCCTTGAGCGAGCGGGTGGCCAGATCCGGCACCTCGGCGCAGCGCCGCAGCGCGGTGCCGAAGGCGATCCGCTCCCGGTCGGCGAAGGACTCGACGCAGGACTCCGCCTTGTCGCCGATCCCCCGCTTGGGCACGTTGATGATCCGGCGCAGGCTCACCACGTCGGCCGGGTTGGCGACCAGCTTCAGGTAGGCCAGCGCGTCGCGGACCTCCTTGCGCTCGTAGAACCGCACCCCGCCGACGACCTTGTAGGGCATGCCGACGCGGATGAACACCTCCTCGAACACGCGGGAGGCGTTGTTGGTGCGGTAGAAGACCGCGATGTCGGCGGGCCTGACCTCGCCCTCGTCGACCAGGGCGTCGATCTGCTCGGCGACCCAGGCGGCCTCGTCGTGCTCGTTGTCGGCGACGTAGCCCTCGATCAGCTCGCCGTCGCCGGAGTCGGTCCACAGGTTCTTGGGCCGGCGGCCGGTGTTCTTGGCGATGACGGTGTTCGCGGCCTTGAGGATCCGCTGGGTGGAGCGGTAGTTCTGCTCCAGCAGGATCGTGGTCGCCTGCGGGTAGTCGCGCTCGAACTCGTCGATGTTGCGGATAGTCGCGCCGCGGAACGCGTAGATCGACTGGTCGGCGTCACCGACGACGCACAGTTCCGCCTGCGGGACCGGGCCCGCACCGGTGCCGGTCAGCTCGCGCACCAGCATGTACTGGGCGTGGTTGGTGTCCTGGTACTCGTCGACCAGCACGTGCCGGAAGCGACGGCGGTAGTGCTCGGCCACGTCGGGGAAGGCCTGCAGCAGGTGGACCGTCGTCATGATCAGGTCGTCGAAGTCCATGGCGTGCGCCTCGCGCAGCCGCCGCTGGTAGAGCGTGTATGCCTCCTTGAGCACCTTCTCCGGCGCCGTCTGGGGGCTGAACGACTCCTCGTCGACGAGCTCGTTCTTGAGGTTGGACACCTGGTTGGACAGGCTCCGCCCGGGATAGCGCTTGGCATCCAGGTCGAGGTCGCGCGCGACCATCGTCATCAGCCGGATCGAGTCGCCCTGGTCGTAGATCGTGAACGACGACTTCATGCCCAGCTTCGCGGCCTCGGCCCGCAGGATGCGCACGCACATCGAGTGGAAGGTCGACACCCACATCGACCGCGCCCGCGCCCCGACCAGCGCGGCCACCCGGTCCTTCATCTCGCCGGCGGCCTTGTTGGTGAAGGTGATCGCCAGGATCTCCCCCGGCTGCACCCCCCGGGCGCCGAGCAGGTAGGCGATCCGGTGCGTGAGCACGCGGGTCTTGCCCGACCCGGCTCCGGCGACGATGAGCAGCGGGCTGCCCTCGTGGACGACGGCGTCCCGCTGCGGGCCGTTGAGGCCGGCGAGCATCCGGTCCAGCTCGCGACCGACCGAGCCGGGGGCGTTGCGCTGCAGGGCGGCGGTACCGGGGAGGGACTGCTGGACGCTGCTCATGCCGGGGCCCCCGCAGGGACGTGGTGCGCCGGCGGAGCGTCTTCGTGAGGTCGGTTCATCGCCCCGTCACTGTAAGCCGGACGGGTGACGGTCCCGGCGGCCACGGGACCAGCCGCACCACGCGTCCCGGTGCCCTCGGGCTGGCCCGGTCCGGCGCGGCTGTGCCACACTCGGCCCCGTGCTCGCCACCGTCAGCTTTTACTACGGCCACCGGGATCCGGTGTCCGTCACCGCTGGCTGAGCACACGCCGCAACAGACGCCCCGGGCCCGAGAGCCCGGGGCGTTTCTCGTTCTCGGGGTCCCGGGTCCACGAACTCCCGAGGACACCCCATGAGCACCCTCACCGCACCCCCCGCCGCCGGCCCGACCGCCCCCGATGACCCGGCCGAGCGGATCGGCGAGCTGCGCGGCGTGATCGACGCCTGCGACGCCGAGATCATCGAGCTCGTCCGCCGTCGCCTGGAGGTCTCCCGGGAGATCGGGGCGCTGCGCGCCGCGTCGGGCGGCACCCGGCTGTCGCTCTCCCGCGAGCAGCAGGTGCTCTCCCGCTTCCGCACGGAGCTCGGCCCCGACGGCGCCGCGCTCGGCATGGTGCTGCTGCGCCAGGGCCGCGGCCACCTCTGACGCCCGGCCGCCTCCGGGTCCCAGGGCGATCAGGGGCCGGCGCGCCAGACCATCGAGTCCTCGTCGTCCATGGCGGCGACCTCGAACACCCGGCCGGGGCAGGCGTCGTTCGCCTCGTCGGCCAGGTCGCGGCCCAGCTCCAGCGCCGCCCGGAGGTCCTCGGCCGTGCACTCGGTGGTCACCCGCAGCACCGCCCGGTCCGGCTCCCGCCACACCCGCAGCCCGGCGTCGTCCGGACGCAGGACCGCTCGGACGGCGTCGACGGCGTCGTCGTCCAGCGGGGCCGAGGAGCGGAGCGCGAGGGCGAGGGTGTACTCGGGCACGGGCCGAGTCTGCGGGACCGCCGTCGTCCCCGTGCCACCGCCCCGATGTCACGTCCGGGGCCGCTGTCCCGTCTCCATGGGGACACCGTCCCGTGGAGAGGAACCGACCATGGCCCGCATCCCCCTCGACCCGCCCCGCTCCCCCGTCGTCCGCCTCACCGAGTGGTACTCCCGGCGCACGTACGGCGCGGTGCTGGACCCGGGCGCCGCGATCGCCCACAACGGCCGCGTGCTGCGCACCTACGTGCGGCACGAGACGTCGCTGGCCCGCTGGAACCGGCTCGACCCGACGCTGAAGGCGCTGGCCGTGATGGCGTCGGCCGTGACCATCGGGTGCAGCTGGTGCCTGGACTTCGGCTACTGGGAGTCCACCCAGCGGGGGGTGGACCCGCGGAAGCTGCGCGCGGTGCCCCGCTGGCGCGACAGCGACGTCTTCTCCCAGCTGGAGCGGGACGTCATAGCCTACGCCGAGGCGATGACGACGACGCCGCTGCAGGTCACCGACGAGATGGTGGCCGGACTGCGGCGGCACCTCGACGACGCCGAACTCGTCGAGCTGACGATGATGGTCGCCGTGGAGAACTCGCGGTCCCGCCTCAACAGCGCGCTCGGGCTGACCAGCCAGGGCTTCTCCGACCGCTGCGCCGCGCCGGCCCGCACCTCCTGACCGCGCGCACCTCCGTGACCACGCCCCTCGCCGCCTTCGACCGGCACCGCCGGCTGCTGTTCTCGGTCGCCTACCGGATGCTCGGCATCGCCGCCGACGCCGAGGACGTCGTCCAGGACACCTGGCTGCGCTGGTCGGCGGCCGACCGCGGTGAGGTGGCCGACGAACGGGCCTACCTGGTGCGGATCGCCACCCGGCTGGCCCTGGACCGGCTGGACTCCGCGCGCAGCCGGCGGGAGAGCTATGTCGGCCCGTGGCTGCCCGAGCCGCTGGTCACCGGGACCACCCCCGTCGCGGGCGCCCCCGCCCCGCAGGACCCGGCCGACACGGCCGAGCTGGGCGAGGAGGTGTCGCTGGCGATGCTGGTCGTGCTGGAGACGCTCTCCCCCGCCGAGCGGGCCGTGTTCGTCCTCCGCGAGGTGTTCGGGCTGTCGGCGGCCGAAGTGGCGGAGGGACTCGGCCGCAGCGAGGCCGCCGTCCGGCAGATGGGGCACCGGGCGCGCGAGCACGTGCAGGCCCGCCGCCCCCGCTTCGAGCCCACCCCGGCCCTGCAGCGGGAGGTGACCGACCGGTTCCTGGCCGCCTGCGCCGGTGGGGACGTCTCGGCCCTGCTCTCCGTGCTGGCGCCGTCCGCCGTACTGGTGAGCGACGGCGGGGGCAAGGCGCGGGCCGCGTTGCGGCCGATCACCGGCGCCGAGAAGGTGGCCCGGTTCCTCCTGGCCATCGCCGCGACCGGCGCCGACCCGTCGTTCGTCGTGCTGCCGGCCGAGGTCAACGCGCGGCCCGGCATCGCGGCATGGCAGGAGGGACGGCCGTTCATGGCCGCGACCCTGGTGGTGTCCGCAGACGGCCTGGTCGAGCAGGTGCTGATCGTGCGCAATCCGGACAAGCTGGCCGGGCTCGGCGTCCTCCCGACGCCGACCTAGGCTCGGCCGCGTGACGCTCCCCCAGCCGCCGCGCCCCGCCGAGCACGTGGAGCGGGCGCTGTGCGTCCTGGCCCACCCCGACGACGTCGACTTCGGCAGCGCCGGGACGGTGGCCACCTGGACCGCCGCCGGCACGGAGGTCACCTACCTGATCGTCACCGACGGCGACGCCGGCGGCTTCGACGACACCCCCCGGCACGAGATGGGGCCGCTCCGGCAGGCCGAGCAGCGGGCGGCCGCGGCCGCCGTGGGCGTGACCGACGTGCGCTTCCTCGGGTACCCGGACGGCCGGCTGGAGCTCACCCTCGACCTGCGCCGGGACATCAGCCGGGTGATCCGGCAGGTCCGGCCGCAGCGGGTGCTCACCAGCTCGCCGGAGCGGTTCTGGGAGCGGATCGGTGCGAGCCACCCCGACCACATGACCGTGGGCGAGTCGACGCTGCGGGCGGTGTACCCCGACGCGCGCAACCCGTTCGCCTTCCCCGAGCTGCTGGCCGACGAGGGGCTGGAGGCCTGGACGGTGTCGGAGGTCTGGCTCGGTGCGAGCCCGCGCGCCGACCACGCCGTCGACGTGACCGACGTGGTGGACCGCAAGTTCGCCGCCCTGAGGAGCCACGTGACCCAGGTGAGCCACCAGCCGGCGGGCCGGCTCGAGGAGTTCGTCACCGCGTGGATGCGGCAGACCGCCGAAGGCCTCGGTCTGCCGGCGGGCCGCTTCGCCGAGGCCTTCCACGTGGTGCACACCGCCTGAGCCGGCGGCTCCGCTCAGCCGCCGCCGAGGACGAGCAGGGTGCCGGCGAACACGATGCCGGTGATCAGGCAGGTGATCGCGGTGAACCCGAAGATGTCCCGCACCCCCAGACCGGCGACCGCGAGCAGCGGCAGCGCCCAGAACGGCTGGATCATGTTGGTCCACTGGTCGCCGTAGGCGATCGCCATGGTGATGACGGCGGGATCGACACCGATCGAGTCCGCGGCGTCCAGGAAGATCGGCGCCTGGACGGCGAACTGACCGCCACCGCTCGGGACGAAGAGGTTGAGCAGGCCGGCCGACAGGAAGGCGAACAGGCCCAGGGTCCCGGGGGTGGCGATGTCGGAGAACCACCCGCTCAGCTGCGCCGCCAGCCCCGACGCGGTCATCATCCCGATGATCCCGGCGTAGAGCGGGTACTGGAGCAGCACCTCCCCGACCGTGCGCACCGCCCCGCCGACGAGCTCCGCCAGCTCGGCCGGGCTGCGCACGATCAGCAGGATCGCGGCGAGGAACGACCAGTTGACGATGTCCAGGGTGAGGTCGAAGCCCTCCTGGGCGAAGTAGACGCCGAGGTAGACCAGCAGGGCGACGCCGGGGACGAGGGTGACCAGCCGCGAGGCCTCCATCCGCTCGGCCGGGGTGCCCGGGGTGGTCAGCGCGATGTCGGGCTCCTCGGTGCCCAACCGCTCGGGCAGCTCGACGATGCGGTCCCTGCCCTTGGGCGCCAGCAGCATGACCGTGCCCACGATGGCGGCCACGGCGACGACGATCGCGATCAGGTTCCACGGCGAGTAGACGGTCTCGCTGATCGGGATGGTGCGGCCGATCGCCTCCTCGACGAAGCTGCCCGGGGTCGCCGCGGCCAGCGGGCCGGTGGCGCTGTAGCCCATGTGCCAGACGGCGAAGCCGGAGTAGGCGCTGGCGACCAGCAGCGGGTAGTGCAGCTGGGTGCCCCGGCGGCGGGCGGCCCGGCCGACCTCGAGGGCGATGACGCCGCCGACGACCAGCCCCAGCCCGAAGCTGATCAGGGAGGCGACGGCCGACACCAGGGCGACGAAGGCGTACGCCGCGCGGGGACTCTTGGGGATGTCGGCGATGCGGGTGAGGCCGGCCTTGACCGGCCTGGTGAGCGCCAGCGTGTAGCCGAGCAGGAGCACGAGGGCCACCTGCGTCATGAAGGCGAGCAGCCCGGACAGGCCGTCGCCCCAGGCCCGGGTCAGCTCGGCGGGACCGATGTCACCGAAGATCAGCGCGAGGACCGCGACGATCACGGTCAGGACGACCGCGAAGACGAAGGCCCCCGGCAGGTACCGCTCCACGCCCGCGACCAGCGGGCGCGACAGGGTGCGCAGCATGCCGACCGTCCTCTCCTCCGGGCCTGCACCGGCAGGCCTGCAGTGGTGTCGGCCACATGCTTATCGGAGGTGCACGGGAGCGGCCATTCGTCGGCCGGTCAGAGCAGCCGGCCGGTCAGAGCAGCCGGTTGGTCGCCGCCCACCGGGTGAGCTCGTTGCGGTTGGACAGCTGCAGCTTCCGCAGCACGTTCGAGGCGTGCGACTCGACCGTCTTCACCGAGATGAACAGCCGGGAGCCGATCTCCCGGTAGGTGTAGCCACGGGCGAGCAGCTGCATCACCTCGCGCTCCCGCGCGCTGAGCAGGTCCAGCCCGGGATCGGTGGCCTCCGCCTCCGGCTCCGGTGCCGCGGCGCCGCCGGCGGCGAAGGCGTCGAGCACGAACCCGGCCAGCCGGGGGCTGAAGACGACGTCGCCGTCGGCGACCCGGCGCACGGCGTCGAGCAGGTCGGGCCCGGAGATGGTCTTGGTGACGTAGCCCCGGGCGCCCGCGCGGATGACCGCGATCACGTCCTCGGCGGCGTCGGACACCGAGAGCGCCAGCCACTTCACGTCGGGCAGCTCGGTGCGCAGGGTCTCCAGCACCGTCCGGCCGCCGCCGCCCGGCATGTGCACGTCCAGCAGGACGACGTCCGGACGGGTGGCCCGGATCCCCTCGACGGCGGAGGGGACGTCGGCGCCCTCCCCGACGAACGTGACGTCGCCGCCCAGCTCGGCGCGCACGCCGGCGCGGACCATCGCGTGGTCGTCGACCACGAAGACGCGCGGGGCGGTCATGTCTCTCCTCTCGGGAGCACCAGCTCCACCTCGGTTCCCTCGCCGTGCGCGGACCGGACGACGGCGGTACCGCCCAGCCGCGCCAGCCGGCCGCTGACGGAGTCCCGCAGCCCGCGGCGGTCGTCGGGCACCGTGCCCGGGTCGAAGCCCTTCCCCCGGTCGCGCACGAACACCGACACCCGGTCGGGCGTGACCTCGGTGTACAGGTCGGCCACCGTGGCGCCCGAGTGCTTGGCCGCGTTGACCAGCGCCTCCCGGGTGGCCGCGCCCAGGGCGACGATGTCCTCGTCGGCGGGGGCGTCACCGACGACGACCGGCTCGATCTGCAGGTCGTGGTCGGCCTCCACGTCGGCCACCATCTGCGCCACCAGGCCGGCCCAGGTGCCGCCCTCGCGGACCACCTTCGGGTCGTACAGCCAGGCGCGCAGCTCCCGCTCCTGACCGCGGGCCAGCCGGCTGACCGCCTGCGCGTCCTCGGCGTGCCGCTGGATCAGGGCGAGCGTCTGCAGGACGGAGTCGTGCAGGTGCGCGGCGACGGCGGCCCGCTCCTCCGAGCGGACGCGCGCCGAGCGCTCCTCGGCGCGGGAGGCGAGGAGGCGACGCCAGATCGGCGCGGTCGCCAGCACCACGCCGGTGAGGATGACCAGGGTCGCGGCGAAGCCGTTGCGGGCGTTGGCGAGCTGGCCGGTCGTGGCCAGCAGCAGCACGAGGCCACCCGCGGCCAGCGCCGCACCACCGGCCAGCGCCCACCGGACGCCGGGGAGGCTCAGCGTGCGGTCGGTGTCCAGCTGGCGCCAGATGACGGCCAGGCCGACGGCGACCACGACGAGCGGCACCGCCAGGCTGTCGCTGCTCAGGCTCGCCAGCTGACCGAAGACCGTGGCGGCGGCGATCCCGAGGAGGACCAGGGTGAGCAGCTGGCCGCGGCCGGTGGAGTGTTCCAGCCGCACCGTCCCCGGCGTCGGGTCCTCGCCCGGCGCGGCCACGGACATGGTCAGCCACAGCAGCGCGTACAGGACGACACCGATGCCGAAGCTGGCCAGGACGACGAAGGCGACCCGGACGATCAGCGGGTCCTGGCGCAGGTGCGCGGCGGTTCCCGCGGCGACGCCGGCCACCAGCCGCCCCGACCGCGGGCGCACCAGCGGCGGCCGCGCGGCGGACGGGCCGGGCGGCGCTCCGGTCGCAGGGGTGGTCACGTACTCGATCGTCGCACCGTCGACCGCGCCTCGGACACCGGTGATCACCCTGGAAGAGCAGTCGCCGGCGATCCAGGGTCGGATGGGGGCGTTCCCTGATGGATCCTCGGCCACCTGATCGGCAGGCTCTGTGCCATGACCTCCGCACCCCCTCCCGCGGCTCCCCCTCCCCTGCCGCCGATGGAACCGCCGTCCTGGCCGCCGCCCCCGCCGGAGGGGCCGCAGGCGGTCCGCCCGCAGCTGCGCCGCAGCCAGACGGACAAGATCCTCGGCGGCGTCAACGGCGGCCTGGCCGAGTACACCGGCATCGACGCGCTGCTGTGGCGGGTCGGCTTCGTGGCCCTGACCCTCGCCGCGGGCACCGGCGTCATCGTGTACCTGCTGCTGTGGGCGCTCATGCCGGCTGGCCCGCCCGCCGCCGGGGCACCGGGCACCCCCGGCGCTCCCGTGGTGCAGCAGCCGGCGGCCCCTCGGTCGCCGGTCCCCCGCATCACGGTCGCCGCCCTGCTGATCCTGCTCGGGCTACTGGCGATGATCAACCACTTCACCGGCTGGGACATCGGCGGCCGCGGCGTCCTCGGCAGCGCGCTGGTGGTCGTCGGTCTCGGCCTGGTCGCCTCCGCGTTCACCGGGCGCCGGAACGGGCGGGGCGGCCTCATCGCCCTGGGCATCGTCCTCTCGGGCGTCCTGTTCGGCGTGTCGACGGTGGACATGTCCGGGTCCGGCGGGGTGGGTGAGCGCAGCTACCGGCCGGCCACCGCGGCGGAGGTCCGCTCGCTGTACGAGATCGGTGCCGGCGAGATGACGGTCGACCTGAGCGACGTGGACCTCTCCGAGGTGGACGAGCCGATCCGCACCACGATCGAGCACGGCGTCGGGGACCTCACCGTCATCGTGCCGGAGTCGGCGGACGTCATCGTGCGGCTGGACCAGGGCATCGGCGACGCCCGGGTGTTCGGCGACGACGATGCCGACGACGGCCGGCTCGTCCCGGGCACCGGCTCGGCGGCCTGGACGGATGACGACCAGGCCGAGTTCCTCCTCACGATCGACTTCGGCGTCGGAGACGTGGAGGTGTCCCGTGGCTGACTACAGCGAGTTCCCCACCACCCCGACCGCCTGGCAGGAGCAGCAGCTGCGGGACTGGCAGACCGTGACCCCGCTGTCCACCGAGGACACCCCCGAGCCGCCCCGGCGGTCGGTCGACCGGCCGGCCCTGGCCTTCGGGATCGTGTTCATCGTCCTCGCGGTCGTGCTCATGGCCGGCGTGAGCATCCCGATGGGCATCGTGGAGGACGGCGGGTTCGTCTGGTTCATGCTGATCGCCGGCGGGGTGTCGTTGCTGATCTCGGAGCTGAAGAAGACCCGGCACCGGGGGCGCTGAGCAGGGGTGCGGACGTCACGAGGGCCCGGGAGCTGCCGCTCCCGGGCCCTCGGCGCGTCCGGTCAGCCGCTGGCGAAGACCAGGGCGACCGTGCCCGCGTAGACCAGCGGGATGGTGACGCCCTCGAACCCGATCCACTTCCGGTCCCGCATGAGCAGGCCACCGGCCAGCACCGCGATCATCAGCACCGTCCCGCCCAGCAGGACCAGGCTGGTCGGGCCCGCGTCCCGGTAGATGGGCCCCTCCAGGTAGGCCACGTCGGCCACCGTGATCATCAGGACGTCGTAGACGTTGCCGCCGATGATGTTGCCGACGCCGAGGGTCAGCTGACCCATCCGCACGGCGGTGAGCAGCACCACCAGCTCGGGCAGGGAGCTGATCCCCGTCGTCAGGGTGAACCCGACCAGCCCGCTGTCCAGCCCCGTCGCCGCCACCACGCCCAGTCCGGCCTGGCCGACGATCCAGCCGGCCACCCCGACGAGCAGCCCGAGCCCGGCGAGGCCGGCCCAGAGGCGGCCGGTCGAGCGGGCGTCCCCGTCCTCCTCGCCGTCGCCGTCGGCGTCGCTGTGGCCGTCGCCGTCCACGGTCTGGTCGGTCTGCGTCGGCACCCACATCGGTGCCTCCCGCATCCTGCGCAGCAGCCGCAGCCCGTAGGCGTAGAAGAGCGGGATCAGCAGCGTGACCGGGTGGATCCAGCCCAGCCGCAGCCCCGGCGTGGCGTAGCCGATGACCGGCACCGCCAGCAGGGCCATGAGGATGACCGCCTGCATCACGTTCTCCAGCGACGCGCTCGCGTGCTCGAGATTTACCCGGCGGTAGAGCAGGTCGGCGATCGCCAGCCAGACCGTCTGCAGGGCGATCCCGCCGATCGGGTTGCCGAGCGCGAACCCGGGATCGCCCTCCAGCGCCCCGGTGAGGACGGTGACGTTCCCGGGCAGCGACGTCACGGCACCGAGCAGCAGCGCCCCGCCGACCGCGTCCCCGAGCCCGGTGCGCTCGGCGAGTGCGTCGGCGATGCGGGTCAGGCGGACACCCGCGACCACGATGACCACGGCCATGGCGACCAGCGCGAGCAGGCTCGGGACGAACGGCCACGCCGAGGTGGTCACCGTTCCCCCCGCTTCACCCTCGACGCCGTCCGGTCTCCCACCCCAGCACGGAGCGGGCCGGACGGCGAGCCGGACCACCCGTCCGGGGGTCGGCGAGGGGTGCAGCGATGACCATCACCGGCCACCGTCCGCGTCCTGGCCGGGACCGGCACCGCCCATCCCGGCACAGCCGTCGCGACCGTCTCAGCCGTCACCGTGGGCCCATCGGCGGGGGCGGCCCGCCCCTACGCTCGGTCCCGGGGCACGGTCGAGCACTGCGGGGCCGCCCGAGCCGGCGATCCCCGATGGAAAGGCGCACGCGGCCCTCACATGTTGCGAACCACCTCATCCCGCTACTGGCCCGTCGTCGCGGTCGCCGCACTCTTCGCCGTCTCGGTCCTGCTGCGTCTGCCCTCGCTCGGCATGGACCCGATCCAGAACTCCGGCTGGACGCCGTACCAGCGGCTGAACAACGCCAACGTGTGGATCCACAACCAGTACGTGCTCGAGGTGTACGGCAGCAATCCGATCGCGGGGCACAAGTTCGCCTCGTACATCGGCGCGGATCCGCAGTTCCTGCGCAACGCGGCCCTTCCTCAGCTGACCGTGTACACCTCCTTCCCCTCCACCCACTTCGTCGTCCTGCACCTGGTCCTGAATGCGCTCGGCCTGGGCACCACCTATGCAGCGAGCCAGGTGTTCGGCCTCCTGCTCCACGGGCTGAGCGTGGCGCTCGTGGCGTACCTCGTCCTCCTGCTCACCCGGAACAAGGTCATGGCCGTGACGGGGGCGGCCATGTACACGTTCTCGACCGGAACGCTCTGGTACCACATGCACGTCTACTGGTCCCACGAGCTCCTGGTGCCGGTCTTCCTCGCCGCCCTGATCATCTTCGTCCGGCGGGCCGGTCGGCCGCGCTGGTGGCAGGCCCTCCTCATCGGCGGGGCCATGACCGCCGTCACGTGGACGGGCGCCGTCGCCGCCGTGGGGTGGTCGCTCTACGGGCTGTACAAGCACCACCGGACGAAGGACCGGGCGTACCTGGCCAACTTGTTCGCAGCGGTCGGTACGGCGGTGTCGCTCGTGCTGATCACCGCGCACGTGCTGGTCACCACGGGCGCTACCCCGCTCGCCTACCTCCGCGCGCTCCTGAACCGGGCCGAGGTCCGGTCGGCCGTCGGCGCCCAGGAGGGTTTCGCGCTGCTGAGCTGGCGGTTCGTCAACGCCCTCGTCCTCGACTACGGAGGGTTCTTCCTCGCCGCGCTCGTCGTCGTGCTGATCGCGGGGCGCATGCTCACGACGTTCCAGTGGGAGGTGGTCCTCGTGGCCGCCTTCCCGCTGCTCGAGTCCTTCGTTCTCCTCGAGCACGACTTCTGGTACGGCTTCGGACGACTCAAGTGGCTGCTGCCCGCGATCCTGCTGACCTGCCTCGCGGGCGCGAACCTGAGCCGGCGGGGCAGGTCGGTCCTCGTCCTGACGGTGGGCGCCGCTGCGCTGGTGCACGTCGGGCTGTACTTCGTCGTCTTCGACCTGGCGCCGGTGGGTTCCTGAGTCGCCGCTACGCCGGCCGCGCAGGGGGCCGGCGTCGAGCCCGCCACGACTGTCCGCATCCGGCGCGTCGGAGCCCCGATCAGGTGACCGGAGGCCCCGTCTGCGCCGACGCCGGGGCGGCCACGCGCGCGCAGAAGTCGAGTGCCCGCGTCCACAGCACCTCGGTGGCCGCCGCGTCGTACTCGGCCGGCAGGCTCGGGTCGGTGAACAGGTGGCCGGTCCCCGGGTGGTCGTGGACGTCGATCACGGCGCCCGCGCGGCGGGCATCGGCGACCACCGCGTCGATCCACTCCTGCTGCCGGAACGGGTCACCCTCGGTGTAGTGCAGCTGGGCGGGCAGCCCCGACGGCCAGCGATCGGCGCCCAAGATCTGCAGCGGCAGCGCGCCAGAGAAGAGCAGCAGGCCGCCGCACCGCCGCTGCGTGGCGACGAACTCCGCCATCCCCGCACCGTTGGAGAAGCCGGCGGCGATGAACCCGTCGGGCAGGTCCTGCACCGCCGCCACCGCCCGGGACATCAGCGCGGGAAAGCCGACGTCCGCCACGTACGCACCGGCCTCGCCGTAGTCGTCGAAGACCCGCCCGTCGTACTGGTCGACGACGAGCACCTCGTGCCCGGCCGCACGCAGGCGGTCGGCGGCGTCGGTGATCCCCGGCCGCACGCCGAGGACGGAGTGGAAGAGCGCGATGTCGGTCATGGGAACACCGTGCCGCGCACCTGGTGACACCGTCCTGTCACCGTCTCTGCCACGATCCGCCGCATGAACCGCACGGACCGGATGCACGCCGTCTCCGAGGAGCTGCGTCGCGCCGGTGCACGGGGGCGGACGGCGCAGCGGCTGGCCGACTGGCTGGAGGTCTCCCCCCGCACGATCAAGCGGGACGTCGCCGCGCTGCAGCAGGCCGGGGTGCCGATCTGGGCGACCGCCGGCCCAGGTGGCGGTTACGTGCTCGACGCGGCCGCGACGCTGCCGCCGGTGAACCTCACGCCGGCGCAGGCGGTGGCGCTGGCGGTCGCCCTGGCCGGGGCGTCGGAGGCCCCGTTCGCCGCGGACGGCCGGGCCGCGCTGGAGAAGGTCCTCGACGTCATGGGGCCGGGCGCACGGGAGACCGCCCGGGAGCTCGGCGGCCGGGTCTGGGTGCGGGGCGAGGCCCGGGGGCGGCCCGCTCCCGCGTCCGTCGTCGAGGAGGCGCTCCTGCGACGGCGCGTGGTCGCCATCCGCTACCGGGACGACGCCGGAGAGGTGTCCCGCCGGCGGGTGGAGCCGCACCTGCTCGCCCGCACGGGCGACCGCTGGTACCTGATCGGCTGGTGTCGGCTGCGCGACGCCCCGCGGTGGTTCCGCTGGGACCGCATCGAGGCCGCCGATCTCACCACCGAGACGGCGCCCGCGCGCGATCCCGGGGCGTTCGGCACGCCGCCGCCCGACGCGCACGCGGTGCGCGCCCCAGCCTGCCCCTGACCCCGCGACTCAGCGCGAGGCGGCCGGGCAGCGGCGTCCCGCTACTCCCACTCGATGGTGCCCGGGGGCTTGCTCGTCACGTCGAGGGTGACCCGGTTGATCTCCTCGACCTCGTTGGTGATCCGGGTCGAGATCCGGGCCAGCACGTCGTAGGGCAGCCGGGTCCAGTCGGCGGTCATGGCGTCCTCGCTGGACACCGGGCGCAGCACCACCGGGTGGCCGTAGGTGCGCCCGTCGCCCTGGACGCCGACCGAGCGGACGTCGGCCAGCAGCACGACCGGGCACTGCCAGATCTCGTCGTCCAGCTTCGCCGCGGTGAGCTCCTCCCGGGCGATGGCGTCGGCCTTGCGCAGCACGTCGAGCCGCTCGCGGGTGACCTCGCCGACGATGCGGATGCCGAGCCCGGGGCCGGGGAACGGCTGGCGCTGCACCAGCCGGTCGGGCAGGCCGAGCTGCCGGCCGACCTCGCGCACCTCGTCCTTGAAGAGCGCGCGCAGCGGCTCGACCAGGCTGAAGGTGAGGTCCTCGGGCAGCCCGCCGACGTTGTGGTGGCTCTTGATGTTCGCCGTCCCGCTGCCACCGCCGGACTCGACGACGTCGGGGTACAGCGTGCCCTGCACGAGGAAGTCGACGGTCTCGCCGTGCGCCTGGGCGTCGGCGACGACGTCGGTGGCCGCCTGCTCGAAGACCCGGATGAACTCGCGGCCGATGATCTTCCGCTTCTCCTCCGGGTCGCTGACCCCGGCCAGCGCGGAGAGGAACTGCCCGCTCGCGTCGACGACCCTCAGGTCCGCTCCGGTGGTGGCGGCGAAGTCGCGCTCGATCTGCTCGGTCTCCCCCGCGCGCATCAGCCCGTGGTCGACGTAGACGCAGGTGAGCTTGTCGCCGATCGCCCGCTGCACGAGCGCCGCAGCCACCGCGGAGTCGACCCCGCCGGACAGCGCGCACAGCGCCCGCCGGTCCCCGATCCGCTCGCGGATCGCCGCCACCTGCTCGTCGACGACGTTGCTCATCGTCCAGGTCGGCTCCAGGCCGGCGATGTCGAACAGGAAGTGCTCGAGCACCGTCTGCCCGTGCGCGGTGTGCCGCACCTCGGGGTGGAACTGCACGCCGGCCAGCCGCCGGTCGACGTCCTCGAAGGCGGCCACCGGCGCACCGGTGGAGGTGGCGGTGACGGTGAACCCGGGGGGTGCGGCGGAGACGGCGTCGCCGTGGCTCATCCAGACGTTCTGCTCCACCGGCAGCGCCCCGAACATGCGCGACTGCGTCGTGACCGTCAGCGGGGTGCCGCCGTACTCGCGGTCGCCGGTGCGGGACACCGTGCCGCCGAGCGAGGCGGCCATCGCCTGGAAGCCGTAGCAGATGCCGAACGCCGGCACCCCCGACTCGAACAGCGTGGGGTCGACCTGCGGGGCCTCGGGCGCGTAGACGCTGGACGGGCCGCCGGAGAGCACGATCGCGGCCGGCTTCCGGGCGACGATCTCCTCGGCCGGCACCTGGGACGACACGATCTCCGAGTAGACCCCGGCCTCGCGGATGCGTCGGGCGATCAGCTGGGCGTACTGGGCGCCGAAGTCGACGACCAGGACGGTCGGGAAGTCCACGCTCAGCCGCCGATCACGAGGTCGACGCGCTGGAACTCCTTGAGGTCCGAGTAGCCGGTCTTGGCCATGGTGCGGGCGAGCGCCCCGAACAGGTTGGTGCGCCCGTCGGCGGACTCCGCCGGGCCGAGCAGCACCTGCTCCAGGGAGCCGGCCGGCTCGATCTGCGCCGAGGTCGCCCCGCGTGGCAGCCGCGGGTGGGCGGCCACCGAGTCCCACCAGACGCCGCCGCCGGGGGCCTCCGCGGCGACGCGCAGGGGCTCCCCCAGCTGGACGGCGTCGGCACCGCAGGCCAGCGCCCGGGCGATCCCGCCGCTGGTCTCGATCCGGCCGTTGGCGATGACGTGCACGTACCGGCCGCCGGTCTCGTCGAGGTAGTCGCGGCGGGCCGCCGCTGCGTCGGCGATCGCGCTGGCCAGCGGCACCCGGATGCCCATGACGGAGTCCGTCGTGGAGTACGTGTCCGCGCCCACGCCGACGATCACGCCGGCCGCGCCGGTGCGCATGAGGTGCAGCGCGGTCGTGTAGTTCGCCGCGCCACCCACGATCACCGGGACGTCGAGATCGGCGATGAACTCCTTGAGGTTCAGTGCGTCACCCTGGCTGGTCACGTGCTCGGCGGAGACGATCGTGCCCTGGATGACCAGCAGGTCGACGCCGGCCGAGAGCGCGGCCGGGGCCAGCTGCTCGGTGTGCTGCGGGGAGACCCGGATCGCCGTGGTCACCCCGGCGTCGCTCATCTCCTTGATGCGCGCGGTGATCAGGTCGGCCTTCACCGGTTCGGCGTAAACCTTCTGCAGCAGCGCCACGGGCGGGGCGCCGGCCGCGGCGGCCTCGGCGAGCTCGCGGTAGACCGGCGCCGGGTCGTCGTAGCGGGCCCACAGGCCCTCGCCGTTGAGCACCCCCAGGCCACCGGCCCGGCCGACGGCGATCGCCGTCGCCGGGCTGACGACGGCGTCGCTCGGGCTGGTCACCAGCGGGATGTCGAACCGGAAGGCGTCGATCTGCCAGGCGGTCGAGACGTCATCGACGTCGCGGGTGCGCCGGGACGGGACGATCGAGACCTCGTCCAGGTCGTAGCCCCGGCGGGCGAAGCGGTTGAGGCCGATCTCGACGGTGTCGCGCACGCTCACGGTCAGCGCCCCCGGTAGTTCGGTGCCTCGACGGTCATCTGGATGTCATGGGGGTGGCTCTCCACCAGCCCCGCGGAGGTGATGCGGGTCAGCTGACCGCGCTCCTTGAGGTCCGCGATGGTCGCCGCACCGGCGTAGCCCATGGAGGCCTGCAGCCCGCCCACGAGCTGGTGCGCGACGCCGGCCAGCGCGCCGCGGTAGGGCACCTGGCCCTCGATGCCCTCGGGGACGAGCTTGTCGTCGGAGAGGACGTCGTCGGCGAAGTACCGGTCCCGGCTGAAGGACTGGTTGCCGCGCTTCTGCATGGCGCCCAGCGAGCCCATGCCGCGGTAGGTCTTGTACTGCTTGCCGTTCATGAAGACCAGCTCGCCCGGGGCCTCCTCGACCCCGGCGAACAGCCCGCCGATCATCACCGTGTCGGCGCCGGCGACCAGCGCCTTCGCGATGTCACCGGAGTACTGCAGCCCGCCGTCGGCGATGACCGGCACCCCGGCCGGCCCGGCCGCCAGCCACGCCTCGTAGATCGCGCTGATCTGCGGGACGCCGACGCCGGCGACCACGCGGGTGGTGCAGATGGACCCGGGCCCGACACCGACCTTGACCGCGTCGACACCGGCGTCGACCAGCGCCTGCGCGCCGGCGCGGGTGGCGACGTTGCCGCCGACGACCTCCACGCCCGCATCGCCGCCGAAGTCCTTCTTCACGCGGGCGACCATCTCCAGCACCGCGCGCTGGTGGCCGTGCGCGGTGTCGACGACGAGCACGTCGACACCGGCGTCGACCAGGAGGCCGGCCCGCTTGTAGGCGTCCTCGCCCACGCCCAGCGCCGCGCCCACGACCAGCCGGCCGTCGGCGTCCTTGGTGGAGAGCGGGAACTGGTCGCGCTTGACGAAGTCCTTGACGGTGATCAGCCCGCGGAGCCGGCCGGCGTCGTCGACCAGCGGCAGCTTCTCGATCTTGTGCTGGGAGAGCAGGCTCAGCGCGGTGTCGGCGTCCACGCCCACCGGGGCGGTGATCAGCGGCATCGGCGTCATGACGTCGCGCACGAGCCGGTTCATGTCGGTCTCGAACCGCATGTCCCGGTTGGTGACGATGCCCAGCAGGACGCCGTCGGCGTCGACGACCGGCGCACCCGAGATGCGGTAGCGCGCCGAGAGCGCGTCGACCTCGGCGAGGGTGTTCTCCGGCGAGCAGGTGACCGGGTTGGTGACCATGCCGGCCTCGGACCGCTTCACCAGGTCGGCCTGGCCGGCCTGCTCCTCGGCGGAGAGGTTGCGGTGCAGGACACCCATGCCGCCGACCCGGGCCATGGCGATCGCCATGCGCGCCTCGGTGACGGTGTCCATCGCGCTGGAGAGCAGCGGCACGGCCAGCGTGATCCGGCGGGTCACGCGGCTGCTCGTGTCCACCTCGGCCGGGACGACGTCGGACGCCCCCGGGATGAGGAGGACGTCGTCGTAGGTGAGCCCGAGGCGGGCGAACTTCGCCGGCAGCTCGGGCACGGAGTCGGGCTGCATGTGCGCGGCCACCCTTCGGGGCAGATCGGGTCGGACACCGGCCGCCGCACCTCGCGGGCGCGCGGGACCTGAGGACGATCGTAGGCGGCGGGGCGCGACGGGCGGTGCGCCGCCTGTTCGGCGGCTACCGTGTGACCGTGTCTCCGTTCGACGATGCCTCCGGACCGGACTTCGGTCCGGCCGACGGCTCCGGTCCGCCGCCCCTCACGATGGAGGAGCGCGCCGGGGTCCTCGACGACCTCGCCGAGCTCGAGGTCTTCCGCACCCTCCTCGAGCCCACCGGCATCAAGGGCATCGTCGTGGACTGCCCCGACTGCGAGGAGGAGCACCACGTCGACTGGGCGCTGATGCAGGCCAACCTGCGCCAGCTCCTCGACGAGGGGCAGACCGGCCGGCACGAGCCGCCGTTCGACCCCGACCCCGACGACTACGTCAGCTGGGACTACGCCAGCGGCTACGCCGACGGTGTCGCGGCGCTCGCCGAGCGCGACGAGCCCAGCGGCCGACGCACCGGCCGCCACGCCCGCGACGACTGAGCTGTGACACTGCGGTCCTCCGGACCGCACCGCGGCCGGGTGCCGTCCCCCAGCTGAGCTGAGCACGTGCCGGGCGCCGAGAACTGGGAAGTCGGGCTCGGACGCGGTGTTCAGGGCCCGACTTCCCGGAACTCGGCCGTCGGCACGGCGCGCAGGCGGACGAGAACGCACGTCGAGGGCCCTCTCCCGGCTCGGGAGAGGGCCCTCGGCGTGCGTTCGTCGGCCGGGCGGCCGTCAGGTCATGATGCCGCGGCGGAAGCCGGTGGCCACCGCCTCGGCGCGGTCCTTGGCACCCAGCTTGCGGAACAGCCGCCGCGCGTGGGTCTTGATGGTGTCCTCGGACAGGTAGAGCTCGCGGCCGATCTGCGCGTTGCTCTTGCCCTGGCTCATGCCGGTGAGCACCTGCATCTCCCGCATCGACAGGCTCGCCTGCGGCGGCACCTCGCGGACGGTCGAACGCACCGTGGTCGGGGCGGAGCCGTTCAGCGGGGCGGCGCCGCTCCACGCCGGCACCGGCTGGGGCGCCTGCTGCGGGATGCGTCCGCCGTCGGCGCGCAGCCCGACGCGGGAGAGGCCGAGGCCCATCTCGATCGCGGTCGCGTCCCAGCGGAGGTATCCCCGGGCACCGAAGGCGACGGCGGCCCGGACGCTCTCGGCGTCGTCGGGGGCACCGAGCACCAGCACCGGCAGGCCCGGGTGGGCCCGCAACGCCTGCGTGGCGGCCGACAGGCCGGTGTCGACGGCGCGCTGGGTGCCGACGACGAGGACGTCGGGGGTACGGGTCGCCAGGCGGGACATCAGCGACTGACCGTCCCCGACCACCTCGACCCGGCCGACGAAGGGCAGGGCGACCAGCCGCGAGGCGACGTCGTCCCGGACCCGCCGCCGCTCGTCGTACACCCACACGGTCGCGCCGTGCACGGGTGCACGCATCCTGTCCTCGATCACGCCTGCTCCTCACTCCTCCCGGCCGCACGGCGGACGGGTCCCCCACCGGCCGGGAAGCGCCCGGCCGGGTGTCGCTCGGGCGGAGGACCCCACCCGGGGTCCGCCGCCTCTGCGCAGGTCACGGGGCCGTCCGGGTTGATCCCCCGCCCGGACGTCGACGCGACCTGGAGCCACAGTGAGCGACTCCCGACCGGGGGAACAGACGCCCTCACCCCCCGGGGTGAGCGGCACCGGGGGGCGGTGACGCAGGGCACACCGCAAAAAGTTGCGAATCGGCTGTGTTTGACGGCGGGACGCCGAGGGCACCGGGCCCCTTGCAGCCGGACAGCCCCCTCCGGCTCGATAGAGTCCTGGAGGAGACATGGCCGACATCCGCAGACTCCCGACGCCCGTCGCCGAGGTCTGGGACTGGCAGCTCCACGGCGCATGCCGTGGCGAGAACACGTCCCTCTTCTTCCACCCCGACGGTGAGCGCGGGCCGGCCCGGGCGCGACGGCAGAGCGCGGCCAAGGCCGTCTGCGGTCGGTGCCCGGTCCTCGACGCGTGCCTCAAGCACGCCCTCGCCGTGCGCGAGCCGTACGGCGTGTGGGGCGGGATGAGCGAAGAGGAGCGGACCCGGCTGATCGCGGCCGAGCCCGCTGCGGTCGCCGCGGGGGTCTGAGACCCGCAGAACGAACGAGAGGGCCCGGTCCAGGAGATTTCCTGGACCGGGCCCTCTCGTGTGCGTGCTGCACGGCGCGCGGTGCCGCGTCCTGGCTCACCGCACGGGGTCCTGGGGGGGCGGGGGGGGGGTGCGCGGGCCCCCGCCCCCCCCGGCCCCGGACCAAGGCGGGGGGGGCGGGCGTGGGAGCGGGCGGGGGG